>NZ_CP035103.1:1214354-1517942 GCF_006094695.1 Kocuria rosea | reverse complement strand
CCGCGCTCATCAAGTCCCTGCCGAAGGCCGTGCGCCGCAACTTCGTGCCCGCCCCCGACGTCGCCCGCCAGGCGGTGGCGATGCTCGACGCCGACTTCGACCCCGCCGTCGACGCCCTCGAGCCGTCCCTGGAGCTGGTCCTGCGCCGGCTCAAGGGCCACGTGGTCCCGCCGGGCTCCTGGAACTGGGAGGCCGTCCCGGCCCACCTGCGGATGCGCTTCGAGGTGCGGGACCGCCGCAACCGGGTGCTGGGCGAGGGCGAGGACCTCGAGGCGCTCCGGGCGGAGCTGCACGACGAGATCCGTGCCGCCCTGGCCGAGTCCCTCGGCGCGGTGCCCGGCGCGGCCCCCGGCGCCCCGGCCGGCGGCCCCGCCCGGAAGGGCCCGCGCTCCCCCGCGCCCCGGCCCCCGGACGCGGCGCCGGCCCCGCCGGCGCTCGAGCGCTCGGGGCTGACGGCGTGGCCCGAGGAGGACCTGCCGCGCAGCGTGGAGACGACGGTGGCGGGCCAGCGGATCACCGGGTGGCCGGCGCTCGTGCCCGAGCGTGCCCGGGCCGCGGGGAGCCGGCACGCCGGCCGGGAGGCCACGGTGGCCGTGCGCATCCTGTCCTCCGCCGCCGAGCAGCGGGCCGCCCAGCGCCGCGGGGTGATCACGCTGCTGCAGCTGCGCATCCCCTCTCCCGAGCGGTACGTGCTGGAGCACCTCAACAACCGGGAGAAGCTGGTCTTCACGCAGAACCCGCACGGGTCGGTGACCGAGCTCATCGCGGACTGCACGGTCGCGGCCATCGACAAGCTCACGCCGCCCGAGCCCCCCTTCACCCGGGCGGAGTTCGACGCGCTGCACGAGCACGTGCGGGCCGAGCTCATCGACACCGTCTTCCAGGTCACCGCGCTCGTGGAGCAGGTGCTCTCCGGGGCCGCCCGGATCCGCAAGCAGCTCAAGCGGTCGTCCTCGCTCGCCGCGGTGAACTCGCTCAACGACGTCAAGGCCCAGCTCGAGCACCTCGTGCACCCGGGCTTCGTCGCCGCCACCGGCTACGACCAGCTCCAGCACCTGCCCCGCTACGTGCGGGCGATGGAGGTGCGGCTCGAGAAGCTCGCCGGCCACCTGCAGCGGGACACGGTCGGGATGCTCGCCGTGCAGAAGCTCGAGGACGACTACGACGCCGCGCTGGACGCCCTGCCGCCGCACGCCCCGGTCCCGGACGAGCTGCGCCGGGTGGCCTGGATGATCGAGGAGCTGCGGGTCTCGCTGTTCGCCCAGGAGCTGGGCACCGCCCACACCGTCTCGGAGAAGCGGATCCGCAAGGCCCTCAAGGACGCCCTCGGGGCCGCCCGGGCCTGACCCGGCGGCCGGTCAGGCCTGCGGCACGGCGGACCCGTGCCCGGCCTCGACGAGGGCGGCCCGGATCCGCTCCGCGGCCTCGTCCATCCAGGCGGGGTCCGGGTCGCGGAGCACGTTGACGAACTGGAACTGCTCGACCGTCTCCGCCGGCCACACGTGCACGTGGGTGTGCGGGACCTCGAAGCCCTGGATCATCTGGCCCACCCGCGCCGGCCGCCAGACGGCGTCGATGGCCCGCCCGATGCGCTGGGAGACCACCATCAGGTGCGCCGCCAGGTCCTCCGGCAGGTCGACCCAGTGGTCGTGCTCCTCGCGCGGGACCACGAGCGTGTGGCCCTGCGCGAGCGGGTCGATCGACAGGAAGCCGACGCAGCGCTCGTCCTGCCAGACGAAACGGCCGGGGATCTCCCCCTCGATGATCTTCGTGAAGACGGTGCTCACAGGTGCTCCCTTTCGGTGGTGGGTCGGGTGCGGTCGGCGGGCCGGGCGGTCCCGCGGCTACAGGGCGACGCGCTCGCCGACGGCGAGGTGGCGGTACTCGGCCCCGTACTTGGCGGCGAACGAGGTGAGCTGGCCCTCGATCACGCCGAGGCCGTTGTCGGAGAGCAGGCCGTCGTGGATCTGGAAGACCCGCTCGGGGCGCACGGACACCACGAAGTCGACGACCTCCGCCAGCTTGTTCCACGGCGCGTGGATCGGCGCCAGCAGCACGGGGGCGGAGAGCCCGTGCGGGACCACCAGCGAGTCGCCGGGGTGGTAGACCGTGTCCTCGACCAGGTAGCCGATGTTGTCCACGGTGCGGATGAGCGTGTGGATCAGCGCGTGCTGGCCGCCGAACGTCCGCACGGTGAAGCCCTCGAGCTCCAGCACGGTCTCGGGCTCGGCGTCGTGGATCGCGTGGCCCTCCCCCAGGGCCTCCCGGAGCCCCGCGGCCACCGGGGCCGGGGCGTACACCTGCACCTCCGGGTGCGCCCGGAGGTGCGCGTGCACCGGCTCGGGGTCGAGGTGGTCCGGGTGCTCGTGCGTGACGAGCAGGACGTCGGCCCCGTCGAGGGCCTCCGCCAGCTCCTCCCGTCCGGAGAACTTGCCCGGGTCGATCACCAGGACCCTGCCCTCGTTCTCGAGCCGCACGCACGAGTGGGTGTACTTGATGAGCTCCATGGGCCCACCCTAACCCCGGGTCCTCCCGGGTCCCACCGGCCGGCGGGGCACGTTCCGCGCGGTCCTTGTTAAGCTGGTGCCCGGCCCGGGCACCAGCGACGAGAGGACGAGGCGTGAGCGTGAGAACCAGCGGGGGGAGCGCCGGGGAGGTCCGCAACACCCGGCAGCGCCGCGCCGTCGCGCGGGCGCTCGCGTCCCTGGAGGACTTCATCTCCACGCAGGACCTGCACGCCCTGCTGCGGGAGCGCGGCGACTCCGTCTCCCTGGCCACGACCTACCGGATCCTGCAGTCGATGTCCGAGCTCGGCGAGCTGGACGTCCTGCGCAGCGACGACGGCGAGGCGATCTACCGCCGCTGCGCCGCCGAGCACCACCACCACCACCTGGTGTGCCGCCGCTGCGGTGCCGCCGTGGAGCTCGAGGCCCCCGCGGTCGAGGAGTGGGCCGGGCGCACCGCCGCCGCCCACGGCTTCACCGAGGTGGACCACACGGTCGAGATCACCGGCCTGTGCGCCGCCTGCGCGGCGCGGCGGGCCGATGGCTGAGCCGGGCCCGTCCCGCGGCGTCTTCGTCCTGGCGGTCAACCCGTGCGCCGGCCGCGGCCGGGCCCTCGAGGACGCCCACCGGGCCGCGGAGCTCCTGCGGACCGGCGGTGACGAGGCCGTGGTGCTCTCCGCCGCGGACCTCGGCACCCTGGTGGGGCTGGTGCGCGACCGGCTGCGGGCGCACGCCCTCACCACCCGGGCGCTCGTGGTCGTGGGCGGGGACGGGATGGTGCAGGCCGGCCTCGGCGTGCTCGCGGAGCTCGCCGCGCAGGGCGTCGACGTCCCGCTGGGCGTGGTGCCGTGCGGGACCGGCAACGACCTGGCCCGCCACCTGCGCGTGCCGCTCCGGGACCCGGTGGCCGCGGCCGGGCGGATCCTGCGCCGGCTCGACGACCCCCGGGACCGCCGCCTCGACGTGGGCCGGGTGCGCTTCGCGGACGGCCGCACGTCCTGCTTCGCGACCGCCCTGTGCGCGGGCTTCGACGCCGTGGTCAACGAGCGGGCCAACCGGTGGCTGCGCCCGGCCGGCTCCTCCCGCTACCTGCTGGCCGTCCTGGTGGAGATCGTGCGGCTGCGCACCGTCCACTACCGGCTCGAGATCGAGGACGCCGGCAGCCGGCGCCGCACGGAGCGCCGGGACGGGGTCCTGCTGAACGTCGCCAACACGTCGTCGATCGGGGGCGGCCTGCGGATCGTGCCCGACGCCCGGGCGGACGACGGGCTGCTGGAGCTGTTCACCGTGGCGCCCCTGGGCCGGGCCCGGTTCCTGCTCCTGTTCCCCCGGCTGTTCTCGGGCCGCCACGTGGCGCTGGAGAGCGTGCGGATCGAACGGGTCCGCGCCGTGGCCGTGGACGCCCCGGACGTCACCGTCTACGCGGACGGGGAGCGCCTCGGCCCGCTGCCCGTGCGCGTGGACGTGCTCCCCGCGGCGGTCCGCGTCCTGGCCTGAGCCGGGGCCCGGTCGCGGCACCGGGCGCCCGGCGCCGCCCGCCGCGGGAGTCCCCGCGGCGGGCGCCGGCCGTTCAGCGCGGCGGCTCCGAGGTGTCCACCCGGTCCCCGCGGCGCTGCCGCCGGTCCTGGGTGGTGTCCCGGATCTCGCCCACCAGCTCCTCGATGACGTCCTCGAGGAACAGCACGCCCAGGGTCTGCCCGCCGGCGTCGACCACGCGCGCCAGGTGCGAGCCCGTGCGCTGCATCGCCGCCAGCGCGTCGTCGATCTCGATGCCGGGACGCAGGTTCGCCAGCGAGCGCACCCGGGTCACCGGCACCGGCTCGTTGTAGCGGCTCTCCGGGATCGAGAGCACGTCCTTGATGTGCAGGTAGCCGTTGAGCTCGCCGTCGTCCTCCGTGAGGGCGAAGCGGGAGAAGCCCGTGCGGGCCACCGCCTTCTCGACGTCCGCCGCGGAGGCGTCCTCGGGCAGCGTGACGAGCTGGTGCAGCGGCACCATCACGTCGGCGGTGCGCTTGGACGAGAACTCGAGCGCGCCGGAGAGCAGGCCCGTCTGGTCCGCCACCGTGCCCTCCTTCGTGGACTCCGCCACGATGGACTGGAGCTCGTCCAGGGTGAAGGTCGAGGACACCTCGTCCTTCGGCTCGATGCCCATGAGCTTCAGGACGTGGTTCGCCGTCCAGTTCAGCGTGGCGATCACCGGCTTGACCATGCGGGAGACGAGCACGAGCGGGGGCGCCAGCAGCAGCACGGCGCGGTCCGCGGCGGACACCGACATGTTCTTCGGCACCATCTCGCCGAACACCACGTGCAGGAAGGTGACCACGAGCAGGGCCGTGAGGAACCCGCTGACGTCGGCGACCTCGGCCGGCACGCCCAGGTGGACCAGCGGGCCGGAGACGATGTGGTGCAGCGCCGGCTCGGAGATGTTGAGGATCAGCAGCGAGCACACGGTGATGCCCAGCTGGCAGCAGGCCAGCATGAGGGACACGTGCTCCATCGCGTACAGCGCGGTCCGGGCCCGCTTGTTGCCCTCCTCGGCCAGCGGCTCGATCTGGCTGCGCCGCGCGGACATGACGGCGAACTCGCCGCCCACGAAGAAGGCGTTGCCCGCCAGGAGCACCACGAGCCACGCGAGGCCTGCCCAGTCGCTCATCGTGCGTCCTCCTCTCGGGCGCCGCTCTCGCGGGCCCCTGCGGGGGCGTCCTCGGGCTCGGCCGGTGCGGGGACGAACCGGATGCGGTCCACGCGGCGCCCCTCCATCCGGGCGACCTCGAGCACGCCGCCCTGGACGGGGACCACGTCCCCGGGCTTCGGGACCTGCCCGAGCCGGTCCATCATGAACCCGCCCATGGTCTCGTAGGCGGGACCGTCCTCGATGTCGAGCTCGGTGATCTGCTCGGAGACCTCGTCGGGGCGCATCAGCCCGGGGAAGTACCACTCGCCCGCCGCGGACTGCAGGGCGCCGAGGCTGAGCCGGTCGTGCTCGTCGGAGACCTCCCCGACCACCTCCTCCACGAGGTCCTCGAGGGTCACGACGCCGGCGGTGCCGCCCCACTCGTCGACGACGACGGCCATCTGGAGCCCGCCGGAGCGCAGCTGCACGAGCAGGGAGTCGAGGTGGACGGTCTCGGGCACGCGCAGGACGTCCTCCATGATCGCCCCGCACTCGAGGGCGGCGCGGCGCTCCGACGGCACGGCCACGGCCTTCTTGACGTGGACCACCCCGCGGACGTCGTCCGGGGAGTCGTCCATCACGGGGAACCGGGAGTGCCCGGTGCGGGAGGCGACGGCCACGACGTCCCCGACGGACTCGTGGGAGTCGAGCATCTGCACGCGGATCCGGGGCGTCATGACGTCCGCGGCCGTGCGCTCGGCGAAGGTGAGGGTCTTCGCGACGAACGCGGCGGTGCCGGCGTCCAGGGTGCCCATCTTCGCGGAGCGGCGGACCATCGAGGACAGCTCCTCCGGCGAGCGCGCGCCCGAGAGCTCCTCCTTGGCCTCCATCCCGAACAGGTGCAGGACCCGGTTGGCCACGCCGTTGAGGGTGACGACGAACGGCTTGAACACCGCGGTGAACACGAGCTGGGGACGGGCGACCAGCCGCCCCACCCGGAACGCCTCCGCGATGGCCCAGTTCTTGGGCACGAGCTCGCCCAGCAGCATGGACAGCAGCGTGGAGATGAGCATCGACAGTGCCAGGGTCGCTCCCCCGGCGGCCGCCACGGACAGACCGGTGAGCTCGGCGATCGGTTCCCGCAGGAAGGACTGGAGCGCCAGGTCCAGGGTGTAGCCGGTGAGAAGTGTGGTCAGTGTGATCCCCAGCTGGCAGCTGGAGAGCTGCGTGGACAGAGACTTGAGGCACTTCAGCAGCGGTTCCGCCGCGCGGTCGCCCTCTGCGATCGCCCGGCGCACCGTGGTCTGGTCGAGGGCCACGAGGGAGAACTCCACGGCCACGAAGAAGCCCGTGCCGAGGATGAGGAGCAGGCCCGCCGCCAGGAGCAGCCATTCCATCAGGAGCGGCCTCCCGCGGCGGCCCGCCGGGCGGGGACGGGGCGGTCGGCGGCCGGGCGGCCGGGGGCGGAGCGGGGGACGGTGGGCGAGCCGGCTCGGGGGCCGCGGCGGGGGGCGCCGCGGCCGGGCCGGCAACTACTGAACGAGTCCATGAGAGCTCCAGGGTACCGGAGCGGGAGCCCTCCGGCGCCGGTTCAGGACCAGCTGACGGGGCGCGCCCTGCCCTCCTCGTAGCCGGACGCGGACTGGATGCCGACCACGGCCCGGGCCGCGAACTGCTCGAGGGTCGTGGCGCCCGCGTAGGTCATGGAGCTGCGCACGCCCGCGGTGATCTGGTCCACGAGGTCCTCCACGCCGGGGCGCTCGGGGTCGAGGTACATCTTGGAGCTGGAGATGCCCTCCTCGAAGAGCCCCTTGCGGGCGCGGGCGAAGGCGCCCTCGCCGCGGGTGCGCTCGCGCACGGCGCGGGTCGAGGCCATGCCGAAGCTCTCCTTGTACATGCGGCCGTCGGCGTCCACGTTCAGCTCGCCCGGGCCCTCGTGGGTGCCGGCGAACCAGGAGCCCACCATGACCTGGCTGGCCCCGGCCGCCAGGGCGAGGGCGACGTCCCGGGGGTGCTTCACGCCGCCGTCCGCCCAGACGTGCCGGCCCAGCCCGGCGGCGGCCTCGGCGCACTCGAGCACGGCGGAGAACTGGGGCCGGCCCACGGCGGTCATCATCCGGGTGGTGCACATCGCACCGGGACCCACGCCGACCTTCACGATGTCCGCGCCGGCGTCGACGAGGTCCTGGACGCCGTCGGCGGTGACCACGTTGCCCGCTACGACGGGCACGTCGGGGGCCGCCGCGCGGACCAGCTCGAGGGCCTCCACCATCTTGCGCTGGTGGCCGTGGGCGGTGTCCACCACGAGCACGTCCACGCCGGCGTCGAGCAGCGCCCGGGCCTTGCCCCGGACGTCCCCGTTGATGCCCACGGCGGCGCCCACCCGGAGCCGGCCCGCGCCGTCCAGGGCGGGGGTGTAGATCGTGGAGCGGACCGTGCCCTTGCGGGTCAGCACGCCCACCACCGTGTCGCCGTCGAGCACCGGCGCCACGTGGGCGCGGGTCTGCGCGAGCCGGTCGTAGGCGGCGGCGAGGACGTCGTCGCCGGACCCGGCCCGGACCTCCGCCAGGGTGAACACCGGGGCGTCGGTGCGCATGATCGAGCCGAGCTGGGTGAAGCGGTCCACCTCGGCGCAGTCGGCCGCGAGCACCACCCCGCGGTAGGCCCGCCCCGGACCGCACACCACCACGGCGCCGTGGGGCCGCTTGTGCATGATGCCCAGGGCGTCGTGGACGGTGTCCTCGTCCCCGAGGACCACGGGGGTCTCGAAGCGCGGCGAGCGCTCCTTGACCCAGGACGTGACGTCCGCGATGACGTCCAGCGGGATGTCCTGCGGCAGGATGCCCAGACCGCCGCGGCGGGCCAGCGTCTCGACCATCCGGCGCCCGGTCACGGCGGTCATGTTCGCGGCCACCAGCGGCACGGTGGCGCCCGTGCCGTCGCGCGGGGTGAGGTCGACGTCGAACCGGGAGGTGACCCGGGAGCTCGAGGGGACGAGGAAGACGTCGCTGTAGGTCAGGTCGGACGTGGGGGTGTTGAGAAATCGCACGCGCGCCAGTCTAGCCGGGGCCCGCGACACGCGCCCCGGGGCCGGGGGCGCGGACTAGCCATGCCGCCGCGCGGATCACTAGACTCGCCGGAGGTACGGCCGCGCCCGGTCGACGACCGTCCGGCAGGTTCCGGAGGCGGACGCCGCCGGCTGTCACGGGAGACGGCCGGCGAGGAACACCGGCGGCGGGTCCGGACGCTGCCGGGACCGACACTGTGGAGACCGGGCAGACGGCCTCCACGCGATCAACCATGGAAGAGGCGTATTCCCCGTGCCACATCAGCCACAGCACCCCATCCCTGAAGAATTCGCAGGTAACGAGTGGCTCGTCGACGAACTGTTCGAGAAGTACCGGACGGACAAGAACTCGGTGGACGAGAAGTGGTGGCCGATCTTCGAGTCGATGAGCGCGGACAGCAGCACCGCCCCGGAGCCGTCGGGCGCCGCGAAGGCCCCGGCGCCGAAGGCGGCCCCGGCGGCCGCCCCCGCGCAGCCCAAGGCCGCCGCCCCCCAGCCGCCCGCCGCCCAGCGCACCGCCGCCCGCACCTCCCCCGCCCCGGCCGCGAAGCCCGCCACGGCGCCCGCGCCCACCAGGTCCGGTGCCAAGGCCGAGGGCCGGCCCGAGACCGACCAGGGTGAGACCGAGGCCTCCGACGCCAAGAGGCCCATCCCGGCCCAGCCCGCCCGCGCCCGCGCCACGGCCCCCAACCACGACGCGCCGGCCGAGGACAAGGTCGTCAAGCTGCGCGGGCCGGCGAAGGCCGTGGCCGCCAACATGGACGCGTCCCTCACCGTCCCCACCGCCACCACGGTCCGCGCCGTCCCGGCGAAGCTGCTGATCGACAACCGGATCGTGATCAATAGCCACCTCTCCCGCAACCGCGGCGGCAAGGTGTCCTTCACGCACCTGATCGGCTACGCCGTGATCAAGGCGCTGGCCAACTACCCCTCCCAGAACGTCGTCTACGACGAGCAGGACGGCAAGCCCGTGGCGGTGCACCCCGCCCACGTCAACTTCGGCATCGCCATCGACATCCCGAACAAGGACGGCTCCCGCAACCTCGTGGTGCCGAACATCAAGGGCGCCGAGGCCATGTCCTTCATGCAGTTCTGGAACGCGTACGAGGACGTCGTCCGCCGCGCGCGCGCCAACGAGCTGACCATGGAGGACTACCAGGGCACCACGGTGTCCCTGACCAACCCGGGCGGCATCGGCACCGTGCACTCCGTGCCGCGGCTGTCCAAGGGCCAGGCGTGCATCGTCGGCGTGGGCGCGCTCGACCACCCCGCCGAGTACCGGGGCTCCTCCCCCAAGACCATCGCGCGGCACGCGGTCTCGAAGATCATCACCCTGACCTCGACCTACGACCACCGCGTCATCCAGGGCGCGGGCTCCGGCGAGTTCCTGCGCCTCATCGAGTCCTACCTGCTGGGCGGGGACGACTTCTACGACGAGATCTTCGAGGCCCTGCGGATCCCCTACGAGCCCGTGCGCTGGGCCGTGGACAACCAGGTCAACCCGGAGATCCAGGTCAACAAGGTCGCCCGGATCCAGCAGCTCATCCACGCGTACCGGGTCCGCGGCCACCTCATGGCGGACACCAACCCGCTCGAGTACGTGATGCGCAAGCACCCGGACCTCGACATCCGCACCTACGGGCTGTCCCTGTGGGACCTGGAGCGCGAGTGGCCCACCGGCGGCTTCGGCGGCGCGGACGTGCTCAGCCTGCGCACCATCCTGGGCCGGCTGCGGGACGCCTACTGCCGCACCCTCGGCGTGGAGTACATGCACCTGCAGGAGCCGGAGGAGCGCGAGTGGTTCCAGGACCAGCTCGAGCACGGCTACCAGAAGCCCAGCCGCGAGGAGCAGTTCCGCATCCTGGGCCGGCTCAACGCCGCCGAGGCGTTCGAGACGTTCCTGCAGACCAAGTACGTGGGCCAGAAGCGCTTCTCCCTCGAGGGCGGCGAGTCCCTGATCCCGCTGCTGGACGAGATCATCTCCGACGCCGCCGACGCCGGGCTCGCGGGCGTCGGCATCGCCATGGCCCACCGCGGCCGGCTCAACGTGCTCACCAACATCGCCGGCAAGTCCTACGCCCAGGTCTTCCGCGAGTTCGAGGGCAGCCAGGACCCGCGCACCACCGAGGGCTCCGGCGACGTGAAGTACCACCTCGGCACGGAGGGCTCCTTCACCTCCGACAACGGCAACGAGACCCAGGTCTACCTCGCCGCGAACCCGTCCCACCTCGAGGCCGCCGACCCGGTCATCGAGGGCATCGCCCGGGCCAAGACGGACGTCCTGGGCGCCGGGCCCGAGGGCGACGGGACGTTCCCGGTGCTGCCGATCCAGGTGCACGGCGACGCGGCCTTCGCGGGCCAGGGCGTGGTGGCCGAGGTCCTGCAGATGGCGCTGCTGCCCGGCTACACCGTGGGCGGCACCGTCCACGTGGTCGTGAACAACCAGGTGGGCTTCACCACCGCGCCCGCCGCGGCCCGGTCCACCACCTACGCGACGGACATCGCCAAGGGACTCCAGGCGCCGATCTTCCACGTCAACGCCGACGACCCCGAGGCCGTCACGCACGTGGGCCAGATGGCGTTCGCGTACCGGCAGACGTTCCACAAGGACGTCATCATCGACCTCGTGTGCTACCGGCGCCGCGGCCACAACGAGGGCGACGACCCCTCGATGACCCAGCCGCTGATGTACAACCTCATCGAGGAGAAGCGCTCGACCCGCAAGATCTACACCGAGAACCTCGTGGGCCGCGGCGACATCACCCAGGAGGAGGCCGACCGGGCGCTGAAGGACTACCAGGAGCGCCTGGAGCGGGTCTTCGCCGAGACGCACGAGGCGCAGACGTCCTCCATCCCGCTGGTCACCGGGGACTCCGCCGCGATCTCGAACATCGAGCGGCCCTCCGCCCAGCAGGCGGACTCCGGGGTCTCGATCCCCCGCACCACGGCCATCTCGACCGAGGCCGCCCAGCGGATCGGCGCGGTGCACGTGGAGGTCCCCGAGGACTTCGCCGTGCACAAGAAGCTGCGCAAGCTCCTCGAGCGCCGCGAGGCGATGACCCGCGAGGGCGGCGTGGACTGGGGCATGGGCGAGCTCATGGCCTTCGGCTCCCTCATGATGGAGGGCATCCCGGTCCGGATGAGCGGCCAGGACGTCCGGCGCGGCACGTTCACTCAGCGCCACGCCGTGTTCTACGACTCCGGCACCGGCGCGGAGTGGACCCCGCTCAACCACCTCTCCGGGAACCAGGCTCAGCTGGCGATCTACAACTCGCTGCTGTCCGAGTACGGCGTGCTGGGCTTCGAGTACGGCTACTCCGTGGAGCGCCCGGACGCCCTGACCGTGTGGGAGGCGCAGTTCGGCGACTTCGTCAACGGCGCCCAGATCATCCTGGACGAGTTCGTCTCCTCCGCGGAGCAGAAGTGGGGCCAGCGCTCGTCGCTGGTCATGCTCCTGCCGCACGGCTTCGAGGGGCAGGGCCCGGACCACTCCTCGGCCCGGATCGAGCGCTTCCTGACGCTGTGCGCCGAGAAGAACATGGTCGTGGCCAACCCCTCGACGCCGTCGAACCACTTCCACCTGCTGCGCCGGCAGGCCTACAGCCGCCCGCGCAAGCCGCTGGTGGTGGCCACGCCGAAGCAGCTGCTGCGCCTCAAGGCGGCGGCCTCCCCGATCGAGGAGTTCACCTCCGGCGCGTTCCGCCCGGTGATCGGCGACCAGGCGGGGCTCGAGGCCGCCGAGGTCACCGACGTGGTGCTGGTCTCCGGCCGGCTCTACTACGACCTCGCCGCGGCCCGCGAGGAGCGCAAGGACCGGAGGACGGCGATCGTGCGCGTGGAGCAGCTGTACCCGCTGCCCCTCGCGGAGATCCGGGAGGAGCTCGGCAAGTACCCCGAGGCCCGCCTCACGTGGGCGCAGGACGAGCCCGCCAACCAGGGCGCCTGGCCGTTCATGGCGGTCAACCTCCTGCCGCAGCTCGACCGGCCGGTCCGGCTCGCCTCCCGCCCCGCGTCCGCGTCCCCGGCCAACGGCTCGGCCAAGCGCCACGCGGCCGAGCTCGAGACCCTGGTGCAGACGGCCTTCGAGCGCGACTGAGCCCGTCCCGGGAGGGCGGGGCCCGTGCCCCTGCCCTCCCGCACGTCCCCAGCGAGTCCGGCGCCGGCCCGTGCCCACGGGCCGGCGCCGCTCGTCCCCCCGACATCCCGCACCCCCGACCAGAAAGAACGACGTGGAGCAACGAAGGATCAGAATTGTCGCAGTCGGTGACGAGCTGCTGGCCGGCGAGGGCGACCCCCGGGGCCTCGGCTGGTTCGGGCGGGTCATGGCCCGGACCCCGCACCACGTGGCCCCCGTGTCCGCCTACAACCTGGCGGCGCCCGGCGAGGGCAGCGAGTCGCTCAACGAGCGCTGGTTCGAGGAGGCGGCCCGCCGCTTCTCCCCCGGCCACGACAACCGCCTGGTCATCGCGCCCTCCACCCTGGACATCGACCTGTCCATCACGAGCGCGCGCTCCCGGCTGAACATGGCCAACATCATCGACACCGCCTCCCAGCACAACGTGCGGGTCCTCGTGGTCGGCCCCCCGCCCACGATGGACGCCGAGCGCAACCGCCGGATCGCGGACCTCTCGGCCGCCTACGCGGACGTCACGACCCGGCGCAACCACGTCTACGTGGACACGTTCAACCCGCTGCAGCACCACGAGCAGTGGCGCAAGGACCTCGCGGCCAACCACGGACACCCCGGCCAGGCCGGCTACGGGCTGATGGCGTGGCTCGTGCTGCACCGCGGCTGGTACGACTGGCTGGACCTGCCCGAGCCCCGGTGAGCCCCGCCCGTCCCGCGTGTGAGAGAATGGCGGGCAGTGCCTCGTCCGGCCGCCGCTGACATCACCAGACCACGCGGGAACGGACGCC
This sequence comes from Kocuria rosea, assembly GCF_006094695.1. Taxonomy (NCBI): domain Bacteria; kingdom Bacillati; phylum Actinomycetota; class Actinomycetes; order Micrococcales; family Micrococcaceae; genus Kocuria; species Kocuria rosea. The sequence goes on along the minus strand of NZ_CP035103.1, from coordinate 1,504,840 downwards.
GACACCCACGATCCACCGCGGGCGACCGCGGACAGACAGGAGGCTCGCATGAGCAAGCGCGGACGCAAGCGCAAGGACCGCCGCAAGGGCGGCGCCAACCACGGCAAGCGCCCCAACGCCTGAGGTCCTTCCCGGACCCCGGCGACGCCGTGACGGAAGGGCCCCGGACCGCTGACGCGGTCCGGGGCCCTTCCGTGTGCCCGGAGGTCCTGCCGTGCGGGAGCCGGGGCGCCGCGCTCAGGCGGCGGGCGGGTCCTGGCGCGCGCCGTGCAGCCGGGCGAGGATCGAGACCCGCAGGTCGGCGGGCGCGGTCTCCGCGCAGGACCGCCGGACCACGGAGCGGATCACGCACTCCAGGTCGTACTCGCGGGCGCACTCCGGGCACTCGAGGAGGTGGCCGTGGATCTCGTCGAGGTCGTCCGCCGGGAGCACCCCGTCGAGGTACTCGTAGATCAGGCGGATCCTCTCGTCCGTGCAGCATCCGAGGCTCTCGCAGTCGGCCATGTCTACTTGTCCTTTTCCTTCTTCTTGTCGCCGGTCACCCTGGACGTGTCGAAGCCGCGCTCGGCGGCGTAGTCGGCGAGCTTCTCGCGCAGCAGCTTCCGCCCGCGGTGCAGGCGGGACATCACCGTCCCGATCGGCGTGTCCATGATCTCGGAGATCTCCTTGTAGGCGAAGCCCTCCACGTCGGAGAAGTACACCGCCAGCCGGAACTCCTCGGGCAGCTCCTGCAGGGCGCGCTTGACGTCGCTGTCCGGCAGGTGGTCCAGCGCCTCCACCTCCGCGGAGCGCAGCCCCGAGGACGTGTGGGACTCGGCGCGGTGCAGCTGCCAGTCCTCGACGGTGTCGGTGTTCGCCTGCAGCGGCTCGCGCTGCCGCTTGCGGTAGAGGTTGATGTACGTGTTCGTGAGGATGCGGTACAGCCACGCCTTGAGGTTCGTGCCGGGCTTGTACTGGTGGAACGCGGAGAACGCCTTCGTGTAGGCCTCCTGCACGAGGTCCTCGGCGTCGGCCGGGTTGCGAGCCATGCGCAGGGCGGCGGCGTAGAGCTGGTCCACGTACACCATGGCGTCCTGCTCGAAGCGCGCCTTCCGGTCCTCGGGGGACTCGGTCTCGACGTCGACGGGCGGCTCGGTGCGCTGGGGGGCGGCCCCCTGCTGGTTCTGCTCGTTCATCACGGACCAGTCTACGGGGACGCGCGCGCGGGCCGGGGCGGGCTCGAGAACGCTCGTGGGGGCGGTGATGACTGCTCCTCTCCCCCGCCGTGCGGGTCCCTCCGAAAACCTGTGCCGGTGACCTGCCCCGGACGGGGCGGCCGCTGTCCTGCACAACGGGTGTCACCGTCGCACCTATTCCCACCGCGCCCGGCCCGTGCTCGCCCCGGGCGCGGTCCCCGTGGCTAGGATGGGACGAGCGGCGCCGTCCGCCGATCCAGACCCGCCCGACACAGCCCCGCGGTACCGTCTGCCGCCGAGGAGGAACCCATGAGCATCGTCCGTCGCATCGCCCGCCCGCTGCTGGCCACCGGTTACGTCGCCAACGGGGTGGAGAGCTTCCGCAACTCGTCCCAGGCCGCCCAGCACCTCGCCCCGGCGATCTCCGCCGCCACGAAGGCCTTCCCCCAGGCCGGACCCGCGCTGCAGAACCACGCCGTGGTGGCCCAGGGCCTGGCCGCGGCGCAGCTCGGCGCCGCCGTGCTCTTCGGGCTGGGCAAGCTGCCCCGCCTCTCGGCCGGCGTGCTCGTCACCACCACCGCGCTCAACGCCTACGCCGACTACCGCGCCGCGGAGGCGAGCACCCCGGAGCAGAAGGCCGCCCGCCGCTCCACCGCCTTCAAGAACTCCTCCCTGGTGGGCGCCGTCATGCTCGCCGCCGTGGACACCGAGGGCAACCCGTCCCTGCTGTGGCGTGCCGAGCACCTCGCCGGGGACGTCCGCAAGAACGCCTCCAAGCTGGGCAAGGACACCCAGAAGCAGGTGGCCAAGGCCGAGAAGGCCCTCCAGCACGCCGTCAAGCAGGGCTAGGCCCCGGTCCCCCTGTCGTGATGCCGCCGGAGTCCTCCGCCCCCGCAGCCCGTCCCGACGCCGCGGAGCCGGCCCCGCAGCACGAGCTGTGGCCGGCTCCGTTCGTCGGGCCCCGTCCCGTCGTCGCCGAGCTGACGGTGCCGGGCTCGAAGTCCCTCACCAACCGGTACCTGCTGCTCGCCGCCCTGGCGGACGGTCCGTGCCGGCTGCGCTCGCCCCTGCACTCCCGCGACTCGCGGCTGATGGTCGAGGCCCTGCGGGCCCTCGGGGCCCGCGTCGAGGAAGTGCCCGGGGACGGCGGCTTCGGCCCCGACCTGCTCGTCGAGCCCGCCCCCTGGGACGCCGCCGAACCGGTCACGGTCGAGTGCGGGCTGGCCGGGACCGTGATGCGCTTCGTGCCGCCGGTCGCCGCCCTCGCACGGCGTCCCGTCACCTTCGACGGCGACCCGGGCGCCCGGGTGCGTCCCATGGGGCCGGTGATCGACGCCCTGCGCGCGCTCGGCCTGCGGGTCGAGGACGACGGCCGGGGCCGGCTGCCCTTCACCGTGCACGGCACCGGCGGCGTGCGCGGCGGGGAGCTGGAGATCGACGCCACCGGCTCGAGCCAGTTCGTCTCGGCCCTGCTGCTCGCGGGTGCCCGGTTCGACGACGGGCTCGTGCTGCGCCACCGCAGCGCCGACGGCTCGGGGCGCGGTGTGCCGTCCATGCCGCACGTCGAGATGACCGTCGAGGTGCTGCGCGGCCTCGGCGTCTCCGTGGACGACTCCGTGCCCGACGAGTGGCGGGTCTCCCCCGGGCCGGTGCGGGCCTTCGACGTGACCATCGAGCAGGACCTCTCCAACGCCGGCCCCTTCCTGGCCGCGGCCGTGGTGACCGGCGGACGGGTCTCGGTGCCCCGCTGGCCCGACCGCACCACCCAGGGCGGCGACCACTGGAAGCACATCCTCCCGGCCTTCGGCGCGGCGGTGGAGCTCACGGACGGGACCTTCACCGTCACGGGACCGGACGCGGTGACCGGGGTCGACCTCGATCTCGGCGAGGCCGGGGAGCTCGCGCCCACCGTCGCGGCCGTGTGCGCGGTCGCCGGCACGCCCTCGCGGCTGCGCGGCATCGCCCACCTGCGCGGCCACGAGACCGACCGGCTCGCCGCGCTCGTCACGGAGATCAACCGGCTCGGCGGCGACGCCGAGGAGACCGCGGACGGGCTGCTGATCCGGCCGGCCCCCCTGCACGGCGGGACGTTCCACAGCTACGAGGACCACCGGATGGCCACCGCCGGCGCCGTGATCGGCCTCGTGGTCCCGGACGTCCGGGTCGAGAACATCGCGACCACCGCCAAGACCCTCCCCGAGTTCCCCCGGCTGTGGGCGGAGCTCACGGGCACGAGCCGTGACGCGTAGGGACTCCGTCCGGCGCGACTGGGACGAGTCGGACGTGCGCGTCCGTCCCAGCAAGACCGGCTCCCGCCCGCGCACCAAGGAGCGGCCGGCGCACGAGGACGCCGTCACCGGCCGCATCGTCACCGTGGACCGCGGCCGCTACACCGCGATCCTCGAGGAGGACACCCCCGGGGAGCGGCTGGTCGTGGCCGTGCGCGCCCGGGAGCTGCGCCGCCGGCCCGTGGTCGCGGGCGACCTCGTGGGTCTCGTCGGCGACGTCAGCGGCGCCCCGGACAGCCTGGCCCGCCTCGTGCGGATCGAGGAGCGCTCCACCGTCCTGCGCCGCAGCGCGGACGACACCGACCCGGTCGAGCGGGTCGTGGTGGCCAACGCCGACCAGCTCGTGGTCGTCGTTGCCGCCGCCAACCCCGAGCCCCGCACCGGGTTCATCGACCGCTCCCTCGTGGCCGCCTACGACGCCGGCATCGAACCGCTGCTGTGCATCACCAAGACCGACCTGCGGGACCCCGCCGAGCTGATCTCCCACTACACGGCGCTCGAGCTGCCCGTGCTCGTCTCGGGACCCGCCCGCGACGTCCCGGCCGACGACGACGGGACCACGCTGCCCCTCGACCCGGCGCTCGTCGAGGCCCTGCGCGAGCGTCTCGACGGCCACGTCTCGGTGCTGCTGGGCCACTCCGGCGTGGGCAAGTCCACCCTCGTCAACGCCCTCACGGGCGCCGACCGGGCCACGGGCGGGGTGAACGCCGTGACCGGACGGGGCCGGCACACGTCGTCGTCGGCCCTCGCCCTGAAGATCGAGGACGCCTCCCCCGGGTCCTGGATCATCGACACCCCCGGCATCCGCTCGTTCGGCCTGGCGCACGTGGACCACGACCGGATCGTGGAGTCCTTCGACGAGCTCGCCGAGGCGATCGCCGAGTGCCCCAAAGGCTGCCGGCACACGGGGACGTCCCCCGGCTGCGCCCTGGACGCCTGGGTGGCGCAGGGCCGCGCCGGGGAGGCGGGCGAGTCCCGGCTGGTCTCCCTGCGCCGGCTGCTCGGGGCCGGGGAGCGCCCCGGGGAGTCCCGCGAGGACAAGGAGCTCGGCGTCCAGTGAGCCGTCGGGCGGGGGTGCCTCGCACCCCCGCCCGACCAGGCCCGGGACCGCGGTTCGGGGTAGGTTGGACCAATGCGCAGCCCCAGCAACTACACCGACGACCTCCGCCTCGCCCACATCCTGGCCGACGCCGTGGACCGCCTGACCATGCGCCGGTTCAAGGCCCAGGACCTCACGGTGGAGACCAAGCCCGACCTCACCCCCGTCACGGACGCCGACCGCGAGGCCGAGCAGCTCATCCGCACCCAGCTGGGGCGCGCGCGCAACCGGGACGCCGTGATCGGCGAGGAGTACGGCGCCACCGGCAGCGGCGCCCGGCAGTGGGTCGTGGACCCCATCGACGGCACCAAGAACTTCGTGCGCGGCGTGCCGGTGTGGGCCACCCTGATCGCCCTCGTCGACGAGGGCCGGCCGGTGGTCGGCGTGGTCTCCGCGCCGGCGCTCGGGCGCCGCTGGTGGGCGGCGGCCGGCACGGGCGCGTTCACCGGCAAGTCCCTGGCCAACGCCCAGCGGATCCACGTATCCCAGGTGGGGCGGCTGTCCGACGCCTCGCTGTCCTACTCCTCGCTCACGGGGTGGCGGGACCGCGGGGTGCGCGAGCGCTTCCTGGAGCTCACCGACGAGGTCTGGCGGACCCGGGCCTACGGCGACTTCTGGTCCTACTGCCTCCTCGCCGAGGGCGCCGTGGACATCGCCTGCGAGCCCGAGCTCAGCCTGCACGACATGGCCGCGCTGGTGCCCGTGGTCGAGGAGGCCGGCGGCCGGTTCACGTCCCTCGAGGGCGAGCCCGGGCCCTTCGGCGGCAACGCGCTGGCCACCAACGGCCTGCTGCACGACGAGGTGCTGGGGCTGCTCGCGACCGGCTCCTGAGCCGCCCGCGCGACGACGGGGGCCCGCACCGGCCGGTGCGGGCCCCCGTCGTCGTCGGTCTCCGGCCGGGGTCAGAGGTCCTGGCCGGTGAAGCCCATCTCCCGCTCGATGCACTGCTGGAACGCCGCCTGGTCATTGGAGAACTGCGAGCAGGCCTCCATGGCCGGCCCGAACTCCCCGAACAGCGCCCCGAAGAGCACCAGGAAGAGGATGCTCGCCAGGATCGCCAGGACGCTGAGCACGATGCCGATGATCGGCAGGGCCTTGGACGCGCCGGGCGTCCTGCCCAGCTTGCGCAGCGCCACGATGCCCAGCACCAGGCCCACGAGGCCCGGGACGAGGCCGAGCACGAACCAGCACGTCAGCAGCGCCACGATGCCCAGCACCAGGGAGGCGATGCCCAGCCCCGTGCCGGCGGGCCGCGGGCTCGCGCCGTACTGGTTCATGTCGTACTGCCCCTGGTAGCCCTGCTGCCCCTGGTAGCCCGGGCCGCCGTACTGGCCCTGGTCGTACTGGCCCTGGCCCTGGTAGCCCTGGCCGCCGTACTGACCCTGGTCGTACTGGCCCTGGCGGTACTGGTCCTGGTAGCCCTGCTGCCCCTGGCCGTAGGAGTCCTGGCCCTGGTAGCCCTGGCCGCCGTACTGGCCCTGGCCGTACTGGCTCTGGTAGCCCTGCTGCCCCTGGCCGTACTGCGGTGTGGCGTACGGGTCGCCGGCGCCGCCCTGGCCGGAGCGCGGCGGCTCGTAGGAGGGTCCCGAAGGCGCTCCCTCGACGCGCTGACCGTACTCGGGCGGGTCGTGGCGACCGGAGCTCGACGACCCGCCGGCACCGGTGCCGCTCTGGTCTGGCGTGTTGTCGTTGTGGCTCATGGCGTTGCCCTTTCGGTCGTCTGCGGTACGCCACCAGCTTGTCACACGGCCCGCCGGGACGTGCCCCTTCCCGGGCGGCGGCACGGCGCCCGCCTGCCCCCGGAACGATCCGGGCACGAAAAAACCGGGGAGCGCCTCGCGGCGCTCCCCGGTCAGGGATCTCGTGGAGATGGGGGGAATTGAACCCCCGTCCGATGCAGCATTGTCAGGGCTTCTCCGGGTGCAGTCTGCGTGGCGTTTTCTCAGTCCCGGCCCTCGTGCAGACACGTGGCCGACGGACTCAGTCGCGAAAGTGTTCTCCAGACGCCCGCGACGAACGGCTGGAGCAGTGGCCTCCTGATTGATGCCAGACCCCGGGTCGAAGGCGAACCCGGGCTGACAGTCACCTAAGTAGTCTGGTTGCGCTTACGCCGCGAGGGCGAAGGCGTTCTGAGACTTGGCGACGTTGCTCTGAGAATTGGCAACTATTGTTTTACAGAGAGCGTTTACGAGATAACTCTGCGTCCTCGACCCGCTTCCCCTGTCTCAACTCACATCGTCGAAACCGATCATCCCCGTATTTTGTTGTCAAGCACCCCGCCGCAGCGGGACACACCATTCTACCGCGCGGTACCCGCCGACCGCAAGCATTCGCCCCGGACCCTCAGCCCAGGTTCTTGTAGCGCATGGCCCGCTGGGCCTCGCGGTTGTCCTGCTGCTCCCGCAGGGTCTGGCGCTTGTCGTACTCCCGCTTGCCCTTGGCCACGGCGATCTCGACCTTGGCCTTCTTCCCGTCCACGAAGTAGAGGGACAGCGGCACGATCGTGAAGCCGGACTCCCGCGTCTTCTGCTGGATCTTGTCCATCTCGCTGCGGTGCAGGAGCAGCTTGCGGCGGCGGCGGGCGGAGTGGTTGGTCCACGACCCCTGCAGGTACTCGGGGATGTGGACGCCCTCGAGCCACAGCTCGCCGTCGGTGAACTGGCAGAACCCGTCCACGAGCGAGGCGCGCCCCATGCGCAGGGACTTCACCTCGGTGCCCATGAGCGCGAGACCCGCCTCGTAGGTGTCGAGGATGTGGTAGTCGTGCCGGGCCTTCTTGTTGTTGGCGACGACCTGGCGACCGGTGTCCTTCTTGGCCATGGGCCTCCTCCCTGGGGACGGTGCGGACGGGAACGTGCCGCGCACCGGGGCACGCGGCAGATCCTCCATCCTACGCCACGGCCCTCGCGCGGGACCACGGCCGGCACCCGGACCCGGCGGCGCCCCGCCCAGGAGCGTCGCCCCAGGTCACCCCCGCCGCACCCGGTAGGCTGGGCGGATGCTGGAGCCAGTCCCCATCGAGCGCCCGCCCGCCGCGGACGTCCTGTACCTCGTCGGCACGAGCGGTCACCCGAACTTCGGCGACGAGTTCATCGCCGCCTCGTGGCTGCGCTTCCTCGCCCGCGCCCGGCCCGGCGCCGAGGTGTGGCTCGACTGCCCCCACCCGGGGCTGGCGTCCCACCTGTTCGACGGACTGCACCCGGGTCTGCGGACCACCGACACCCTGTGGCGGCTCGCCTTCGAGACGACCGGGATGGACCCGGCCGCGGCGGACGCCCACGTGGACCGGGTGGTGACGCACCTGGGGTCCCCGCGCTACGACCTCGGCCTGCTCGGCGCCCGGCGCGCGAGTTCCGTGCACTTCCTCGGGGGCGGGTACCTGAACTCCATCTGGCCGCACCACGCGCGCCTGCTCCGCGCGGCGCTGCGGCTGCGCGAGGTCTCCGGGGCGCGGCTGGCCGCCACCGGCCTGGGCCTGGCCCCCGCCACCGACGCTGAGGGCCTGCGCGCCGCGCTCGGCGCCTTCGACCACGCCACAGTCCGTGACGCGCCCAGCGCCCAGCTCGCCCGCGCCGACCGCGCCCCCGACGACGCCTTCCTCGGCCTGCCCGGCCTCGCGGGCTTCACCGGCGCGCCCGCCGAGGGGACGGACGACGGCGACGTGTGGGTGTGCCTGCAGAGCGACATGACCGAGCCCGGGATCCTCGACGGCGCCGTCGCCGCCGTGCGGGCCGCGCTGACGGGGCCGGCCCTGGCCGGCCGCACCGTGCGCTACCTCGAGGCGATCCCCGGCGCGGACCGCGCGGCCTTCGACCGGCTCGCCGACCTCGTCCCCGAGGAGAACTTCGTGCCGTTCACGCGGCTCTGGCAGGAGGGCTTCCCGGCCCGGCCGGGTCAGACGTGGATCACCTCGCGGTTCCACTTCCACCTGCTCGCCGCCGCGTGCGGCGCGGAGGGCACCGCGCTGGAGGTCAACCCCGACTACTACCGCGTCAAGCACCAGTCGCTGCTCGAGGCCGGCACGGGGTGGTCCGTCACGCCCACCGGCGGCACGGAGCCGTCCGCGCCCGCCCGGTCGCACGCCTTCCCCGCCACGGCCGCGCGGCTGCACCGCACCAAGCTGCGGGAGGCGGAGGAGCTGTACCCGGCGGCAGCGGCCCCCGAGGACGACCCCGCCGGGACGGAGCCCCGCACCCGGCCGGGACGGACGGTGGCGCGCTTCCTGCGCCGCTGAGCGCCCGCCCTCCCAGGGCACCGGGCCCCGGCCGGTCGCGGGACCGGCCGGGGCCCGGTCAGGGGTCCCGCGGGAGCTCAGGCGTCGGCCGGGGCGTGGCGCTGGTCGGCGCGCCAGCGGATCCCGGCGTCGACGAAGCCGTCGATCGCGCCGTCGAAGATCGCGGAGGGGTTGCCCTCCTCGTGGTTGGTCCGCAGGTCCTTGACCATCTGGTACGGGTTCAGGACGTAGGAGCGCATCTGGTCGCCCCAGGACGCCTTGACGTCCCCGGCCAGCTCCTTCTTCTTGGCGCTCTCCTCCTCCTGGCGCTGCAGGAGCAGCCGCGACTGGAGCACGCGCAGCGCGGCGGCGCGGTTCTGGATCTGGGACTTCTCGTTCTGCATGGACACGACGATGCCCGTGGGGATGTGGGTCATCCGCACGGCGGAGTCCGTGGTGTTCACGGACTGCCCGCCGGGGCCCGAGGAGCGGAAGACGTCCACCTTGATCTCGGACTCGGGGATCTCGATCGAGTCGTCCTGCTCGATGAGCGGGATGACCTCCACCGCCGCGAACGAGGTCTGGCGCCGCCCCTGGTTGTCGAAGGGGGAGATGCGGACGAGCCGGTGGGTGCCGGCCTCGACGGACAGGGTGCCGAAGGCGTAGGGGGCCTTGACCTCGAAGGTCGCGGACTTCAGGCCCGCCTCCTCCGCGTAGGAGGTGTCCAGGACGGTGGTCGGGTAGCCGTGGCGCTCCGCCCAGCGCAGGTACATGCGCATGAGCATCTCGGCGAAGTCGGCGGCGTCCACGCCGCCGGCGCCGGAGCGGATGGTCACCACGGCCTCGCGCTCGTCGTACTCGCCCGAGAGCAGGGTCTGGACCTCCAGCCGGGAGAGCGCCTTCTTGACCGCGGCGAGCTCCTCCACGGCGAGCTCCAGGGTCTCCGCGTCGTCCTCCTCGGCGGCCAGCTGCACCATGACCTCGATGTCGTCGATGCGGCCGCCGAGCTTCTCGAGCCGCTCGAGGTCGGACTGCTTGTGGGAGAGCTTGGAGGTGATCTTCTGCGCCGCGGCCTGGTCGTCCCACAGGTCCGGGGCGGTCGCCTGCTGCGAGAGCTCGGCAATGTCCCGCTTGATGGCGTCGACGTCGCTCACGGCCTCGATGGACGCGAACGTGGAACGGAGGGCGGAGATCTCTGCCGGGAAGTCAAGGGAGGCCATGGAAGCCAAGATTATCCCATGGGGGCAAATCGCCCCGGCTCGGCCCGGCGTCCCTCTGGCAGGATGGTGCCGAGAGAAAGGAAGCACGATGCGCATCCCTCGCACGCTGGCCCTGGTCCTCGCCGGCGGGAAGGGCTCCCGGCTCGGCGCCCTGACCGAGAAGAAGGTCAAGCCCGCCCTCCCCGTGGCGGGCACCTACCGGCTCATCGACGTCGCCCTGTCCAACCTCGTGCACTCCCACCTCTCGGACGTGTGGGTCGTCGAGCAGTTCCTTCCGCACAGCCTCAACCAGCACCTGGCCAACGGGCGCCCCTGGGACCTCGACCGCACCCACGGCGGGCTCCAGGTCCTGCCCCCGTACCAGGGCACCGAGGGCGAGGGCTTCGCCGAGGGCAACGCGGACTCGCTCTACCGGCAGAAGGACCTGATCCGCGACTTCGCCCCGGACCTGGTCCTGGTGCTCAGCGCCGACCACCTGTACACGCTGAACTTCCTCGACGTGATCGACACCCACCTCGAGCGGGGCGCCGACCTGACCGTGGTCACCACGCTCGTCGACGAGGACCCCTCCCGCTACGGCGTGGTGCAGGCCGACGACGGCGGCCGCGTCACCGGCTTCGACTACAAGCCGGACGAGCCCCGGGGGCGGCTGGTCGCGGCCGAGATGTTCCTCTACGACGCGGAGAAGCTGCTGGAGGCCCTGGACCTCGTGCACGAGCAGGAGGGCGGGCTCGAGGACTACGGCAACGACCTGGTCCCGTGGTTCGTGGCGCACCGCAGGGTGGTGGAGCACCGCCTGGACGGGTACTGGATGGACCTGGGCACCCTGCAGTCCTACTGGACCGCCCACATGCAGATGCTCGACGGCGACGGCGTGGCCCTGGACGACCCCGGCTGGCCGATCCTCTCGGCCCAGCCGCAGCGGGTGCCCGCCCGGATCGCCGGCAGCGCCGAGCTGCGCGGGTCGATGGTCGCCGCGGGCGCGATGGTGCGCGGCGCCGTGGAGCACTCGGTGCTCGGCCCCGGCGTCGTCGTCGAGGAGGGCGCCACGGTGCGCAGCTCGGTGCTGCTGGACGGCGTCCGGGTGGGAGCCGGGGTGACCCTCGAGAACGTCCTCGCCGACACGGGAGCCGACATCTCCGCGGGTGCGCACGGCGCCGCGGGCGCCGTGACCCTGATCGACGGCACGGGCGCCGTGGCGGCCACCGAGGAGTTCGACCGCGGGGCGGTCCTGCCCCGCGGTCACTGAGCCCTCCGCGGACCGGTCCCGCCTGGGCGGGACCCGCCCGGGACGGGACCGCCCGGACGGATCGTGTCCGGGCGGGACGCTAGTGGGCGTGGCGGTAGGGCTGCGGCTCGGGCAGCCCGGCGCGGGCACGCACCCGCCGGCCGAGGCGCTCGATGGAGGTCAGCGCCGCGGCGACGTCGTCCGCCCGCACGGTGAAGGGCATGCTGTGGATGGTCTCGCTCTCCACGGTGGCGGCCCGCGCCACGGCCCGGATCTCCTCGGTGTCCTCCGCGCGCAGCCCGATCTCCGTGAGGGTGGTCGGGAGCCCGACCCGGGTGGTGAACTCGATGAAGTCCACGATCTCCGAGCTCGGGGCGCCCTCCAGCACGAGCTGGGTGATGGAGCCGATGTTGACCTTCTGCCCGTGGGCCAGGCCGTGGGTCTGCGGCGCCGCGGTCAGTCCGTTGTGGACGGCGTGGGCCGCCGCCAGTCCGCCGGACTCGAAGCCGAGCCCGGAGAGCAGGGTGTTGGCCTCGATGACCTTCTCCAGTGCCGGGGTCACGACGTGGTCCCGGGCGGCGTCCATCGCCACGAGGGCGTTGTCCCACAGGACGTCCCAGCTCAGCCGGGCCAGGGCGGTGCCCGTGAGGGTGGCCGTGCCCCCGGCCATGGTCAGCGACCCCGAGGCGGCGGTGGCCCTGGCCTCCAGCCAGGTGGCCAGGGCGTCGCCGACGCCCGCCGCCAGGAACGTCGCCGGCGCGTTGGCCACCAGCTGGGAGTCGACGAGGACGAGGTCGGGGTTGCGGGGGAAGAACCGGTACTCCTCGAAGACGCCCTCGTCGGTGTAGACGACCGCCAGCGCCGAGGTCGGCGCGTCGGTGGAGGCGACGGTGGGGACGCTGACCCACCGGATCCCGGCGAGGAACCCCGAGGCCTTGACCGCGTCGATGGTGCTGCCGCCGCCCACGGCCACGGCCACGTCGGCCCCCGCCGCGCGGATGACCGCCGTGAGCCGGTCGATCTCCCCGGCCGAGGGGATGCCGTTGAAGGCCTCGCGCGTGGTCGCCATGCCGGCCCGCGCCAGGGACGCTTCCACGTCGCGGCCCACGAACCCCCAGACGACGTCGTCGGCCACCACCAGGGGTGTCTGCCCGACGGCGGCGAGATACTCTCCCAGGCAGGCGATGGCGCCCGGTCCCTGGACGTAGCGTCCTGGGCTGATGACGGAGCGGACGGGAGCGTCCATGGCCTTCTCCTTCGACGACGGGGCCGGCAGGTCGTTCCCCCCGCCGTCCGGGATGATCTCCCGGGTGCCCGCCAGCATAGGAACGTCCCCGCGGCCGGCACCAGGGACGTTCTCGCCGGCTGAGAAACCGGGGACGCGTCGCCGTCGCCTCCCGCCGTCCGGGCCGGGCCGCGCCCCGGTCCTCACCGCGTGGTCATCACCCGGTAGTGCTCCTCCACCTGCTTCCTGGGCAGCTCCTTGGTGTAGACCGCCACCTTGCCGACGGCCCCGTCGAAGAACGACCTCAGGTCCCGGGTGCCGACGCGGAACGGCGCGCTGCCGCGCCGGGGCACGACGACCGTGCCGTCGTGCTCCAGGTCGTCCTGGTCCATGCGCTGCCCGTTGCGGTAGATCTTCGTGTAGCCGTGCGGATAGTTCCCGCCCTTGGCGTTGGCATTGATGACGAGCACGTAGTGGATCCACTCCCCCCTGCGCACCGGCACCTGGAAGTAGGACCCCGGCCCCTCCCCTCCGGAGGGGTTGAACGCGTAGCCGGAGATGCGGTTCGGCCGGTTCTCGGAGTTGCTCTTCGAGTACATCCGCGCGACGTACTCGTGGTTCCTCGGCGCGCCCTTGCCCATCCAGTGCACGTACCCCGAACCCTCCTGGGACCGGAAGTCCAGCGCGTCGGGGCGCATCCACGCCTCGACGGTGAGCACGCCGCGCGTGCCCGCGCTGACGGCGGCGGCATCGGGCACCTGGAGGTACTGACCGGTGCCGTCGAAGTCCGCGGCCGTGTCGCCGTTGGGCAGGGTCGCCCGCTTCGGCTTGCCGTGGTAGCTGCCGTGGAGCCTGCCCACCAGGTCCTTCTCCGTGCCCGCACCGGGGCTGCGCATGGCCCAGTACGCGGCGGGTCCGTCCTTCCGGACGGTGTCGTCGTAGGAGAGCGGGCGGGCCGCGCTCCGCAGGACGTCCCCGGGATCGTCCCGGGCGGCCGACGGCGGAAGCCCTGCGATGCCCAGCGCCAGCGCGAGCAGCAGCGTCAGCACGCCCTGCACCGGCGTGCTCCACCGTCCCCGCGCGCGAACAGTGCTCATGTCGAGACCTCGATGTGGTGTCGGACGGGACCGCCCGCACCGGTTGCTCCCGTGGTGCGCGTCCCGCTCACTGCGGTGCCGGCCGTGCGGCCGCACCGGACGTCGTCGCGACACCTCCTCCCCACCAGGACCGATGCACTCCCGAGGACCGGTCCGGAGGAACATCCCCTCGGCACCAGCGTGCGCCGCCGCGCCCGGGCGGTCAATGAGATCGCGCCGAACAGCACCCGAACGGTGACCATCTCCGTCGCCCGGTCCGGGGCCGGCCCTGACGTCTGCGAGCGCCGTGCCTCCCGCACCGGCCGAGCCGCCCCCGGAGCGGCCGCGCGGGTCAGCGGAACCGGGTGGGCCGCGTCATCGGCCCAGTCGCGCGCGGGCCTCGCTCGTGGCGGTGATCGGGATGCCGTCGGGCACCAGGAGGTTGACCACCGGCGGGTGCACGACGGCGGCCAGGGTCACCTCGGCGGTCCGCCCGTCCGGGCTCCCGGTGGGTGCGGCCAGGGCCAGGCCCGGCGTTCCCGCCCAGGCGCTGACGGTGTCGAGGTAGGCGGTCGCCGCCCCTGCCACGGCGTCGTCGTCCAGGACCGTGACGGGCGGGGCGCCGCCCGTCCCCGGCTCCAGCGCCACGAACGTGTCGGCCGCGGCGAGCGCGGCGTTGTCGGCCAGCACCTGCAGCTTGCGCTCCCCCACGTAGACCGCGGTGACCCCCATGACCACGACCGTGAGCAGGAGCAGCACGACCGCGAAGCCGATGACCAGGATCGTCACCTGCCCGTCGTCCCGGTCCTCGCCCCGGGCGTGGTCCCGGTTCTGGTCCCGGCTCCCGTCCCGGCGCGGGCCGGGTCCGGCGGTCCGCCCGCTCATCCGTAGCGGCCGATCACGACCGTGGCCGAGGACGTCAGCACGGCCACGTCCAGGTCGGTGAACCCGGGCACCAGCGGCAGCGGGACCTCCAGGGTGGCGTGCACCGTGGCCACCGCACCGGGCTCCGCGCACGCCCCGTCGGAGCACTCGAGGCGGAGCGCCAGCCGGTCGGGGGCGAAGCCCTGGTCCGCGGCCGCCAGCCGCGCCGCCGCGGTCAGCCCGGTGTCCGAGAGCGCACCGGGCTCGGCCCGGGCCAGCACCTGGGACGCCTGCTGCGCGGCGGCCACCACTCCGAAGGCCCCGGCCTGGACCTGGGCCACCGCGAGCACGAAGTAGACCACGGGGACGAGCAGCAGCGTGCCCAGCGCCACGAACTCCACGACCGCGCTGCCCTCGTCACCGCCCGCAGTCCTCCCGAGCACATCGGGCGGCCCGGCCGCACGGGCCGTCCCGGTCGCTCCGATCGCGCCGGTCGCTCCGGTCGAGGCGGGCGAGGCGGTCGAAGCAGCCGTAGCCGTCGATGCCGCTGCTCCGCTGGAGGCAGGAGCTTCAATCCCCGAGGACGGCATGGCCGCGCACCTCCAGGGAGTCGGGCGGACCGAACAGCGCCACCACGGGCAGGGGCGAGACCACCGTGATCTCCAGGGTCCGCAGCTCGCCCACCGCCGCGGTGGTCGCGACGACGTCCTGGGCGTACCGGGGGCCGAGGGCGCCGGAGACGATCCGGCGGGTCCGCTCGACCCCGTCCTCGGGCGACCGGTCGGCCAGGGTGCCGTACCGGGCGCCCGCCGCGGCGGCGTCGATCAGCGTGTTGCGCACGTGCAGGGCCAGGGCCAGTTGCAGCGTGGCGGCGAAGATCATCGCCACGAGGCCGGCCACCATGACGTACTCGACCACCGCACTGCCCCGGTCCGTCCCCGGGGGCCCGGCGCCCGGCCGGGCGCGCTCCTCGTCCATCCTCAGTTCTGGCTCACGCGCGCCATCGCGTCCTGGAAGAGCCCCTCCAGGGCCGGCTGCGCCACCAGCAGCAGCCCGGCCACGAGCACCGCGGACATCAGGGTCAGCATCACCCAGCCGGGGACGTCCCCGCGGTCCGGATCATCGGCGGCGAGCCGCTCGCGCAGCGCGGCGAGGGTCAGGGTGAGGACGCCGAGCAGGGCGGCGAACCGGTGGAGGTGTGTCATGGGGTGTGTCCTTTCCTGGAGGGCTGCCGGTTCCCGGCCGCCCGGATGAGAGGTCAGAAGCCGAGCTCCAGCACGGCGATCCCGGGGAACACGGCGAACACGACCGTCAGCGGCAGCACGCAGAACACGAGGGGCACCATCATGGCGATCTCCTTGCGCCCGGCGGCCTCCATCAGCTCGCGCTTGTCGTTGTCCCGCACGTCCTGGGCCTGGGCCCGCAGCACGTCCGCCAGGGGCGTGCCGCGCTCGATGGCCACGACGATGCCGTCCACGAACCGCCCGATGGGCGCCACCGGGGTGCGCGCGGAGAAGTCCTGGAGGGCGTGCACGAGTCCGGCGCCGGACCGCGTCTGTGCGAGCACCGCGCGGAACTCCGCGGTGAGCTCTCCCTCCGCGACCCGGCACACCCGCTCGAGCGAACCCACCGCGCTCTCCCCCGCGCCCACCGACAGCGCCATCAGCTCGGCGACGGCGGGGAACTCGGCCAGCATCCGGGCCTCGCGGAGCCGGATCCGCCGGCTCAGCAGGTGCCCGCGCAGCAGGTGCCCGGCGGCCGTGGCCGCGCCCACGGCCAGCAGCACCCCGCCGGGACCCGTGCCCCAGCGCGCCTCGGCGGCCACGCCGAGCAGGACGCCGAGCAGCAGGCCCCCCGTCGCGCACAGGAGCTGCTCGGCGCGGAAGTCCGCCGCCGTGGTGCTGACGCCCGCCCGGACCAGGCGTCCCTCCAGGGCCGCCGACGGGGCGGCGTGCCGGAACACGCGGTGGGCCAGCCCGCGCACGACCGGGTCCAGCCCCGCTGCGGCCCGGCCGGGTGTCCGGGCGGAGCGGCGCCCGGGGCGGGTGAGCAGCGCCGACTCGACCTCCACTGAGCGCAGCTGCGGGGCGATCCGGGTCGCGAAGGACGGCCGGCCGGTGACCCGGGCGCCGGTGAGCACCAGCCACAGCCCGGCGGCGTGCACCAGGCCGAGGAGCACCAGCAGGGCGGGGGTAGCACTCACCGCAGCACCCGCTCGGGCTCGGGCAGGGCGCCGATCCGCAGCATGAGGCGGTAGGCGATCGTGGAGACGAGCAGCCCGCCGATCAGCACCAGGGCGCCGGCCGGGGTGTCGTAGGCCCGGATCGCGGCGGGCTGGGTGGCCATCAGCGCCAGCACGATCCACGGTGCGGCCACCGCCAGCCGGGCGGCGTTGACCGTCCAGGACTGCCGGGCCTCCAGCTCTCCGCGGGTGCGGGTGTTCTCCCGCAGGAACTCGGACAGCGTGCCGAGCAGCCGGCCGAGGTCGGTCCCGCCCACCTCCCGGGTCACCCGCAGGGCCTCGACGATGTTGTCGGCCACGGGGTCGGCCAGCCGGTCCTTGAGCAGGGTGAGCGCGCCCTGCAGCTGCCCCGAGGCGCGGTAGTCGGCGGCGAACCGGGCGAAGGCCGGGCGCACCGGCTCGGGTCCGCGGTACTGCAGCTGGATCAGCGCCTCGGGCAGGGACATCCCGGCCCGGATCGCCGAGCGCAGGTGGTCGACCACGTCGGGCCACACCTCGCGCAGGGCGGCCGCCCGGTGCCGGGCCCGGTGCTGGACCACCGCCAGGGGAACCCAACCGCCCAGGACGGCGGCGCACAGGCCGAGCACCGCCGCGCCGGTGACCGCGGCGACGAGCAGTCCGCTCAGCGTCCCGGCCGCGGCGCAGGCGGCCAGCAGTCCCGCCGGACCGACCCGGGCCAGGTCCGCGCGCAGCAGCAGCTCTCGCAGCCGGCCGGGCCGGCGCGGGCCGGCCGCGCGCGGCGCCTCCTCGGCCCAGCAGGACCACCAGAGCAGGAACACGCCCGCCCCCAGCAGCACGCCCAGCGCCGCGCTCACCGCGCTGCTCCGACCGGGCCGTCGTCCGCCAGCAGCTCGCTCACCCGGTGTCCGGCCCGCTCGAACTTCCACGCCGCCGGCGCCTCGGCGGCCACTGCCAGCAGGGCGCCGTCCGTCTCGGCGAAGACCGGGTACGTCTCGATCACGCCGTTCTCGACCCGGTTGCCGATCGCGAGGATCTCGCTCACCCGGCGGCGGCCGTGCCGGTCCCGGTGGCAGTGCACCACGAGGTCGAAGCACGAGGCCACCGTGGGCACCACGAACCCGGAGCTGATGTTCTCCCCCGCCAGCAGCGGCAGGGTGCAGATCTTGGTCACGGCGTCCCGGGCGGAGTTGGCGTGCAGGCTGCACATCCCCGGGAGTCCGCTGTTGAGCGCGATGAGCATGTCCAGGCTCTCCGCCTCCCGGACCTCCCCGACCACGAGCCGGTCCGGGCGCATCCGCAGCGCCTCCTTGACGAGCCGGCGCAGGGGGATCTCGCCCGTGCCCTCGAGATTGGGCTGACGGCACTGCATCCCCACGACGTCGCGCAGCGGGACCTGCAGCTCGAAGATCTCCTCGACCGTCACCACCCGCTCCCGGGGGCCGATCGAGGCGCACAGACAGTTCAGCAGCGTGGTCTTGCCCGCCTGCGTCGCGCCGGAGACGAGGATGTTGAGCCCGCTGGCCACGGCCGCGTCGAGGAAGCGCGCGGCGCGCGGCGGCAGCGCGCCCAGCTCCACGAGGTCGTCCAGGCGCCGGGCCCGGGCCACGAACTTGCGGATGTTCACGGCCCAGTGCCGGCGCGTCACGTCCGGGATCACCACGTGCAGCCGGGACCCGTCCGGCAGCGCCGCGTCCACGAACGGGGAGGACAGGTCCAGGCGACGGCCCGAGGACTTGAGCATCCGCTCCACCAGGTTGCGGATCTGGGCCTCGGTCAGCACGAGGCTCGTCAGCTCGGACTCCCCGCCGCGGGCGGCGTAGACCTCCGCGGGGCCGTTGATCCAGGTCTCCCCCACACCCATTCATGGTCGTTCGTGAACGCTGGAAACCGCTACATTCCGCGGAAGTTGGGGTGCGTGGCATGAGCCCAGGACACCCAGTTTTTGGACATCTTGCGGACAATCTGCGGACAGGTCGTCTACCGGCCTTCGACCCCAAATAGGAAAGGACCCCGGCACCAGTACGGCGCCGGGGTCCTCCAGACTGCTTCGTGCAGATCAGCCGAACATCGGCTGCGTGCACGAGGCGGAGCCAGCCGAGCCGGTGCCCGTGGCCTCATCCTTAAGCTCGCCATCGACATAGAGCTTGCAGGTGACCTCAGAGGAATCGTCCATGAAGTCGCCGGTGACTGTCACGTTGTACAGCTCGGAGCTCTCCTTGGGAGTGACCTCTTTGGTCCACGTGCCGGTGAAGTCCTCAGTGTTGGTAGAACCGTCGAGGTTGCCCCAAATCACGGTGCCGGTTGTGGAGGCGGTCGCTTCAAAAGTGACCGTGCCTGCGTTTTCGACGTCCTCCGTCTGCACCTCCGACGGCTCTGCATCGGAGTTACTCGAAGACGTCGACGTCTCGCTCGCGCCGCCACTCACGAGGGCCGCACAACCACCGAAGAAAACGAGGGCGAGGACGATCAGGCCAAGACACCCAATGACCCACTTCTTCTTCCCCTTCTTCTGCGGGGGCTGCTGGTACTGACCCGGCTGACCTTGGTAGGGGCCCGGTTGGCCCTGGTAAGGACCCGGCTGCTGGTTGTACTGCGGCCCCTGGGGAGGCGGGCCTTGAGGGGGATTCTGAGACATGGGAGAGCTCTTTCGTACGCGAGGGATCGGGGGAACTTACTGCCGCGTAGAGCCTATGGTTTTCCAGTTGCAAACTCGACTGTGACGTCGCATCTCTCGGTTTGACCAGCAGTTATCTACTGCGATCGGCGTCATAACGCCGTCCGGACACAGTAGAGCTGACCAACAGAGCGCCACTACCTGGCTGTCACTCCATGTGGTGGTCCCCCGAAGGCGGGACCCAGACGTTGCCAGAGACACTGGCGGCCCTTCAGTACGTTGCCGCCCCAGCTCCAGACCCGGAGCCGATTCGAGCGACTATGCCAGGCGACCAGGGGTCGCGGCCCCCCGGGGGATGGGGCCCCACCCCCACTGCTTCACCCGCTGTTGCGCCCAAATAGCTTGATCCTGTCGAAATCGGCTAGCTTCGACTTTTTCAGAATGGGGGCGGGTCGCTTCGCGATTTTGTTACTGACGGCTGTTCCTAGGTTATCTTGAGCGTCAATAATGCGACCAATGTACTGATTGCATATTGATTCCTTACACAAAACTTCATCCTGTGAAAGTTGCTGAGTTAGCTCTATCGCCTGTTCAGTCGCAGAACGAAAATTGTCGATAAAGCCACTTACTTGACTTTGAGTGCCCACAAGTATTTTCAACTGATTAAGCTGATCTACTAGTGCACGCTGAGCTTTCAGCAATCGAGCCACGTACGGGTCTGGACGCTTGAGCCTGTCGGGGCTTAAGCAGTAATCCTCAAACGAATCAATAAATGCTGGAATAGATGACGCAAAAGGCTTGAAGTGCTCAAGCAATTCCCCCCTAAACCATTCCTGATACTCCAGGTGCGCCTTATTGTCTTCTCGATCAACCTCTTTATTCCACCGATATACTTCCAGAATGCGATTGCCAATCATTGTAATGATCGCGGCGACGGCCGCGCTTCCGAGCAAAGGGGCCCATTCCATACCCTCATGCTAGGTCCACTCGAACTGATGACACGGGGATTGACTGCGTGTCGCCGGGCAGTCGCCGCGCAGTTTTTCGCGACCTCACTCTGCGCTACATGACACAGAGCCCACGACCCCTTGTATGCGTCTAGACATAGCAATGGCCCGCGTCGCCGAATGATTAATCCGTAGCTAGTGGCGACGACGCGGGCCCACATAGGGGCGGCTGAACCCTACTTTTTCGCGGTTCCCAGTTCGGAACTGACGGACTTCAACAAGTCCTTCTGGGCCCCGTTCAGGCGCATACTAGCTGCCTGCAGCTGCGGACCAATCTTGTCCAACCCTTCTAAATTGATCCAGCCGTGCAGACTTTTCAACTCCTGAACCGCCTTCATCATTTCAAAAGTCGATGAATGAGTCTTGCTATTTTCGTCTGTTAGAATCTGAATAAGAATGAGATTCCGCTCGAAAGAGTCCTCTAACGCATTTATGGCCTCCACTCGCTGACCCGCTTTTGCGTCGAAATCCTTAGCTTCTTGCGAACCTGGCCTATCTACGGCGTACTGCACCATTTTTTGAATGGATAAGGAATTGCCGACGATGCTACCTGCCTCCGCAATGGCGGCACTTACAGCATCGGCCGCCTTACTGCGGCGCCAGTGATCAATGTCAGCTCGGTTCTTTTGCTTCTGCAGGAAATAGTTGCCCACAAAACCGACAATGCCACCGGTAATCGTTCCTAGAATTGTGAACGCGGCTGCAGCATTCTCAGTTAATAGCGTGAAAAATTGGTCCATGTGCAGATGCTAGCCGCATGAAGCACTCATCCAGTTGCAGGGGTGTTCAAGCTGATCCGGACCACAGCGGCCGGGTGGGAGAACGCGAACGCGGCGCGCAGCGTGGCCCGGATGGCCACCCGGTCTGATGTGAAGAACGCGGATGCATCGGAGCGCACGTCGGCGTCCTGCCGCACACCGATCACGGCACGCCCCTCGGGGATACCCCAGATCGTGCCCGGAGTGCATGCCGGGGAAGTCAGGAGACGGATGCCGTCGATACGCAGCTCCCCGGCCTCGGTGGCGTCCGGGGACAACAGCCGCTTGGCGGAGGTGCTGGTCTCCTTCAGGGTGGCCACCATTTCCGCATCGTCGGGGTGGGCGACGAACCCGGACAGCCGCGCTCCGACGTTGGCCGCACGGAAGCGGGCCACGGAGAAAGCGTCGAGGTCGGTCAGGGTGGCGGGGGCCTCGATGACCGTGACGCCGGTCAGGTCCTCCAGCCCGGCCGGGGCCTTGGGGTTGAGGGCGTTACTTCCGAACCAGGCGGCGTCAAGCTTCCGCGCGAGGTCGCGCACGAGGCCCTCCCCGATCTGCTCGGCTGCGTTCGGGTCGGAGTCCTCTGCCAGCTCCCGCGAGACGACCACGAGCCCGGCAAGCTTCTTGTAGGCGGCGTCAATCTCGCCCAACTGCGCCTCGGAAAGAGGGATCTCGTCCGACTCGGAAACCCAGGCCGCCGACGGGTCGGCGGTGACGAGCGGAACCCGGAGCGCAGAGCCGGTGAGGCCGGTCCGGTAGGTGGCGACCTGGGCGGCGATGGACTGCCCGCCGGTCGGCGTGACAACGAGGTCGAGGATGTCCTGCGGGGCCCACGCGCGGGGGGCGGCGGAGATGGTGGTGGTCATGAGAAAACTCCTGCGGGGCGTGACGGAAAGGGGAGTGCTGCTCGGCTGAGCCGACCAGGGCCCGGTTCCGTACTCCGCAGGAGTCGAGTGGGGCGCGTGGCCTCCACCAGGGAGGGAGCCCGCGCCCTTTTATTGTACCAATGTTTGTATTAGCTCTGGAGCTTCTCCGCCCAGCTCGACCGTGACGCGGGCCGTTCCCCGCCCGCGGCCAGGGCGGGCGCCGTAGGGGCGACCACGGGGGTGCGGAGGTTGAACCGCTCCCGTACCGCCCCGGCCGCGGCGACCAGCGCATCCCGGTCCACGGTGCCGTCGGCGCCGATGAACTCCCCGGGCTCGTGCACCAGCGCGAAGACCTCGGCGGGAACCTCCAGGGCGTTGAGCTCCCGGGCGACGGCGGCGGACTGGAGGGCGGTCACCTGGGCGCGGGTGGCCGTCAGGTCGGCCTCGGCGGCGCGCAGTCGCGTCCGGTACTTCGCGGCCTCCCGGTTGCCCTTCTCGCCCTGCACGTCGTCCTGCGCCTGCGCGTCCTCGGGGGCGTCCTGCGGCTCCTCAGCGGGCCCCTGCGGCTCCTGCGGGGCGTCCTGGGGCTGTTCGGTGGCAGTCGTCGTCATGCTGCTTCTCCTTCAGGGGTGGTGATCGGTGTGGTGGCGGCCAGGGCGTCGGCGGCGTTCAGGTGCCCACCGACCTCCCGGGCCCAGTACCCGCCCGCGGCGTGCACGGTCGTCTCCGCGCCCGTGGGCAGTGCCGTGTCGGTGGCGGCACCCCAGAGGACGGCCTCGGTGGCCGTAGCCGGCCGGGTGAACGGCGGGCGGGTGTCCGTGGCACGGTCACTGTCGGCGGCCTGGGTGGCATCGTCAGCGGCCCGCAACAGGCAGCGCAACGGGACATGGGCCCACCGCCAACCGTCAAGCCATGGGCCACCACAGTCAGGGCAGGCGGGGACTACGGGGGTGCTCATGGGCGGGGTCCTTCCGTGAGGGCTGCGCGCACCCGTTCCAGTTCGGCGCGCACCTGGGCAAGTTCGGACTGGGCAATGACGTGGCGGCGTTCGGCGGTCCGAGCCCGCTCCTGCCAGTGGTCCCGGGAGGCGTTCGCCAACTGGGCGGCGCGCCGGGACTCCTTCGCCCGCTGCTCGTGCCGCCTCGCGTTGCGCTTCCACTCCTTCAACAGCTTCGCCATCGGTGAGGGCCCGGCTTCGGGGGCACCGTGGTGCTCACCATTCCTCCAGGTGGGCCACGGGCAGCCGTGTGGAGGGCACCAGGCGGCCGCGCCCGGGCTGGGCGGGGGCGCCGATGAGCACGGGGCGGGCCGAGACGACCCGCACCAGGCGGTCGCCGTTCGGGACGGCCTGCACGGCGACGAGCTCGCACCGCGGGATCACAGGGGCGCCGTGGTGGCCCGCGTAGGCGGTGCCGGTGTGCACCTGGGCCACGAGGCGGAACGCGGCGTCAAGCACACCACGGGCGGTGTGCTCATCCACCACGGGCAGCGACGCCACGAGGGATCGGGTCAGGGGGTGGCCGTTGACGGCGACGACGGCGACCCCGGGCCACCCGGTCGGCTCGGTCGTCACGTCGTCGTTGTGCAGCAGGGACATGGGGGTGTCCTTTCGTTGAAGTGGCGGGGGTTAGGCGGCGCGGACAGGGACGGCGATCACCGTGTCCGTGGACAGGTGCGGGCGGGCCTCATAGGCCAGGTGCGGCAGGGACGTGCCCCACCGCTGCGGCGGCAGGGACAGTGCCACGACGAGCACCAGCCGTCCGGCCGGGTCGGCGGCGATCCACTCACCCACCGCCGGGCTCGTGGTCGTGGTCCGGCGGCCCGCCTCCAGGGACGTCCAGGCGTAGACCCGGGAAGTGGTCACCGACAGCAGCGGGGTGGCGTCGAGCAGGTCCGGGCGGGCCACCGCCCGCACGGGCAGCGCACGGATCAACTCCGCGGTGAACGGCACACCGTCCAGCCGGGCACGGACCATCCCACCAGGGGCGGGGAACGTCTCGATGTGGGGGGTCATGGTGTCTCCTTCTGAGACGTGGCGTGGGGGCGGGAAGATGAGCGTCCTGCAGTTTGTGCAGTTTCAGCAGAACTTCCCCATACGAGCTGTTGGTTTCGAGAGTTAGGGAGAAACTGCACCAAACTGCTTAAGTGGTCCCTGGCTAGGGGGTTTAGTCGACGTCGCCGCAGTTCCAGTCCGGCCGGAGCATCAGCCCCAGACACTCGCCACGGGCGTTGCGGCGGAACTGGTGGCTGCTCTTGTGGGCGTCCAATTCCTTGCTGAACTCCTTGCGTCCGAGGTGGCGTTCCTTGCTCATCGCCCTGGCCCACAGGACGTAGCGGTCATGCATCGCCTTCACCCCGACGACCTGCCCACCGGCGGGCTGCGTGCAGTCGTTGAGGAACTGGGCCACGTCGTCGTTGTCCTCCCGGTAGGCGGCTGTGGCGATCTGCACGGCGTCGGGGGCGGCGAGGCCATCCCGCGCCTGGTAGTCGGTCCAGCCCTCCACCGCCCAGGCCAGTACCGCGTCGGCGTCGGCGGCGAGCTTTGCGGGGAGGTCCAGGTCCGCGGGGGGCAGGCCCTCGGCCACCTTCTCGGGGGTGTCAGCGAACTTCACGTTCCAGGGGACGACGAGCACGCGCCTCCAGATGGCGTGCCCGGTGTCGGGAATGTGGGGTGGGTCATTGGCGACCATGGCCAGGGTGTGAGAGGGCTCAAACGTGATCAGGGGCTTGTACAAGTTCCGGGCAGTGATGGGGTCACCGCCGGTGAGCCGCTTGACCATGGCCACGTTCAGCTCCCTGCCCTTCTCCGTCTCAGACAGCACCGCCCACCGCGCCCCGCGCAGTTCCACGGACCCGTCGAAGGCGCTGGTGTCCTTGCGCACGAGCAGCATGTCCGGGGGTGCGGTGGCCGCGTACCCGCCGGTCTTGGCTTCCCCGAGCGCGTGGCGCAGGGCGTCCGCGAACACGGACTTGCCGTTGGAGCCCTCCCCAGTGAGGATCACGAGCTTCTGTTCACGAACGGCCCCGAACAGTGCCTGGCCGACGTAGCGGGCGAGGAATGCACGGACCTCGGGGTCGGGCAGGGAGGTTTCGAGGAACGTCTGCCAGGTCCCGGCGTGGAACTGTCCAGGCCGCCAGGCACCGGCGGTGGACCGGGTGATCCGGTCGACGGGGTCGTGAGGGCGCAGATCCATGGCCCACAGGTCGAGGGTTCCGGCGGGGGTGTTGAGCAGGTGCGGTGCGGCGTCGAGGTCCTCCACCTCGGCAGTCAGCTCCTCCAGGGAGGCGGCGATCTTTAGGATGCCCGCACGGGCGTTGTCGGACTGGCATACGCGCACATCCTTGGCCAGGCTGTCGTCGGCCTGGGCTTCGCGCCACGCCCGGCGCAGGGTGTCCTCCACGGCCCGTTTGGCGTGCTTGTCACCGCGGTCTTCGGCCCATCGCTTCCCGTCCCAGCGGAGCCACCCGAGTCCGTGGACGTGGAGCAGGCGGCCGGTGTGGCGGGCGGCCAGCCGGTGGGCGAGGCGGGTCTGCCCGCTGGTTTCCTTGTCCACGTCGCGGGGCGCAAACCCCTCGGCCTGATCCCGGAGGAAGGCGTCGAGGTCATCGGTGGTGCTCATCCTGCCGCCTCCAGCGTGGTCATGGCGGAACCGATGGTGCGGCGGATTTCAGTGTCGCCCAGGCCCGCGTGGCGGGCGGCGTAGGCGAGGGCTTCGAGGTTGTCCTCGGTGGCGGCGCCCTTCTCAATGAGCGTCTTGGCGGCCCAGTACAGGAGGTCGTTGCGCTTACCCTCGGGAGCGGCCGCGACTTTGCGGAGGATGCCGCGGATGGCAGCCGGCGAGGCGGACACCTTGTAGGGACTGGCGCGGCGCCGTGCCGCCGGGCGCTTACCGCCGTTGACTGCCCGTTCCAGCAGCCAGTCGGGCACGATCGGGATGGTGGCGGGCCAGTAGATCGGGGTGTAGGTCCCGTGCGGGAGGCGGGTGCCGGGGGCGACGACGTAGCCGGTGTTTCCGCGCGCATCAACCTGCCAGGCGAGGGTGCGCGCGGAGGACGGCCCCGTACCGGACGGGTCACGGAAGTACAGGTGCACCCCGCCGGAGGGCGTGAGCACGGTGGGGCAGTACGCCCAGGGCGAGGCGTCCTTGTCGTGCGCGTCCCACAGCAGGGCCAGGGCGTCCTCCCCCGTGTGCACACCGGGGATGTCCCAGGGTGGGTTGGGCGCGCCGCCCTTATTGTCGCAGTCCACGACGAACAGCCCGGAGGCGCCGGTGGCGATGCCGACGCCGTGATCCTCGGAGGGCCACCCGGCGGTGGCGCGGTGGGGGTCGTTGCTGGCGTCGTGGAAGCCACGGGAGCCGGGCATGGGCTCCTTCGTGCCGGGGGTCAGCGGGAAGATGTGAAAGCCGCGGGCGACGAGGTGCAGCCGCCATTCCGCCGGAGTCATGGTCGCGTATCGGTCCGCGACGGTAGAATGAGCGTGCTTGGTCACCAGGGCCTCCTGGGTCGTGAGGACTGGGCGTACAGCGGAGAGCTGTTTTCTACGGACCCCGCGCGACGAGCCGCCAAGTTCTGACGCGCGGGGTTCGTGCTTTTTTCTACGAGTGCCATGCGGCCGCTCCCCCGTTCGGGAGTCGGACGGCCGAATGGGTTGAGGGGCCCGCGCTGCGCGTGGGCCCCTCAGTCATGTGCACGGTCATGCGTGCTGTCTCCTTGCTCTGTCTGTCCGCTGGTGCGCCCGCGCAGGAGGGGGGTCTGCGTGGGCGCCGGTGGGCGGTGACGGCGGGTTATGCCGCGTTCTCGAATTGCTCGTTGAGCCACTTCTGGAGGTCCGCGGCTCGCCACCACCGTCGTCGCCCCATGCGCACCGACGGCGGGGCGGTTCCCGCGTGGATGCGTGCACGGACAGCTGGGACGGACAGTCGCAGTTCGGCGGCAACTTCCTCGATGGTGAGCAGTTCAGTCGTGTGGGTCGGTGTGTGTGCCATGGATATCCCCCCGGGATGGTTCGGCGTGCGCGGACGACTTGAGCATCGGACACCTAACGTCAATTGTCAAGTAACACATGATGTCACTACTCTGTCAGAATGGTGACACGGCGTCTCGGCCTGAGACGAGTTGGCAGGGCGTTGGCCTGGCACTGGCATAGATTGGGGTCCATGCCAGGTGAAGACGTAGAGGTAGGCGAGGCCGTCCGCCGCGCCCGCTTGGCCGCCGGACTCTCCCAACTGGACGTATCCCGGCGCATGATCGCCGCCGGACACAGCGCGTGGATTCCCACCACCGTCACCCGAACGGAGCGGGGTGCCCGTGCACTCAAACTCACGGAGGCCGGGGAGCTTTCCCGCATCCTGAGTTGGCCCGTCGCCGCGTTCCTGCCGAGCGGCAACCTCTCTGAACTCACCACGCCCGTCCTAGCTCAGCTACAGCAGGTCGAGGAACGACGATCGGGCGTGCGGGAGGCCGTGAAGGCCTACCGTGCCGCCCGGGAGGACGTACTGGCCGCTTGGGGGCCCGCCGCTGAGGCGTTGGCCGGCCTAGACGACGACACCGAAGATGCGGCCACGCTGCGCGCCCTCGAAGGGCGCGTGCAGCGCGCAGAGGCGGCTACCGTCCGCCAAGTCCTCGAAGACGCCCTGAGAGGCGAGGACGGGGCCTAACCGTGGCCTCGATCAGCAAGCATCCGAACGGAGCGTGGCGCGCCCGCTACCGCGACAGCGACGGCCGGGAGCACGCCCGTCACTTCAAGCGCAAGATCGACGCGCAACAGTGGCTCAACACCGTCACCGCCTCCGTGGTGCGCGGGGACTACGTGGACCCCCGTGCAGGCAAAGTCACTTTCCGCGACTTCTACGCTGCCTGGGCGCCGTTGCAGCTTTGGGAGTCCGGGACTCGGGAGAACATGGACCTCGTGGCCAAGCAAGCCACGTTCGCGGACATGGAGCTGCGCAAGGTCCGCCGGTCGCACGTAGACGCCTGGGTGCAACACATGGTCGGCCGGGACATGGCTCCGCGCACGATCCAGACGCGCGTCAGTCACGCCCGGTCAGTGTTCCGCGCCGCCGTCCGTGACCAGGTGATCGCCCGCGACCCCTCAGAAGGGGCCAGGCTCCCCCGCGTCCGCTCCCGCGAGCACGCAATGGACATCCCCACCGCCGCCGACGTGCGGGCGCTGCTGGAGGCCGCGGAGCCGTGGTTCCGGGTGGCCGTGGGGCTCGGGGCCTTCGCAGGGTTGCGGCTCGGGGAGGCCAACGGCGTGCAGCGCCGGGACATAGATTTCCCGCGCCGGACACTGCACGTCGGGCGCCAGGTGCAGCGACGGGCCCCGGGGCCCGTCGAAGTTCGCCCACCGAAGTACGGCAGTGAACGGACCGTGCACCTGCCCGACGGGCTACTGCACATGCTGTCCGAGCACCTAGAGGACATCGGCGTGTACGGCGAAGCCCAGTGGTTGCTCCCCGGCCGGGACGGCGGACCCGTGTGGCCACGGTCGATGGACTACCAGTGGAACAAGGCCCGTGACGCAGCTGGGCTGTCCACGAAGTTCCACAACCTGCGGCACTTCTACGCCTCCGGACTGATCGCCGCCGGGTGCGACGTGGTGACGGTGCAGCGCGCGCTCGGGCACAAGTCGGCTGCGATCACGTTGAACGTCTACTCGCACCTGTGGCCGACCGCCGAGGACCGTACCCGGGGCGCCGCACAGGGCCTCATGGACCACGTTCTCGGGGCTCCTGCGGACAATCTGCGGACAGACGAGCCATCAAACCCCGTCTGATCAGGGCAAACGCCCATATGGATCAGTTGATCCAGATCTCCTCGATCCGCGGGTCGTCGAGCAGCGGCTGCAGCGGGCCGAACCCGGCGACCAGGTCCAGCAGCACCCGCCGGGCGGCGTCCAGGTCCGCGAGGGCCGGCAGCACCCCGCGCGCCGAGCGCTGGTCGTAGTCACGCACCGCGGCGTCCACCAGCTCCCGGGTCCGCTCCAGCTCGAGCACCGGGTCCAGCCCCCGGCGCCGGATGAGCTCGCGCACCTCGGCCTCGACCAGCCCGAGCGCGTCCTCGGAGAGCAGTGCCGTCATCCGTCCCCCTGCGCGTTCCCCGGCGCGGGATCCGCGTCGGCGGCGCTCCCCCCGGAGCGCATGCACAGGAACATAGGCCGATCCGGCGTCGTCCCCACAACCCCCGCCCGGGCTCCTGTGGACAGCCGTCGCTGACCTGCGACGTTGTTCCCGTCCGGAAACACATGAAGTGTCACAGGATGCGGGCGCATGGAACCAGGTCGGCGAGGGCGACGTCCGGGGAGGGCGTGCAGGCCGGGCCGCCGGGCCGTAGGGTGGCGGGCGAAGACGCTCCCCCCGGGCGTCCGCGTCACGGCACCACCCGTGCCGCACGCACTGCCCCCGATCGCAAGGACCGCCGTGACCCACGTGACCACCGAGCAGGACGGCACACGCCCCGACGTCGCCGCTCGTCTCCGGGCGCTGCTCCGCGCGGGCGTCCCCTTCGCCGGGAACCTGCTCACGAGCGCGGCCGGAGCGGCCCTCGGCCGGCACCTGGTGGCCCCGTCGCCGGTCCCGAGGGCAGCCGTGCCCCGGGACTGGCCGGCCGTCTTCGCGCACCGGGGCGGCGCCGAGGTCGCCCCGGAGAACACCCTCGAAGCGTTCCGGGCCGCCGCGGCCCTCGGGGACGTGGTGCTGGAGCTCGACGTGCAGGCCTCCGCCGACGGCACGGCCGTGCTGATGCACGACCTCACGGTGGACCGCACCACGGACGGGACCGGCGCCGTCGCGCTGATGTCCGCCGCGGAGCTCCAGCGCCTGGACGCCGGGCACGCGTTCACCCTCGACGGCGGGACCTTCCCGTGGCGGGGGCGCGGGGTGCACGTCCCCACGCTCGCGGAGGTCTACGAGGCGTTCCCCGAGCACCCCGTGGCGATCGAGCTCAAGGGCAACCGTCCCGGCGCCGAGGAGATCGTCTGGCGGGCCGTCCGGGCGGCGGGTGCCCAGGAGCGCACGCTCGTCGCGACGAACCGCACGGCCTCGATCCGGCGGTTCCGCCAGGTATCGGGCGGGGCGGTGCCCACGGCGGCCTCCCCCACGGAGTTCGCGGCCTTCCGGCTGCTGTGCCTGCTGGGCCGGCACCAGCACCACACGCTCGCGTTCCAGGGCCTGCAGCCGCCGGACTCGCTCCTGGGCCTGCGCGTGCTCACGCCCGGACTCGTGCGCAGCGCCCAGCAGGCGGGTCTGCGGGTGGACGTCTGGACCATCGACCGGGAGGACGACATGCGCCGCCTGCTGGGGTGGGGTGTGGACGGCGTCATGACGGACCGGCCGGACGTGCTGTCCCGGGTGCTCCGGGAGGCCTGACCCGCGCCGGGGCCGGTCAGGCCGCGGGGCGCTGCGCCGGGGAGGTCTCGGCGAAGTCCCGCACCGAGGCGCGCTGGGCGTGCTCCGGGGCCGGGGCCCAGGGCCGCTCCGCCTCGGCGACGGCGATGTGCCGGGCCAGCCGGGTCACGTTGACCTCCTGCTGGCGGTTGCGCAGCGCGGAGGTGGCCTGGGTGATCATGAAGATCACCACGAAGCCGTACAGGACGAGGTCGGTGCCGCGTCCGATCCCGAAGAAGTGGGCCACGCCCGTGAGCAGGTCGGGGAAGAAGATGGACAGCGCCGCGAAGATGAAGAAGGCCAGGCCCACCACGCGGCGGATCGCCCGGTGCTTCGCGTTGGCCCCGCCGCGGATCAGGGCGAGCGCGCCGTAGCCCACGGCCAGGACCAGCAGGATCTGGACGGCGTAGATCATCGGACGGCTCTTCCCTTCGACGGTGCGGACTGGGTGCGGACGGGGTGCGGACTACTTGACGAACAGCTCGGCGAGGATGTTCACGCCGTTGAGCAGCGACTGCCCCTTGGACTTCGAGTAGTCCGTGTAGATGATCTCCACCGGGTGCTCGACCCAGCGGGGCCGGATGTCGGCCAGCTGGTTGACGATCTCCGAGGCGTGCGCCATCCGGTTCTGGGTCAGCCGGATCCGGGTCAGGGTGCCCCGGTCGATGGCGCGCAGCCCGTTGTGGGCGTCGGAGAGGTCCATGCCGGTGGACAGCTTCGAGAAGAACGCGGCGGTGCGCAGCACGACCCGCTTGAGCGGGGAGATCCGGGTGCGCCCGTCGAGGAAGCGGGAGCCCAGCACGACCTCGGCCTCGCCCGAGCGGATCCGCTCGACCATGTCCCACGCGTCGGTCACGCGGTGCTGGCCGTCGGAGTCGAAGGTGACCACGCAGTCCATCCCGGGGTCCTGCAGGGCGTACTCGAAACCGGTCTGCAGCGCCGCGCCCTGCCCGAGGTTGATGGGGTGCTGGACGACGACGGCGCCGGCCTCGGCGCAGATCCGGGCCGAGTCGTCGGAGGATCCGTCGTCGACGCAGACGACGTGCGGGAAGGTCTTCCGGAGCTCCTTCAGCACCTCTCCCACGACGGCCGCCTCGTTGTACACGGGCATGACGATCCACGAACGACTCACCCGGACATTCTCGCACAGCGCGCCGGACCCGCCCGTCAGGTCGGCGGCCGGACCCGGGCCGGCCGCTATGATCGACCCGACCCTTCCCCCCACCGTGAGGACAAGACCGTGCCCGCTGCCAGGCAGAGCCCCGCAGGACCGACGTGCTGACGGACTGGGGACCCCATCTGCCGGCGTTCCTGGTCCTGCTGGCGTTCCTGTGGCTGCCGGGGCTGGCGCTGCTGTGGGCCTTCGGGCAGCGCGGGGGCCGGATCCTGCTGACGGCACCGGTCTTCAGCGTCGCCGTCGTCGGGCTCACGGGCGTGGTCCTGGACCTGGCGGGCATCCCCTACGGCGCGCTCACCCAGGTGGCCGCCGCGGTGGTGCTGGCGGCGCTGGCGTGGCTGGTCGGCCGGCTCCTCCCCCGGGGCGGCCACGCGCCCGGCCCGCACGACGCCGGGGCGGACCCGGCCGGCCCGGCGGAGCGCTCCGGCGGCGCGGGCCGCCGGCTCTTCCCGGCGGGCGCGGCCGCCGGGCTCGCGATCGGGGCGGTGCTGCTGGTGCGCCGGATGGCGTCCGTGATCGGGCACCCGGAGGCGATGGCCCAGCGCTGGGACAACATCTTCCACCTCAACGCCATCCGCTACGTCGTCGAGACCGGCAACGGCTCGACCCTGACCCTGAACCGGATGGTCAGCCCGGAGAGCACCATCGCGCTGTACCCCGCGGCGTGGCACCAGCTGGCGTCCCTCGCGGTGCCCCTGGCCGGGGACAGCGTGCTCGTGGCCCACAACCTGACGCTGCTCGCGGTGGGCGGGCTCGTCTGGCCCGCCTCGTGCATCTTCCTGGTCCGATGCCTCGTCGGCCCGTCCCCCGTGGCGGCCGTGGTCGCCGGCACGGCCGCCGCCGGGTTCAGCGTCTTCCCGCTGGGCCTGATGGCCTGGGGGCCGCTCTTCCCCAACATCCTCGCCCTGGCGCTCGCCCCCGTGTCCCTCGGCCTGCTCGTGCGGCTGCTCGGCCCCGGGGTGAGCGCGGACCGGACGGCGCGCACCCCGGACGCGGCCGGCCGGGTCCGGCTGGCCGCCAGCCTGGTGGTCACCCTCGGCGCGCTGTTCGTCTCCCAGCCCAACGCGTTCCTCGCCCTGCTCGTGGTCGCGGTCCCCCTGGCGGCCACGGCGTGGTGGCTCGGGCTGCGGGCGGCCGCGGGCGCCCGGCGCCGTGGTCCCGCCCTCGGGCTCGTGGCGGTCGCGGTCGTCGTGGTCACCACGTGGCTGCTCCTGTGGAACGTCCTGACCACGTCGTTCGTGTGGGAGCCGTCCACCACCCTGGCGCGGGCGGCCGGCGAGGCTCTGCTCTTCGGCTCCAACGGCCGGGAGGACGTGCCCTGGGTCCTCGTGCTGCTCACCGGGGCGGGAATCTACGCTGCCATCGCCCGGCGGAGACTGCGCTGGCTGGTCATCGCCCATCTGGTGCTCTCGTACCTCTATGCTGTGGCCGCCGCGGGCGAGGAGAGCCCGGTCCGGCAGTGGCTCGTGGGCGGGTGGTACACCGACTCGTACCGCCTCGCGGCCACACTCCCGCTGACGGCCGTACCGCTGATCGCCCTCGGTGCTGCCCATGTGGTGGGCAGCCTGGCCATCGGCATGACGGCACTGGCCTCGTTCACCGGCCGCCCCCGGGCAGGCCGAGCCGCCTATCCCGTCGCAGCGGTCGTGGTGCTGGGTCTCGCGGTGCCCTACTCCCAGGTCGAGTCCCTGACCCAGGCGACCCGATGGGGCAAGCAGTACTACGCATGGGAGGGGCCGGAAAGCATCCTCAACCAGGATGAGTACGCGTTGCTCCAGGACCTCGACGAGCTCACGGAGCCGGGGGACGTCATCGCGGTCAACCCGTGGAACGGTGGCTCCCTGGCGTTCGCGGTCGCCGAGCGGCCCGTCACCCAGTACCACGTCGAGTCACCCGGGGTCGAACTGCGCACGCTGGACCCGGAATTGAACGCCCTGGCCACGGGGATCGCCGACGCCACCCCGGACAGCCGGGCCTGCGCCGCCGCCGAAGAGCTGGACGTGCAGTGGGTCCTGGACTTCGGCACGCAGTTCATCATTCCCGGTGCCCGCCAGGCCGGTGAGTACGCGGACATCAACGCCGTCGACCCGCAGCTCGCGCCCGGTCTTGCGCTGGTCGAGCGCAACGGGCAGGCCGCGCTCTACGAGATCGTCGGCTGCGACGGCGCCTGAGCCTGCCGCGGGATCCCCGTCCTGCGACGGACGACGGGCCGCCCGGTTCCTCGCGGAGCCGGGCGGCCCGTCGTCGTCCGCGGACCGCGGGCAGGGAGGGCAGTCAGCCGGCGTTCTCCGCGGCGCGGAACTGCTCGATCACCTCGTCGATGGGCCCGTCGCTGCGGACCCGGCCGTGCTCGATCCACACCCCGCGGTCGCAGACCTTGCGGACCACGTCGAAGTCGTGGCTGACGACCAGCAGCGTCTTGCCCTCCTCGGAGAGCTCCTTGACCCGGCCCAGGCTCTTGCGCTGGAAGGGCTCGTCGCCCACCGAGAGGATCTCGTCGATGATGAAGATGTCCGGGTCGGTGAACACCGCCACGGCGAAGGCCAGGCGCAGGTACATGCCGGACGAGTAGAACTTCACCTCGGTGTCGATGAACTGCTCGATCTCGGAGAACGCCACGATCTGGTCGAACTTCCGGTCGATGTCCTCCTTGGACATGCCGAGGATCGCGCCGTTGAGGTACACGTTGTCGCGGCCGGTGAGGTCGGGGTGGAAGCCGGCGCCGACCTCGATCAGCCCGGCCACGCGCCCGTTGACCGTGAGCGAGCCCCCGTCGGGGCTCATCACGCCGGAGACCAGCTTGAGGAACGTGGACTTCCCGGAGCCGTTGAGCCCCACGAGCGCCACGCTCTCGCCCGGCCGGATGCTGAGGCTGAGGTCCTCGAGGGCGCGGAAGCGGTTGGAGATGTCCTGGCGCCGCCCCCGGGCGAGCCACATCACCGTCTCCTTGAGGGAACGGGCGTGGCGGAGCGAGAACTCCTTGGCCAGGTGCTCGGCCACCACGGCGGGCTCGGCCGGCGGGGTGGTGCGGTCGGTGCTCATCGTCACAGCTCCTGCGCGAATCGGCCCTCGAGGCGACGGAACAGCAGGTCGCCCAGGAACATGACGACCGTGACCACCAGCAGCGCCACCGGCGTCCAGAGGGAGAACAGGTGGGGCGGCACCTCGTGGGCGCCGGGGGTGGTGGTCGGCAGCCAGAACGCCGCGTGCGAGAGCTCCACGGCCACGGTCAGGGGGTTCAGCATGAACCCGGCGAACCACACCGGGCCCAGGACGTCCCGGACCATCGTCCACGAGTAGAGCACCGGGGCGGACCACGTGCTGACCATGACGATCAGGTCCACGAAGTTCTCGGCGTCGCGGAAGAACACGTTCGCCGCGCCGAAGAGCATGCCCAGACCGGCCCCCAGCAGACCCACGATCAGCAGCGCCGCGGGCACGGCCAGCAGGGAGATCCACGTGGGCGACCAGCCCACGATGAGGGCGGCCAGGAGCATGACCACCAGCTGCGGCATGAGGTGCACGCCGGCGACCCACACGGACGCCACGGGGAACATCTGCCGGGGCAGGTAGATCTTCTTGATCAGGCTCGCGTTGGCCACGATCGAGCGCGCCGCGTTGCCGAAGGACTCCGAGAAGAAGTTGATCAGGATGATCCCGGAGAACAGGTACACGGCGTAGTTCTCCATCCCCCGCTCCAGGCCCAGGAAGATGCCCAGGGCCACGTAGAAGACGACGAACTGGATCCCCGGCTTGACGTAGGACCACAGCAGCCCGAGGACCGTGCCCCGGTAGCGGATCTGCAGCTCCTTGTCGACCAGCAGCTTCAGCAGGTAGCGCTGGCGGAACACCGCCGGCAGCCCCGTCCCGGGGGACGGCCTCCGGACGACCGTGGCAGCCGGCATCAGGCGCCGATCTCCGAGTGCTCGCGGAAGGTCGCCTCCCAGGCCGCCATGGAGGTGACCTCCGGCAGCGCGGCCCGGTAGCGGCGGGACAGCTCCGGCCAGCGCAGGGCCAGCTGGGCGTGCAGGCGCAGGGACTCCGCCATCAGGGCGCGGGCCTCCCGGGGCGAGCGCTTGTACCAGGTGTAGCCGGTGCCGTCCGAGGCGGAGACCAGGGCGCTGTCGTAGCGGGCCAGCCGCCACCACCGGGCGTCCTGGTAGGGCAGGTGCACCTGCGGGTGCTGCTCGGCCTGCTCCTGCGGGCGCACGGCGAGGTGGCGCACCACGGCGGTGGTCGCCGAGGTGAGCACCTTCAGCCCGTGCGGGGCGGAGAGCCGCCGGGTCCGCAGGGGCTTGGCCGACGCGACCGTGGGGTAGGCGTCCAGGTCCGCCTCGTAGACGGCGTCGGAGTGCTGGGTCATCATCCGGCGCACGTCGCGGATCCGCTGGGGCAGCAGCTCGTGCAGGGCCTCGGGCCCGGCCAGGACGTCCCGCAGGGCCAGGACCCGGGCCTCCTCCGCGAAGTACTGCATGGACAGCAGGTGCCGCAGGTCCTTGATCCCGTTGCGCCCGAGCACCTCGCCGCCGCGGTCGAACGGGGAGTGCAGCAGGGCGGCCACGAGCTGGTTGCGCTTGTGGAAGTACGCCTGCCAGCTGATGGTGTCGTCCTTGTCCGCCCAGGCCAGGTGCCACACGGCCACGCCGGGCAGGGACACGGTGCGGTAGCCGGCCGCCTTGGCCCGGATGCCGTACTCGACGTCGTCCCACTTGATGAACACGGGCAGCGCCAGGCCGATCTCGCGGACGACCTGCGTGGGGATCAGGCACATCCACCACGCGTTGTAGTCCACCTCGATGCGGCGGTGCATCCACGCGGTGCTGCGCAGGTTGCTGCGGCGGAAGTCGTGGCCGATCTCCACGCCCTCGCCCGCGGGGCCGTACTGGAAGCTGTACGGGTCCATGGCCTCGCCGAAGTTGTGGATCTTCGTCGGGTTGAGCAGGTCGATCATGTGCCCGCCGACCAGCGTGGGCCGCTTGCAGAAGTCGGCGAACACGCTGATCCGGCGCACGGCCTCGGGCTCGATCTCGACGTCGTCGTCCATGAGCAGCACGTAGGTGCTGTCGGCGCGCACGGCCTCGTACATGCCGCGGGCGAAGCCGCCGGCCCCGCCCAGGTTGCCCTGGTCGATGACGCGCAGCCGGTCGCCGAAGCGCTCCTGGACCTCGCTGAAGCCCGGCTCGTCGACGACCTTCTGGTTGCCCTGGTCCACGATCACGACCTGCGCGACCTGCGGCAGGTGCTCCCGCTGCTCGTCCAGGAGGCGGGCGTTGGTGAGGCAGTAGGAGGGCTTGTTCATGGTCGTGATCTGGAGGGTCACGGACCCCTCCGTGGTGCCTGTGCCGTCGCCCAGCCACTGGGCGCCCAGGACCTCGAGCTCCTGGTCCGCCGCGGTGGCGTCGAACCAGTACCACCCGCCGTCGGCGAAGGCCTTCAGCGGCAGCACGACCTCGGTCAGCCGCTCGGCGCCGGAGACCTCGTGCACCGACACGGGCACGGACTCGCCGCGCGCGTTGGAGCTGTGCACGTTC
Organism: Kocuria rosea; assembly: GCF_006094695.1. Lineage (NCBI taxonomy): Bacteria > Bacillati > Actinomycetota > Actinomycetes > Micrococcales > Micrococcaceae > Kocuria > Kocuria rosea. The sequence goes on along the minus strand of NZ_CP035103.1, from coordinate 1,467,909 downwards.
ACCGAGCCGCGGCCCGTGGTGCGCACGCGCAGCACGACCTCGCGCAGGTGGGTGTTGTGCCGCCAGTAGCTGGCCGGGAACGCGTTGAAGTACGTGGCGAAGGACACGGTGCTGCGGGCCGGCACGCGCACGGAGGTGCGGCCGAGGATCGCCACGCCGCTGGCGGCCCCGGCGTCGGAGGCCACGTTGACCACGATCTGGGGCCGCTGCTCCTTCGTGTCCTCCTGCTGGGCGGCGGTGCCCGTGTCCGCCCGGGAGTCCAGGTAGAGGGGCTGGGTCGGGAAACGGTCCTTGGCCGGGAAGACGAGCTCCTGCAGCACCCGGTAGGAGGTGCCCTCGGTGCCGGTCCGTTCGGTGTCCTGGGTCGTCGCGGTCACGCGTCCACTCCCCCGCTCTCGATGGTGGCCCCGCCGGTGAAGTGGGGCTTGAGCTTGTTGTCGACCATGGACAGCGCGGCCCCGATGGCCATGTGCATGTCCAGGTACTTGTAGGTGCCGAGGCGGCCGCCGAACAGGACCTTGTCCTCGCCGCGGGCGAGGTCGCGGTACTTGAGCAGCTTCTCGCGGTCCACCGAGGTGTTGACCGGGTAGTACGGCTCGTCGCCCTTCTCCGCGAAGCGGGAGAACTCGCGCATGATCACCGTGGCGTCCGTGGTGTAGTCCCGCTGCGGGTAGAAGTGGCGGAACTCCAGGATCCGGGTGAAGGGGACGTCGGGGTCCGGGTAGTTGATCACCGGGGCGCCCTGGAAGTCCTCGATCGGCAGGACCTCCTGCTCCAGGTCGATGGTCCGCCACGAGAGGTCGCCCTCGGCGTAGTCGAAGTACCGGTCCACGGGGCCCGTGTAGACGACCGGGACCTGCCCGGAGACGGCGGAGCGGGAGTAGTCGTGGCCCTCGTCGAAGAAGTCGGTGTCCAGCCGGACGTCGATCTTGGGGTGGTCCGCCATGCGCTCGAGCCACGCGGTGTAGCCGTCCACCGGCAGGCCCTCGTACTTGTCGTTGAAGTACCGGTTGTCGTAGGTGTAGCGCACGGGGAGCCGGTTGATGATCGAGGCGGGCAGGTCCTTGGGGTCCGTCTGCCACTGCTTGCCCGTGTAGTGCTTGATGAACGCCTCGTAGAGCGGCCGGCCGATGAGCTGGATGCCCTTGTCGTTGAGGTTCTGCGGGTCCGTCCCCGCGAGCTCCCCGGCCTGCTCCTGGATCAGCGCCCGGGCCTCGGCCGGCGAGTACGCCGCGCGGAAGAACTGGTTGATCGTGCCGAGGTTGATCGGCATGGGGAAGACCTCGTCGTGGTGCCGGGTGTAGACCCGGTGCACGTAGTCCGTGAAGTCGGTGAACCGGTTCACGTAGTCCCAGACCCGCTCGTTGGAGGTGTGGAACAGGTGGGCGCCGTAGCGGTGCACCTCGATCCCGGTCTGGGGCTCGTTCTCCGTGTAGGCGTTGCCACCGATGTGGTGCCGCCGGTCGATGATGGCCACGTCGAGGCCCAGCTCGTTGGCGGCCCTCTCGGCCACGGTCAGGCCGAACAGGCCGGACCCTACGACGACGAGATCTGCGTTCACGGGCTAACTCCTGGGGTTGGTGTCCTGGTGGGCCCGGCCGGCGTCCGGCCGGTGAGGGGGCGGCACGGGCGCGCCGGGCGTGCGCTGCGTACCAAAGTACCTGATCAGTCGGGGAAGCCCTGGAGCAGCCACTCGGCGGCGAGGCGACCGGAGGCCGCCAGGGAGGCGTTCTCGGCCGCCCATGCGGCCCGGCGGCGGCGCTCCCGGTCGTTGTCCTCGGCCAGCGCCGGGTCGAGCCGGCGGTCGAGGGCGGCGATCATGGCCTCGGCCACCGCGTCGGCGTCGTGGTCGACGGCCGCGCCCAGGCCGTTGTCCTGCACGAGCTCGGCCGCGACCCCCGCCCCCGCGTAGACGACCGGCGTCCCGCACGCGGCGGCGGCGTAGATCTTGGTGGGCTTGGTGAAGTCGTAGCCGATGCCCGGGAGCACCGCGCCCAGGGCGGCGACGGCCCCCCGGGTCCACTCCGCGGTCTCGGCGGCGGGACGCAGCCCCTCGAAGAGCACGCTCCCCGGGGCGAGCCGCTCGGCGATCTCCTGGACGCGGTCGATGTCGGAGCCCCTGCCGAAGAAGCGCAGGCGGGCGTCGGGGTGGGCCTCGAGGACGCGGGGCATGGCGCGGACGAAGACGTCGGCGCCCTGCCACTCGGACATCGACCCGGCGTAGACGAAGTAGGGGGCGCCGGGCTCGGCCACCGGTCCGTCGGGGCGGAAGACGTCGGTGTCGATGCCGTTCTCCGCCACGAGCACCTTCTCCCAGGCCACGCCGGTGACGGACTGCAGCTCGCGGCCCATGGCCTCGGACACGGTGAGCACGCCCGCGGCCCGCCGGGCCGCGAGGGTCTCCATGACGCGCATGGCCCGCTTCACCGGCGCGGAGACCTCCATCTTCTCGGCGGCGGTGGTCCAGATGTCGGGGGCGTACCAGACGTAGGGACGGCCCCGCAGGAGCGAGGAGACGAGCACGGCCATCCCCGTGGTGGGGGGCGGTTCGCTGACCACGAGGTCGGCCCGGGTGGCCAGCAGCCGGAAGAGGACGGGAACGTCGAAGCTGAGGTACTGGACGATCCCGCGCACGTAGTCGAACCGGTCGCGCAGGACGGGCCACCGGCGCACGTCGTAGGGCTCCGGCTCGATGACGGACCCGGCGGGCGGGCGCGTGGTGAGGACCGTGACCTCCGCCCCCGCCTCGGTCAGGCCACGGGCCAGGGCCCGCAGCCGGAAGGACGCGGCGGCCGGCTCGGGGGCGAAGATGCGGCTGACGATGACGATGCGGCGGGGAGTCACGGGACCACCTGTTCGGAGCTGCTCGACGGGAGGGGACGGAACGGACGGGGGCCGGGCACGACGACGGCGGGCACGGGCGCTCCAACTGTACTGGTCCTGCCCGGCCGTCCCGGGCGGGCGCGCCCCGGGGCCGTGGGGGCCGGCCGGGCGGACCCGCTCACCGGACGGTGCGGCTCGTCCACGCGAGCACGCCCGGCCGGAAGAGCAGGACGAGGACGACGACGGCCGGCACCGCCGTCGCGAGCCCGGGCCCCCACTGCCCCGACCGGAGCAGGGGGTAGGCGAGCACCAGGAGGAAGAGCTGGACCACGAGCGCGGCCGCGCGGGGCCACCGGAAGCCGCGCCAGAGGCCCCGGCCCACGCGCAGCAGCCACAGGGCGCCCCCGGCGAAGACCGCCGCGAGGAAGACCGTTCCGCCCACGGTCAGGGGCTCCTCGAACAGGAGGGACCAGACCAGCCGCAGGGCGGCCCCGGCGAGGACCAGGGCCTCGAGCAGCACCACGCCGGTCAGGACCGCGACCGCGCGGGGCCGGGCGTCCCGGGAGGGGGTGGGCATGGGGTTCTCCTTCCGGCCGGGCGGCGGGCCCCGGCGCTCCCCGCCACCCTAGTCCGCCCGCCGCCGGCGCGACCCGCCGTGCGGATCGTGCGGCGGCCCGCCCCGGGCGTCCTGTGAGCAACGCCTCACCGACCCGGCTGTGACGCGCCACCCAAAGCCCTTGTCCGCACCCCTCCGGCGTGGGAAGGTGGACGTCAGTTCTTCACAAGGCCCGTGCGAATGGGCCTTTTCTCTTGTCCCGGACGCGGCCGCCGCAGGATCCTTCTGCCCTGCCCTGACGGGACCCACCCTTGAAAGGAGCGATCGCTGACCATGGATTGGCGTAGCCGCGCAGCATGCCTGGAGAAGGATCCCGAGCTGTTCTTCCCCGTGGGCAACACCGGACCTGCTCTCCTGCAGATCGAGGAGGCGAAGGCCGTGTGCCGCAGTTGCCCGGTGATGGACACCTGTCTGCAGTGGGCCCTCGAGTCCGGCCAGGACGCGGGCGTCTGGGGCGGGATGAGCGAGGACGAGCGCCGCGCCCTCAAGCGCCGCGCCGCCCGCGCCCGCCGCGCCTCCTGAGCGCTCCGCTCGCACCGAGGACCGGGAACCCTGCGGGGTCCCGGTCCTCGCCGCTTCCCGGGCCCTCGCCGGATCAGTCGTCGAGGCGGGCGCACACCGTCACCTCGGTGCCCCCGCCCTGTCGCGGTTCCCAGCGGATCCAGCCCCCGAGCTCGCCCGCCACGAGGGTGCGCACGATCTGCATCCCGAGCCCCTCGCCGCCGCCCGCCCTGCGGAAGGCGCCGACCCCGGACTCCTCGATGACCACGTCGCCCATCCCGGCGCCGTCGTCGCTCACCACGACCTCGAGCAGCTGACCGGCGCCGTCCTCGTCCTGGACCCTGGACGCCTCCAGGGTGACCGTTCCGGTCCGCCCGGCGAGGCCGTGCTCGACCGCGTTCGTGACGAGCTCGTTGATCACGAGCGCCAGCGGGGTGGCCAGGCGGGTCGGCAGCTCCCCGAACTCCCCGATGATCCGCGTGTGCACCGTCTGCTCGGGCGAGGCCACCTCCGCCGCGAGCCGGAACTGCCGGGCGATGAGCTCGTCGAAGTCCACGTTCTGCGTGAACCCCTGGGAGAGCGTCTCGTGCACCATCGCGATGGTCGCGACCCGGCGCATGGCCTGCTCCAGCCCGTGCCGCGCCTCGTCCGTGGTCATCCGCCGGGCCTGCAGGCGCAGCAGCGCGGAGACCGTCTGCAGGTTGTTCTTGACGCGGTGGTGGATCTCCCGCACGGTCGCGTCCTTCGAGACGAGCTCCAGGTCCCGGCGGCGCAGCTCGGTGACGTCCCGGCAGAGCAGCACCGCGCCGAGCCGGCCGGACCGGTCCCGCAGCGGGACGGAGCGGAAGTTGACGCTCACGCGCGCGCCCTCCACCTCGCTGCGCCACGCCGTCCGGCCGCTGAGCACGGGGGCGAGGGTCTCGTCCGCGTCCGCCCCCGGCACCAGCACGGGGGGCACGAGGTCCATGAGCCGCTCCCCGAGCAGCTCGCCGTCGATCCCCAGCCGGCGCAGCGCCGACTCCGCGTTGGGCGAGACGTAGGTCACGCGGTCCTCGGCGTCGAGCCGGATCGCGCCGTCCCCGACGCGCGGCGCGCCGCGGCGCGAGCCCGTCGGGGCGGAGAAGTCCGGCCACAGGCCCTCGTTGGCCATCCGCAGCAGCGCGTCGGCGGTCTCGCGGTAGACGATCTCCTGCCGGGAGACCACCTGGCCCGGCGCCCGTCCGGCGTGCAGGGTCAGCAGGGCGAGCGTCCGCCCCTGGCGCACGAGCGGGACCACCTTGACCGGGCCGGAGGCACCGGCCCCCTCCCCCGACGGGCGCACCCGCTCGATCCGCCGGCCGACCCAGGCGGCCCGCAGGGGCCCGCTCAGCTCGTCGGGCAGCAGCTCGCCCACCATGTCCTTGTGGAAGACAGTGGGACCCGTCGCCGGCCGCACGTGGGCGAGCACCCGGAACGAGCTGCCGGGGGCCGGCATGCCGCGTCCGTTGCCGCTGCCCGCGGCCGGGATGTAGTCGGCCGGGAAGCTGAGGATCAGGTCGCCGAAGGCGAGGTCGGAGATGAGCTGCCAGTCCCCCACGAGCAGGTGGAGCCACTCGTAGTCCCCGGGCCCGAAGTCCTTGGTGTCCCTGAGCGGTTCCGTGAACGCCACGTCGCCTCCGGTGGTCGCAGGTGGGGAGGGGCCGGACGGCGCCCCCGCGATCAGCGCCGCAGCCAGGCCCCGATCCTGCCGCCCAGCCTAGTACCGCGCACGAGCGGGTCCTCGTCCGCCCCCGCCTCCCCGGGCTCGGCGAGCACCCGGCCGGCCAGCTCCCGGATCGCGGCCCGCACGGAGGATCCCGCCGCGGTCTCCGCGAGGACGGCCCCGGCCAGCAGCGCCTCGTCGCAGGTCTCCGGGTCCCACGGCACGAACAGCTCGACCGACGGGCCGGAGCCGAACCGCGCCCACGCCTCCCGGACCCCCAGCTCGGGTGAGCGTCCCGCCGCCGAGCGGCGCAGCTTGTTGACGGCGACGACGAGCCGGGCCCCGGGCGCGGCCGCGGCGACGTCCGGCAGCGCCTTCAGCAGCCTCGGCACGCCGATGGTGTCCGCGGCGCCCACGGCCACCACCACGTCGGCGCGCTCCAGGACCGTGAGGGCCGCCGCGTGCCGGCGGGGAGCCATGGTGTCGACGGTGAGCTCCTCGTCGGCCTCCAGCGCGAAGCCGCAGTCCACCACCGTGGTGCCGAACTCCTGCACCGAGCGCTCCAGCACCGCCGCCACGGCGCTCGAGCGCAGCTCCGGCCAGCGGTCCTGACGGGTCAGCCCCGTGAGCACCCGGACGGTGCGCCCGGCGACGGCCACGTCGGCGGCCGTCCGCCGCAGGTTCACCCCGTCCAGCCGCCCCTGGTCGGCGAGCCGGCACGCCTGGGCGAGACCCGCCGCCTCGTCCAGCATCCCGAGGGCCGCGGCCACCGAGGGTCCGTAGGTGTCCGCGTCGACGAGTGCGGTGTCCTGCCCCAGGAGCGCGAGCTCCGCGGCGAGGTTGACGGCCACCGTGGTCCGGCCCGGCGCTCCGGTGGGCCCCCACACCGCCACGATCCGCCCGGCGCCGCGGGGTGCCGGGGACTCGGCCCCGTCGCCGTCCTCCCCCTCCTGCGGGTGCCCGCCGGCCGCGGGGGCGGGCGCGCCGGGCACGGCGGCGGTTCCGTCGGCGCGGCCCGCCGCGACGACGTCGGCGTAGCCCACCCCGCTCGGTGCGCCCGACGCGGCGGCGACGGCCTCCTCGACGAGGCGGGCGGCGTCCTCGGGGGCCGCCCGCTCCGGGACGACCACGGCGCCGAGACCGGCGAGGCGGCGGTGGTCGTGGCCCTCCAGCACCAGCAGCGCCGCGCCGCCGAGCCGGATCTGCTCGAGCAGGCTCGCCGTGAGGTCCTCGGCGCCCTCCGCCACGAGGGCGGCCCGGCCGAGTCCGGCGCGCGCCGCGGCCAGCAGCTCCGTGAGGTCGAGGCATCGGCGGACCACCGTGACCGGTCCGTGCAGCCGTTCGATGCCGTCGACGAGGGGCCAGGTGGAGACCCCCAGGGCCATGACCGGGAGGACCATCACCGGCCGCCCGCGGGATTCCACACGAGCGTGACGCGGGCGTCGTTGCCGAGCGCGTCCACGAGCTCCTCCATCGGGTCTTCCTCGACCAGGACGTGCACCACGGTGCCGCGGCCCGCGCCGAGGGCGGTCTGCTCCGTCTGCACGCCGGCGATCTCGGCCGCCGGGAGCAGCAGGCGGGCCGGCTCGTGGCCGCGGCCGGAGGGCTTCTGGGCGGCGACCCAGACGTCCACGCGCGTTCCCGCCCCGGCGTCCTGGGGCAGCGGATGGTCCACCGGGACGGCGACCGGCTTGCGGTCCAGCCGGTCCGCGGTGCCCAGCGCGGACCCTGGCAGCAGCTGGCCCGCCGGGATCCGCTGCGTCGCGACCGTGCCCGGCCCCGGTGCCGCGTCCGCAGGGACGTAGAGGTCCGCCGCGTCCTGCAGCCGGACGTCGACGGCCACCAGGTCCTCCCCGGTCACGTCCTGGCCGACCTCGATGTCCCGGGCGGCCGCCAGGTAGGGGTCCGTGCGGTTCGTGGCGGTGACCACGGCGGTCACCCCGGCGACGGAGAGCAGCACGAGCAGCAGCCCGGTGAGCAGCCTCGGGTCCCGCCAGGTCGGTCTCCGGAACCGGGCCGACGGGGCGTCCGTGCCCCTGACCGTGCCGCTCATCGGCGACCGCCTCTCTCGTTGCCCGCACGGCCGTGGGGACCGTGCTCGTGGCCCACATTCTGCCCGCGGCCGTGGTGCCCCGGGAACCGGTCGGTGCACAACTGGGGACAGGGTGCGCGCCCCGGCCCCCCGTGCGCGCCGGGGGCGGGCGGTGGCGACGCCGCATGTGGACGGGGAGCCGTTGCGTCTCTTCGGTGGCAGACTGGAACGGGAGAGCAACCACGAGCAAGGAGGCGGAGGATGTCGCAGCAGCGCTTCCTGACCTTGGCGGACGTCGCCGAGATCCTCAACATCTCGGCGACGCAGGCGAGGGCTCTCGTGCGCAGCGGGGAGCTGCCCGCCATCCAGGTGGGCGGCCGCGGCCAGTGGCGCGTCGAGACCGCCAAGCTGGAGGAGTACATCGCCCGCGGCTACGAGCGGACGGCGGAGGCGGTGCGCTCGGGCGCGCTCGACTGATCCACCGGGACGCCGCCGCCGACCGTCTCACCCCGCCGTGAGCGAGGAGACGCAGACCAGCGCGGGGAACGGCACGGCGCGCAGCGCGGTCACGCTGCCCCGTCTGCGGTAGTCGTCGTCGGGGTGCAGGGCCAGGTCGAAGAAGTCCGCGCCCACCTGGTCAAGCGTCCCCTCGAGCTCGCCCAGCGGTCCACCGCCGGCGAGCCGGATCCGCACCCCGGCCCTGGCCCGGGCCAAAGCGCGCAGCGCGTGCCCCAGGCCGAGCCGCAGGGCCAGCGGGTCGTCACCGGGCGCCCACCCCCGGCCGAGGGACTCCCACCACAGGACGGCCCCCAGCGGCACCAGGTGCTCGGTGCCCCGGTCCTCGAGGACGACCCAGCCGGCGCCCACCGTGCGCACCCGGCCCTCGAGCGGCACGGCACCGGTGAGCAGGACCCGGACGGGTTCGCCCTGCCGGAGGCGCAGCCGGTCGGTCAGGCGCACCCGGGAGTACTCCGCGCGGGCCTGCTCCGCCGCCTCCTCCTCCACGCCCTGCTGGTGCGCGGAGGCCAGCTGCGCCTCCAGGTCCGCGAACAGCTGCTCCCAGCGCACTGCAGGGCCTCCCCTTCCGGCTCCCGGGCCGTCCGGTCGCGCAGGGCCTCAACGTAGGCGTCCGCCCTGCCCTCGTCAAGGAACGTCATGTCCACCGCGGGCCGCTGAGACCTTTACACCGGCACCCAGGGGGTGCTAACAATGCTTTACGACGTCAAACAGCATCAAACGCTGTCAAACGACGTTAAAACTCACTTTCCGGGAGACCAGATGATCGGCACGCCAGGATCCGCGAGCACCGCGTCCGCTCCGCTGTGGTCTGTGCTCCTGGTGCCCGCCCTGGGTGCGGCCACCGCGGCCTGCGGCGCAGCCCTGGACGGTGCGGGCGGCGTCCGCACCGCCGGGGGCCCGGACACCGGGACGCTGATCGGGCTCGCAGCGGCCGTGCTCGGCTGCGCCGTGGTGGCGGCCTGGATCCTCGCCGCCGCCCTGGCGGTGCTCGCGGTGCTGGCAGGTCACCACCGCTGGGAGCGCCTGGCCGGGATCTGCGGGCGGTGCTCCCCCGCCCTGCTGCGCCGCGCGGCGGCCACGGCACTGGGCCTGCAGCTGCTCGCGGCCCCGGCGGCGGTCGCCGTCGACCCACCCTCCCCGTTCTGGGGCGCCGGGGCGTCCGCGCAGGAGACGGCCCCCGCCGCGGAGGGGACGACGTCCGCCCCGGAGGAGACGACCCCCGCCCCGGAGGCACCGGGCCCGGCGCCCGCCCCCGGTGCCGGACCCCGGCCCGGCCCCGACCGCGAGCCCGCCCCGGGCGGGGAGTCCGCCCCCGCGCCGTCGACGGCTCCGGATCCCTGCTTCCCGCGGACCGGCCCCTCGGTGGCGGAGCGCACAGTGGACGGCGCCGTCACGGTCGTGCGCGGGGACACCCTGTGGTCCCTGGCCGCCGCCCACCTGGGCCCGGAGGCCTCCGACCAGCAGGTCGCCCGTGCATGGCCCCGCTGGTACGAGCTGAACCGGCCGGTGCTCCCGGACGGACCGCACCGGCTCCTGCCGGGTCAGCGGCTCGTCGTGCCCGGCGCCGGGGGGCCCTGACCCGCCCCGGCTCCGCGGCACCCCACCATCGACCCACCGCAGCACCGTTCCCAGGAGGCCCGTCATGAACGCACCCACCGCCGGTTCCGACCCCGTTGCCCGTCCGCTCGCGCCCGAGCGCGGACGCCCGGCGGCCGGGCCCCCCGCCCGCCGGGGGCGCCCGGCGCCGCCCACGGCCCCCGGCGGCTACACGTGGGGCGCCACGCGTGTGCTGGGCCACGACGCCGAGGACGAGCTGGGCCGGGTGACGGCCCTGGCCCGTTCCATCGGCCAGGCGGCCGTGGAGGTGCTGGGCGGGAGCCGGCCGGCGGCACAGCTGGGCCGCTGGACCACCCCGGAGATCGCGGAGCGCTTCCAGCAGCGCGCCGACATGCTCCGGCTGCTCCAGGAGCAGTTCGAGGGCAAGGCCGCGCTGCAGGAGCTGCACCGGAACCCCCACGTGCGCAGGTGCCGGGTCTGCCGGGTGGGCCGCGGGGTCTACGAGGTGGCCCTGGTGGTGGTCGAGCCGAGGCGCAGCCGGGCCGTGGCCATGCGGGTGGAGCGGCTGGGGCGGGGCTGGAGCGTGACGCAGCTCGAGGTCGGCTGACCCCGCCTCCCCGCCCCGGCGCGTTCGACCCCGGCGGACCGAGTCCCCGGCAGGCTCAGCCCCCGGCGGACTCAGCCTGGGGAGGAACCTGTCCTCGGCGGGCTCAGCCCTCCGCGGACTCGGCGCTGGCGGCCCGGGCGCGGGCCCGGCGCCCGGCCCGGTTGGCGGACGCCGCGGCGGCGTCCGCGTCGTCCTCGCCGCGGCCCGCCGCGGTGGGCTCCGTGCGGGTCTGCGTGCCGCCGGTCTCAGCGGGCGCGGTGTACTGCAGGAAGCTGGGCTGGCGCGGGATCTGCAGGTCGACGGGCCCGCCGTCGGCGCCCACGCGCTGGCGGCGGATCTCCATCCGGTACAGGGTCGAGACCGTCTCCTCGCGGATCGCGCCCATCATCTCCTGGAACATCGCGTAGCCCTCGCGCTGGTACTCCACGAGCGGGTCGCGCTGGGCCATCGCCCGCAGGCCGATGCCCTCCTTGAGGTAGTCCATCTCGTAGAGGTGCTCGGGCCACTTGCGCCCGATGACCGACAGCAGCACGCGCCGCTCCAGGTTGCGCATGGCCTCCGCGCCCACCTCCTCCTCCCGCTGGTCGTAGACGAGGCGGGCGTCCGAGAGGATCTGCTCGCGCAGGAACTCCGCCGTGAGCCGCGTGCGGCCCCCGGCCTCCTCCACGACCTCGTCGACCGACAGGGTCACGGGGTAGATGGTGCGCAGGGACTCCCACAGGCCGTCGAGGTCCCAGTCCTCGGGGTGGCCGACCGCCGTGCGGTCCTGGACCGTGGAGGTGACCACCTCGTCGACGAACTGGACGATCTGCTCCTGGAGGTCGTCGCCCTCGAGGACCCGGCGGCGGTCGCGGTAGACCGCCTCGCGCTGGCGGTTGAGGACGTCGTCGTACTTGAGGACGTTCTTGCGCTGCTCGGCGTTGCGCCCCTCGACCTGGCTCTGCGCGGAGGCGATGGCGCGGGAGACGATCTTGTGCTCGAGCGCGGTGTCGTCCGGCGCCCCCGCCATGAGCCGCTGGGCGGCACCGGCGTTGAACAGCCGCATGAGGTCGTCCGCGAGGGAGAGGTAGAAGCGGGACTCGCCCGGGTCCCCCTGCCGCCCGGAGCGCCCGCGCAGCTGGTTGTCGATGCGCCGCGACTCGTGGCGCTCCGTGCCCAGGACGTAGAGACCGCCGACGTCGACCACCTCCTGGTGCTCGGCGCGGGTCTCCTCCTCGCAGCCGGCCACCACGTCCGGCCACACGCGCTCGTACTCCTCCGCGTCCCGCTGCGGGTCCAGGCCCTTCTCCCGCATCCGGTCCACGGCGTTGAACTCGGCGTTGCCGCCGAGCATGATGTCGGTGCCGCGGCCGGCCATGTTGGTGGCCACGGTCACCGCGCCCTTGCGGCCGGCCTGCGCGACGATCGCGGCCTCCCGGGCGTGGTTCTTCGCGTTGAGGACCTCGTGGCGGACGCCGCGCTGGGCGAGCAGCTTGGAGAGGTACTCGCTCTTCTCGACCGACACGGTGCCCACGAGGACCGGCTGGCCCTTCGCGTGCCGCTCCTCGATGTCCTTGACCACCGCGGCGAACTTCGCGACCTCGTTCTTGTAGACGAGGTCGGGGCGGTCGATGCGGACGAGGGGGCGGTGCGTCTCGATGGACACGACGCCCAGCCCGTAGGTGTTCATGAACTCCGCGGCCTCGGTCTCGGCGGTGCCGGTCATGCCCGCGAGCTTCTCGTAGAGGCGGAAGTAGTTCTGCAGGGTGACCGTGGCGAGGGTCTGGTTCTCCGCCTTGATCTCGACCCCCTCCTTCGCCTCGATGGCCTGGTGCATGCCCTCGTTGTAGCGTCGGCCGGCGAGGATGCGCCCGGTGTGCTCGTCGACGATCATGACCTCGCCCTTGAGCACCACGTAGTCCTTGTTGGCGCGGAAGAGCTCCTTGGCCTTGATGGCGTTGTTGAGGAAGCCGATGAGCGGGGTGTTCTGGGCCTCGTAGAGGTTGTCGATGCCGAGCCAGTCCTCGACCTTCTCGATCCCGGACTCGAGCACGCCGACGGTGCGCTTCTTCTCGTCCACCTCGTAGTCGGTGCCCGCGTCGAGCCGCTGCACGAGGCGGCCGAACTCGGTGTACCACCGGTTGGCCTCGCCGGAGGCGGGCCCGGAGATGATCAGCGGGGTGCGGGCCTCGTCGATGAGGATGGAGTCCACCTCGTCGACGATCGCGAAGCTGTGGCCGCGCTGCACGAGCTCGTCGGGGCTCCACGCCATGTTGTCGCGGAGGTAGTCGAAGCCGAACTCGTTGTTCGTCCCGTACGTGATGTCGGCGACGTACTGCTGGCGGCGGGTCGCCGGGTCCTGGTTGGCCAGCACCACGCCGGTCTCCATGCCCAGGAACCGGTAGACGCGCCCCATGAGGTTGGCCTGGTACTCGGCCAGGTAGTCGTTCACGGTGACGACGTGGACACCCTTGCCGGAGAGGGCGTTGAGGTAGGCGGGGGCCGTCGCCACGAGGGTCTTGCCCTCGCCGGTCTTCATCTCGGCGATGTTCCCGAGGTGCAGGGCGGCGCCGCCCATGAGCTGGACGTCGTAGTGGCGCTGGCCCAGGGTGCGGGACGCGGCCTCCCGGACCACGGCGAAGGCCTCGGGCAGCAGCCGGTCCAGGGACTCGCCGTCGGCGACCCGGGCGCGGAACGCGTCCGTCTCGGCGCGCAGCTCCGCGTCGCTGAGCTCCCGGAAGCCGTCCTCGAGGCTGTTGATGGCGGTCGTGTAGGACCGCAGCCTCGTCAGGACCTTCTTGTCTCCGGTCCTGAGGACTTTCTCCAGGAATGACGCCACGTGCACACGCTCCTCGTGTTCGACTGCCGTGCTGGGACTGATGGGGGGGTGTCCGGCACCCGCTCCAGTCTACGGGAGCCGGTGCCGGTCTCCGGGCGCGGACGAGCCCGGTGGCCGCGACCACCGGGCTCTTCCGGGGCGGGACCCGGCCGGCACCCAGCCGGACGGGCCCGCCGTCACGGGGTGGGGTCAGCCGGCGGGCTCGGGCTGGTAGGCCCGGACGCTCTCCTCGGACTCCTCGCCGTTCTCGCTCAGGCTGATGACGCCGTAGCTCCAGCCCTTGCGGCGGTAGACCGCGGAGGGCTCGCCGGTCTCCTTGTCGACGAAGAGGTAGAAGTCGTGGCCGACGAGCTCCATGTGGTCGACGGCCTCGTCGACGCTCAGCTCGGAGGCCGGGAACCGCTTGCGCCGGATCTCGACGGGGGTGACCGCGTCGGTGAGGCTCACGCTCTGGTCGAACGCCTCCTGCTCGGCGGTCGCGAGCTCCGCGGCGGTGGTGTAGATGGGCCCGGAACTGGGGACCACGGGCAGGGCGCCGGTGGCCTCGTGAACGGCCGTGGGACGGTGGGCGCCGCGGTGCACCTTGCGGCGGTCGCGGGCCCGGCGAAGGCGCTCGAGGAGCTTGCTGTAGGCCTCGTCGAAGGCGGCGAACTTGTCGTCGCCGCGCGCCTCGGCCCGCAGGACGGGGCCGCGTCCGGAGACCGTGATCTCCACGCCCATCCCCTGGTGGCCGGGCAGCGCGTGGTCCTTGGTGACCTTGACATCAATGCGCTGGACCTTCTCGCCCAGCTCCTCGAACTTGACGACCTTCTCGGCGGCGTACTCCTTGAACCGCTCCGGTACGGCGACGTTGCGCCCCATGACGTTCAGTTCCATGATGCCCTCCAAATCTCGGGGGTGACGTGGGCGGATGGGGCCGCCCACCCGGGAGGATTGTTGCGTCCCGTGACTCAACGTTAGTTGAATCACACGGGATATTCACCCGGCCGGGCCGGACCCGAATCAGCGGTGAGCGGAACTGCCGGCGGCCGCACGGCGGCGAGCACCACCGCCCCGAGCACCTCGGCCCCGCCGGCCCGCAGTGCGCGGGCCGCCTCGCCGAGGGTCGCCCCCGTGGTGAGCACGTCGTCGACGACGACGCACCGGGCGCCGGGGGCCGCGGCGGCCCGCATGGACCCCGCGGGGCGGGCCCGCCGGCCCGCGGTGCCCAGCCGCTTCTGCGCCGGCCCGGTCAGCGAGGCCCCGGCCGCCCGGTGCCGCAGCCCGCGGCTGACGAGCGTGCCGGCAGGGAGCGCGCCGCGGCGCGCGCAGTCCTCGAGCAGCAGCCGCACGGGGTCGAACCAGCGCCGCCGCAGGGCCGCGGGGCTGGTGGGCACCGGGACGAGCAGCACGGGCCCCGCCGGCCAGCCTGGGGCGGCCGCGTGCAGGGCCGTGGCCAGGCAGGCGGCGAGCACGGGGACCAGGTCGGTGCGCCCGGTGCTCTTGAGCGCGAGCAGACAGGTGGCGAGTCCGTGGGCGTAGCGGCCGGCGGCGACGACGGACAGCGGCGGGTCGAGCAGCGGTGCGGCCGAGGACGCCTCGAAGGGGCGGGCGCAGGACCGGCGCAGCACCAGGCGGCAGGCACGGCACAGCGCGGTGCCCGGGGCGCGGCACACGGCGCACTCCACGGGCAGGAGCACCTCGGCGGCCTCGGTCAGCCGGTCGAGGGCGCGTGCGGCCGCCCGGTCGAGGGCGCGGGCGGTGGGCGGGGTCGCGGGCATGCGGCCATGCTGGCCCGTGCCGGACGGCCCCGCCGGGGTGCGGCCGAGGATCCGGACGGCCGGGGCTGTGGACCGCGGTCGGGCCCGGCGGGTGGTCAGCCGGCGAACGCCGTGTCCAGGACGTCCTCGCTCTGCGGCGCCCAGGCGTTGCCGGTGAGCATGTGCAGCGTGCCGCCGGCCACGGCGTAGACGGAGGACGTGCCGTTGCCCCCGCTGAGCCCGGTGAGGCCCTCGATGCCGGGCAGCTCGCGGAAGCGCCCGGACACGTCGTAGACGCGGGGCCGGACGGAGCCGGTGCCGCCGAGCGGGGCCGCGACGAACTCGCGGTCGCTGAGCCACAGGGCCGCGTCCGCGTCGACGTCCGCGGCCACCCGGAACGGCTCGTTGAGCCGGCGGGGCGTGCCGTCTGGCTCGCGCACCACACCGGTCAGCCAGATCTGGGAGACCCCTTCGTCCTCGGTGACGACGAGCGCCCGGGTGCCCCCGCGCGAGACCCGCAGGGACGTCACGGTCCGCGCGGCGAGCCACGATGCCTCGACGCGGACCGGGCTCCCGGCGCCCGGGACGGCGCGCACGGCCCGGACGGTCCCGGCGGAGTCCCCGGTCCACACCCACCCGTGCTCGTCGAAGCTCGGTCGGGTCAGGCCGGTCCCGCTGAACTGCTCCACGGGCTCCTCCTCCCGCGCCACGGTCACGAGCGAGCCGGTGCCCGTGTCCACGAACGCGAAGTGCTCGGCGGCGGCGTCCATCGCGGGGCTGGACGGGTGGTGGCCGTCCAGCGGCGGGATCCCGTCCACGTTCTCGGTCTGGCCGCCCTGGTAGAACACGAGGTCGCCCTCGCGCAGCCCGACCTGGCGGGACGGGACGGTGACGTCCTGGACGGGCGCGGCGTCCGTCCACCCCGCGCCCAGCTCCACGGGCGCCCCCTCGACGAGCAGCTCCACGTCGTTCACCGCGGTCAGCGACCGGAGGCTCAGCGCGAGCTGGTCGTGCATCCGGCGGTTGATCTCGATGTTCGCCGGGTCGAACTCGGGCACGCTGAGCTCCACCGTGGCGGTGCCGTCCCGCACGGGCACCGCCGAGCGGGCGAGCGTGGTGCCCGGGGGGAAGGCCGAGGTCACGGCCCCCCGGAGGTAGGGCGCGGGGCCGCCGAGCAGGGCCCGCACGATCGACGTCGAGACGGGCACCCGGTCCGGGAACCAGCGGGGGTCGACCACCACGTTGGACAGGTCCTCGTCCGCGAAGTAGAGGTGGTGGGGCTCGAAGATGTCCTCGAAGTCGGCCGGGGTGAGCGCCGTGGCGTCGGGGGCGTCGGAGATCCGCCACTGGCCGTCCACCTGGACCACGTCGAAGTCGAGCACCTCGGTGGCGCCCGCCGGCTTGCGCTCGATCACGCCGCTGCCGTCCACCACGCTGTCCACCTCGAGGTTCACCCGGTACTCGTTGTCCTCGAGCCGGGGCACGGGCACGGCGTCGCCCCGGTGCACGAGGGTGCGCGCGTCGGGGTGCCAGGTGCCCGCGAGCTCGGGGGTGAGGTACTCGCGGGCCACGGAGTAGTCGTCGGCCACGCCCGTCCCGGCCGCGAGGAAGCCCCGCACGATCTGCTCCGGCGTCGCGCCCTCGCGGGGGCCGGCCGGCTCGACGTCGTAGCTCGGCTGGACCGCGGACCGGGTGGGCTCCGCGTGCCGGTGCACGGGTCCCGTCCGGGGAATGGCTCCGCAGCCGCCGAGCGCCACGGCCGCGGCCAGGGCCAGTGCTGCCGTGCGGGTCTGCCGCCGGGTCCTGCTCATGACCGGTCCTCCTCGACGTCGGTCGGCTGGGCCGCGGCGGGGGGCGCCGGCTCCGCCGCGGCCGCGGAGGCCAGGGCCAGGGTCCCCGTCCTGGTCACCACCGCGGTCTCCGGGTACGCGTCGGCGTCGGGCGGCAGACCGAGCGGGCTCTCGTCGTCGGGCACGAGCCGCCGTCCGCGGGTCCGGGGCAGGGTGAGCCGGAAGCACGCGCCCTCCCCCGGGGCGCCCCAGACGTCGAGCCGCCCGCCGTGCAGCCGCGTGTCCTCGGTGGCGATCGCGAGGCCCAGCCCCGTCCCGCCGGTCGTGCGGGCCCGGGCCGGGTCAGCGCGCCAGAAGCGGTTGAACGCCTTGGCGGCCTCCTCCTCGGTCATCCCGATGCCGTGGTCGCGCACCGCCACCGCCGCGGCCACCTCGGAGGCCCCCACCACGATGTCGATGGGCCGGCCCTCCCCGTGCTCGAGGGCGTTGACCACGAGGTTGCGCAGGATCCGCTCGATCCGCCGCTGGTCCCCCTGGACGGTGCAGCGGGACAGCTCCGAGCGCACCCGCACCGTGGAGCCGGACGAGACGGCGAGCGGGGCGGCGGCCTCCACGACGTCGTGCACGACCGAGAACAGCTCGACGCTGGCCACCTCGAGCCGCGCCGCCCCCGCGTCGAAGCGGGAGATCTCCAGCAGGTCGGCCAGCAGGGCGTCGAAGCGGTCCACCTGGTGGTAGAGCAGCTCGGCGGAGCGCCGGTTGACGGGGTCGAAGTCCTCGCGGGCGTTGAAGAGCACCTCGGCCGCCATCCGCACCGTGGTCAGCGGGGTGCGCAGCTCGTGGGAGACGTCCGAGACGAAGGTCTGCTGCATCGAGGAGAGCTGCTCGAGCTGGGTGATCTGGTCCTGCAGGCTGTCCGCCATGCGGTTGAAGGACCGGGCGAGACGGGCGACCTCGTGCGAGCCGCTGACGGGCATCCGCACGCCCAGGTCGCCGTCCGCGAGCTGCTCGGCCACGCGGGCGGTGCTGGACACGGGGCGGACCACTTCGCGGGTGACGTACCAGACGATCGCGCCCACGAGCAGCAGCAGGACGACCACCGACAGCAGCAGCACCGCGTGCATCGCGTCGAGGGTGCGCTGCGGCTCGGAGAAGTCGTAGACGAGGTAGAGCCCGTAGCGGCTGTTCTGGTAGAGGTCCACCACCGTGCCGACGACGATGACGGGGGCCTCCTCCCCGTTCTCCGTGACCCGGACCGAGGCGGGCTGCCAGAACACGCCGTCCTGCTCCGCGAGCCGCTCCTGCAGCTCCGGCGGCACGGTGCTCGAGGTCATCCAGGGGCTCTGGCTCTGCGCCGGGATGAGGGTCTGCCCGCTCGTGAAGTCCATCGGGAGCAGGATCCAGCGCTCCGTCTCCGCGCCGTCGACCGAGAGCGAGCCGAGGGTCGAGGCCACGAGCGCCTGCAGCTCGTCGCGGTCGGAGGCGTCCGAGGCGTCGAAGCTGGCCTGCACCTGCTCGAAGTCCGCGGTGGCCGAGGCGAGGACCTGGTCCAGCCGTTCCGAGAACAGCCGGTCCGCGATCTGGTGGGAGAGGAAGCTGCCCGTGACGAAGAAGGCCAGCGCGGTCAGGGAGAGGGACACGGCGATGGCCCGGAACTGCAGGGACTGCCGCCACCGGCGGGCCAGCAGGAGCCGCCCCAGCCGCAGCCGCCGGGTCGCGGCGCCGGCCGGCCCGCGGCGCCGGGAGGAGGCGGCGGCGTCCGGCGGGGTCATCGGGCGGACGTGCCCGCCTTGTAGCCGACTCCGCGCACGGTGACCACGATCTCGGGGCTCTCCGGATCCCGCTCGATCTTGGAGCGCAGCCGCTGCACGTGGACGTTGACGAGCCGCGTGTCGGCGGCGTGCTGGTAGCCCCAGACGTCGCGGAGCAGCATCTCGCGCGAGAACACCTGGTGCGGTGCGCGCGCCAGGGCGGTGAGCAGGTCGAACTCGAGCGGGGTGAGACCGATCTCGTGGTCCCCGCGGTGCACGCTGTGCCCGCTCACGTCGATGGTGAGGTCGCCGATCCGCAGCTCCTGCGAGTTGGCGCGCTCCACGGGGCGCAGCCGGGCCTTGACCCGGGCCACGAGCTCAGCGGGCTTGAAGGGCTTGGGCACGTAGTCGTCGGCCCCGGCCTCCAGACCGCGGACCACGTCGACGGTGTCCGACTTGGCGGTGAGCATGACGACCGGGACGTCGGAGATCGTGCGGATCTCGCGGCAGACCTGGATACCGTCCTTGCCCGGGAGCATGAGGTCGAGCAGCAGCAGGTCCGGGCGCACGGCCCGGAAGGTGTCCACGGCGGTGGCACCGTCGTAGCAGAAGACGGGCTCGAAGCCCTCCGCGGTCAGGACGATCCCGATCATCTCCGACAGGGCGGCGTCGTCGTCGACGACCAGTATTCGCGCGTTCATCGCCTCTCCGGTGGTGTGGGGCGGGCCCGCCGGGGCGGGGGCCGCCGTGGCCCGGGGCGTCCGGGGCGTCGTGGCCAGGGTGTCCTGGGCGTCGTGGTGGACCGGGGTCCACCTGCATTGGGGCCGATTGCGGCCCGCCCCGCACCTCGGCGCGGAGTGTGTCGGTCCACCGGGTGGGACGGGCTCACGCGTCGGCGGCGGTCCGGGCCAGCGCGGAGGCGGTTCCGGTGACCCGCGCGAGGACCTCGCGCAGCTCGGCGGGGCCCAGGGCGTCGAGCTCCTCGCGCGGTGTGATCCGGACCCGGTCGAGGGCGGCGGCGGGCAGCCCGAGGTCCCGCCACACGGACCACACGTCCGCGGCGAGGGCGCGGGCCGTGCCGCCGGCCGCGGGGACGAGGCCCAGCCACAGCTGCATGCCGTCCTCGACGAGCGCGGCGAGCGGCTCCCAGTCGTGGACGGTGCCGGCGGGGGCCGGGACCTGCACGGCGTCCGCGCCGGTCTCCCGGGCGAGCCGGGGGTCGACCCCGGGCGGCAGCCGCAGGGTGACGCCGGCGGCGCCGGCCGACCGGCAGGCCTCGACGACGGCGGTGAGCGAGCGCCGTGCCTCCGCGGCGGGGACCGCGCGCAGCGTCCGGTAGCCGCTCATCGTGGGCAGGCCGCCCGCGAGCACCCGGGCGAGCTCGGGCTCGTCCAGCTGGACGAGGACGTCCCGACCGGGGGCCGCGGCGCGCACCGCGCGGACGTGCTCGAGGACGCCGGAGGCCAGGGAGTCCGCGATGTCGCGGCGGGCGCCGTGGTCCTTGAGCGCCCGCTCCCCCGCGTGCAGGTGGAGCCGGGCGGCCAGGCTGAGCGGGCCGACGAGCTGGGTCTTGACCGGGGCGTCGTCGGGGCCGCTCTCGGCGCCGATCACGTCGGCGAGCACGTTGACGTCGCCGGCCAGCAGCGCCCGGGCGGACCGGGAGTCCTTGCCGGGCACCCCGGAGACGCGCAGCCCGTGGGGCTGCCGGTCCGCGTACAGGTCGTCGAGCACCGCGGCGGTGCGGGCCACGGGGTCGGCGGCCGCACCGCGGGCGGGCAGGACGGGCAGGAACGAGATGTGCGGGGCCCCGAGCTCGCCGCGCAGCAGCGTGACGGACTCGACGACGTCCGTGCCCGGCATCGCGCCGAGGGCCGTGCCCACGACGCCGGGGACGTCGGGGTCGGTGCGCCGGGGGCCGGGCGGGGCGCTGCGGGTCACGGGCGGTCGTCGTCCTGCCGCCGGTGGTCCTCGGAGAGGGCCACGTGGTGGCGGATGACCTCGCTGATGATGAAGTTCAGGAACTTCTCCGCGAACTCGGGGTCGAGCTGCGCGGAGGCCGCGAGCGCCCGGAGGCGGCCGATCTGGGCGGCCTCGCGGTCCGGGTCGCCGGCGGGCAGGCCGTGGGTCGCCTTGAGGACGCCGACGCGCTGGGTCGCCTTGAACCGCTCGGCGAGCAGGTGCACCAGGGCCGCGTCGATGTTGTCGATGGTGCCGCGGATGGACTGCAGCTCGGCGAGCACGCGGGGGTCGGCCTGCTCCTGGAGCGAGGACGCGGTGGCGTCGAAGTCCTGGTGGGCCCGGACGTCGGCGGAGGCGTGGGGGTGCGGTGCGGTCATGGCCGCCAGTCTATCGGGCGGGATCGGGCCGGCCCGCACCACCCGGGACGTCGGGGCGGGCCAGCGAGTGGGCGCGGTCGACCGTGGCCTGGCCGAGGACCCGGGTGCCCTGGTAGAGCACGACCGACTGTCCGGGGGCCACGCCGCGCATCGGCTCCTCGAGCCGGACCACGAGCTCGGGCAGCGGGCCGCCGTCCCCCTCGACGAGCTCGAGATGGGCCCGGGCGGGAACGGGGTCCCCGTGCGCCCGGACCTGGGCGAGGACGGGGAACGGGGCCGACGCCGCCCCGGCCGCGGCCCCGGGCCGCAGGAGCGGCGCCGCCTCGGGCACGGGCGCCCCGGCCCAGGAGGGGCGGATCCCGCGCAGCTCGTCGACCGCCAGCATCGCCTGCGGGCCCACCACGACCTCGTTGGTCCGCGGCCGGATCTCCAGGACGAAGCGCGGCTTGCCGTCGGGGGCCGGGGTGCCGATGCGCAGGCCCTTGCGCTGGCCCACCGTGAACGCGTTGGCGCCGGAGTGGGTGCCGACCACGTTGCCCTCGACGTCCTTGATCTCGCCCTCGGTCATCTCGATGCGCTCCGCGAGCCAACCGCGGGTGTCGCCGTCGGGGATGAAGCAGATGTCGTGGGAGTCGGGCTTGCTCGCCACGGACAGCCCGCGGCGGGCGGCCTCGGCCCGCACCTCGGCCTTGGACGGGGTGTCGGCCAGCGGGAGCAGCACGTGCTCGAGCTGCTCGGCCGTGAGGACGCCGAGGACGTAGGACTGGTCCTTCGCCCAGTCCGCCGCGCGGTGCAGCTCCCGGCCGCCGGCGGGGTCCTCGACCACCTTGGCGTAGTGCCCGGTGCACACGGCGTCGAAGCCCAGGGCGAGGGCCTTCTCGAGCAGGGCGGCGAACTTGATCTTCTCGTTGCACCGCAGGCACGGGTTGGGCGTGCGTCCGGCCGCGTACTCCGCGACGAAGTCGTCGACGACGTCGGCCTGGAAGCGCTCGGAGAAGTCCCACACGTAGTACGGGATGCCCAGGACGTCGGCGGCGCGCCAGGCGTCCCGGGAGTCCTCGATCGTGCAGCAGCCCCGGGAACCGGTGCGCAGGGTGCCGGGCGTGCGCGAGAGGGCCAGGTGCACGCCCGTCACGTCGTGGCCGGCGTCGACGGCGCGGGCCGCCGCCACGGCCGAGTCGACGCCGCCGCTCATGGCTGCCAGTACTCGCACGGTGAGATCGTCTCCAGGGGTCGGGGTCGGGGTCCGTGGCGTCAACGGTGCGGGGCCGGCCGGTATTCCCCGGCCCCGCACCGGCGGGTCCCGCGGTCCCCGCCGGTGCGGGATCGGAGCGGCGCGGGATCGGACCGGCGCGGGGTCGACCGGTGCGGGCTCAGACGGGCGCCGCGCCGGAGAGCCCGGCGCGCAGTGCCCGCCGGTGGACCTCGGGCAGCGCGGCGAGCAGGGCGTCGACGTCGGCGCCCGTGCTCGTGCGGCCCAGGCTGAAGCGCTGCGCACCGCGCGCGGTGGCCTCGTCCAGGCCCATGGCCAGCAGCACGGAGGACGCGCGGGGCACCCCGGCGTGGCAGGCCGAGCCGGTGGAGGAGGCGATCCCGGCGCCGTCCAGCAGGAACAGGAGGGAGTCGCCCTCGCACCCGGGGAAGGTGAAGTGGGCGTTGCCGGGCAGCCGGGCGCCCGTGTGCTCCCGGTCCTCCGGTCCGCGCAGCACGGCGTCCGGCACGATCCGGCGCACGCCCTCCACCAGCCGGTCGCGCAGGCCCGCGAGCCGCTCCTGCTCGGTCTCCCGCTCCGCGGCGGCCTCACGGGCCGCCACCCCGAAGCCGGCGAGCGCGGCGGCGTCGAGGGTGCCGGAGCGCACCGTGCGCTCCTGCCCGCCCCCGTGCTGGACGGGCGCCAGCCCCACCGTGCGCCCGGCCACGAGGGCCCCGGCACCCACCGGTCCGCCCACCTTGTGGGCCGAGACGGCCAGCGTGGTGAGCCCGGGCAGGTGCGCGTCGACGGGCAGCGCGCCGAAGGCCTGCACGGCGTCGCAGTGGAAGGGGACCCCGAACTCCTCCGCGAGGGCGGCGATCTCCGCGACGGGCTGGACGGTGCCCACCTCGTTGTTGGCCCACATGACGGCCAGCAGCGCGGTGGCGCCCGGGTCGCGGGCCAGTTCCTCCCGCACGGCGGCCGGGTCCACGCGGCCGGCCGCGTCGACGGGCAGCCAGACGGCCTCGGCGCCCTCGTGGGCGGCCAGCCACTCGACGGTGTCGGACACCGCGGCGTGCTCCACCGCGGAGACGAGGACGCGGCGGCGGCGGGGGTCCTGCTCGCGCCGGTGCCGGTACAGGCCCTGGACGGCCAGGTTGTCGGCCTCGGTGCCCCCGGAGGTGAAGACCACCTCGACGGGCTCCGCGCCCAGGGCCGCGGCGACGTCCTCGCGGGCCTGCTCGACGACGGCGCGCGCCGCGCGGCCGGGGCGGTGCAGCGAGGACGGGTTGCCGCCGCGGGCCAGCTGCTCGGCGACCGCGGCGAGCGCGGAGGGCCGGAGGGGCGCGGTGGCGGCGTGGTCGAGGTAGGCGGGCTCGTGCGGCACGGACTCCAGTCTAGGGCCCCGGCCCGGGCGTGCGTCCGGCGTCCGTAGACTGGCGGTCATGCTCCGCATCCTCTTCCACACCCCCGAGATCCCGGGCAACACCGGCAACGCGATCCGCCTCGCCGCGGTCACCGGGGCCGAGCTGCACCTCGTGGAGCCGCTGGGCTTCGACTTCGGCTCCGCGCACCTGCGCCGGGCCGGCCTCGACTACCACGACCTCGCGGTGCTGACCGTCCACCCGGACCTGGACGCGGCCTGGGCCGCCCTGGCCCCGGAACGGGTCTGGGCGTTCACCACCGACGGCGAGGTCTCGCACACGGACGTGGCCTACCGCCCCGGGGACGTGCTGCTGTTCGGCCCCGAGTCGGTGGGCCTGCCCGCCGCGGTGAAGGCTGACCCGCACGTCACCGCGCGGGTCCGCATCCCCATGCTGCCGGCCCGGAGGTCGCTGAACCTCGCGAACTCGGCGTCCATCGCCGTCTACGAGGCCTGGCGCCAGCTGGGCTTCGCGGGCGCCGGGAGCTAGCCCCGGCGACCGGCCGCCCGCCGGGGCCGGCCGCTCACTGCTGCTCCTCGGCGTCCCCGACCGTCACGTCCGCGGTGCGCTCCTCGCCGTCCCGCACGAACGTCATCGTCCCGGTCCCACCGGCGGGCAGCTCGCGCACGGCCGCCGTCAGGGAGCTCGCGTCCTGGATGCGGTGGCCGTCGAACTCCGTGATCACGTCGCCCACCTCCAGTCCGGCCTCGTCGGCCGGCGAGCCGGGCACGACCTGCTCCACCGCGGCGCCGTCGGAGAAGGCCCGGCTCCGGCCGTCCGCGCCCGGGGCGGCGCTCACGCTCGTGCCGAGGTAGCCGTGCGTGGCCCGGCCGTTGTTGATGATCTCCACGGCCACCCGCTGGGCGGTGTCGACGGGGATCGAGAAGCCCACGCCGATGTTGCCGGCCTCCGTGCCGGAACCGGCCGAGGCGATGGCCACGTTGATCCCGATCACCTCGCCGTCCGTGTCGATCAGCGGCCCGCCGGAGTTGCCGGGGTTGATGGCCGCGTCGGTCTGGATCACGTTGAGGAACACCGACGGCGAGGATCCCTGCGAGCGGCCGCCGGAGCCGCCGTCCTCGTCGGGGAAGTTGAAGAAGAAGTCGTTGCCGCCGCCCTGCTCCTCGCCCTCGCCGTCGCCCTCCGACGGCGTGGACGGCGCGGCGGAGGAGGCCACCGTGATGGTCCGGTTGAGGGTGGAGACGATCCCGTCGGTCACCGTGCCCGCGAGGCCCAGCGGCGCGCCGATCGCGATGGCCGTGTCGCCCACGTTCACGTCGTCCAGGGAGCCCAGGGTCGCCGGGGTCAGCCCCTGGGCGTCGACCTTGAGCACCGCGAGGTCGGACAGCGGGTCGGTGCCGACCACCTCGGCCGGCAGCACCCTGCCGTCGTCGAGCTGCACCTCGAGGGAGGGGCTGCTCGTGGTCCCGTCGAGGGTCACCACGTGCGTGTTGGTGAGGATGTGGCCCTCGTCGTCGATGATCACCCCCGAGCCGGAGCCGTTCTGACCGCCGCCGGACGCGGAGATCGTCACCACGGACGGGGACGCCTTCACGGCCGCCGCGGTGACCGCGTTCACCTCGTCCTGGTCGTTGACGATGACCGAGCTGGACGTCGACCCGCCCGCCGCCGGTGCCGCGCCGCCGCCGTCCAGCAGGGCGTCCGTCCCGACGGCCGCCCCCGCCCCCACCAGTGCGGCCAGGACCATGCCCGTCACGAGCGATCCCCCCGAGAAGCGCCGCCGCTCCCGGCGGCCCCCGGTGCCGCTCCCGGTGCCGTTCCCCCACGGGTGCCGGGCGGCGGGGTCCCCGGCGCCCTGCCACGCCCCGGCGTAGGGGCCCGCGTCCTGGCCGCCGGCCTGCGGTGCCCCGTGGCCGGCGCGCGCGTCCTGCTCGGCGCCGGACGCCCACGGGTCGTGGGCCGGACGGCCGTAGACGGGCGGGAGGGGCTGTGTGAGCTGTGGATCGGCACCGTACCGCGGGTCGCGGGGCTCGGACATGGGGGTCTCCTCCTGGAAACGGACGGGCCCGGCGGTCCCCGGTGCGGACGGGGTGGCACGGGCGGCTCTGTCCCCAAGTATCCACGTCCGCACTGAGACGACGCTGAGAGCCCTGGCCGTTCCCCGGGCGCCGCCCGGACGGCGGCCGGGGACCGCCGGGGCCCGCCCGCAGGTCATCAGCCGCCTTGTGGTTTCGCCCTGCGCGTAGGTCCGGCGCCGATCGCCACGCCGTGACGCCCTCGCCCTAGAATCGGGAGCACCGACCACGTGAGGGAGATCATGCACTGGCGCCCCATTGCCCGCCGGACCGCCGCCGGCTGCGGCCTGACGCTCGCCCTGTTCGTACCCGCGGGAGCGGCTCTCGCCCAGCCGCCCGTCGACGTGCCCCCGGGCGAGCGGATCGTCGACGAGTCCGGGGTGCTGGAGGATCCCTCCGCGCTGGCCGCGGACGTGCGCGAGCTCGCCACCCAGGAGGGGATCACCCTCACCGCCGTGTTCGTCGACACCTTCACCGACCCCTCGGATCCCGACGAGTGGCTGCAGGAGTTCGCCGAGCTCAACGGGCTCGGCAGCTCGGACGCGGTGCTGGTCGTCGCCACGGAGGACCGGCAGCAGCGCTTCTCCGCGTACTCCACGGGGCCCCTCAGCACCGAGCAGCAGGAGCGCATCAACCGGCAGTTCATCACCCCGGCGCTCGCGGCCGACGACTGGGACGGCGCGGTCGAGGGGGCCGTCGAGGGCATCGAGACCGAGCTCTCCGGCGCCCCCGCCGGGACCGGGGAGAGCTCGGACGGGGGCGGCGCGGGCTTCGGCCTGCTCGGTCTCGGGGCGCTCGGCCTCGGCGGGCTCGCCGTCTACGGCATGGCCTCCCGCAACAAGAAGCGCCGGCAGCAGGGGTCCGCCCCGCAGGGCGGGCCCGGCGGCCGGGGCGCTCCGCAGGGTCCCGCCGGCCCCTACCAGGAGGTCCCGGTGCCGGAGCTGCGCAAGCGGGCCGGGGAGCTGCTGGTGTCCACCGACAACGCCATCCAGCACTCCGAGCAGGAGCTGGCCTTCGCCCAGCTGCAGTACGGGGACGAGCAGGTCGAGCCGTTCCGCCGCGCCGTCCAGGACGCCAAGAAGCACATGCAGGCCTCCTTCGCCCTCCAGCAGCAGCTCGAGGACCACATCCCCGATACCGAGGAGCAGCAGCGCGCCTGGCTCGGCGAGATCATCGCCCGCTCCCAGGACGCCCAGCGCCCGCTCCAGGAGCACCAGGAGGCGTTCAGCTCGCTGCGCCAACTGGAGTCCCGCGCCCCGCAGGCGCTCGAGGAGGTGCGGCGCCAGGCCGAGGCCGTGCGCCCCCGCTTCGGCACGGCCGACGCCCGGCTGCGGGAGCTCACCGCCCGCTACAACGACACGGCGCTCGCCCCCGTCAAGGACAACATCGACCAGGCCCGGGACCGGCTCGACTTCGTGGACACCGCCGTGGAGGAGGCCCGCACCGACCTCGCCGCCGGGCGCACGAGCGACGCCGTGCTGGACATCCGCGCCGCCGAGGAGGGCGTGGGGCAGGCCGGGGGCCTGCTCGACGCCGTGGAGCACGCGGCCACCGAGCTCGCCCACGCCGAGGAGTCCCTCAAGGACGCCGTGACCATCGCCCAGCGGGACGTCGCCGAGGCGGACGCCCTCGTCCGGCGCGGCTCCAACCCGGAGCTCGCCGGGGCGGTCGCCGGCGTCGGCGCCGTCCTGCGCACCGTCGAGGAGCAGATGGGCGCGGGACGGATCGACCCGCTCGGCCTGAGCCGGCGTCTGGCAGTGGCCAAGGACGAGCTCGACAAGGGGCTCGCGTCGGTGCGCTCCCAGAACGACCGGGACCGCTCCGCGCGGGAGACCCTCGCCCACACCCTCGTCTCCGCGCAGGCGCAGCTGAGCTCGGCGAGCGAGTACATCTGGGCCCGCCGCGGCGGTGTCGGCCCGGAGGCCCGCACCCGCCTCGCGGAGGCCGAGCGCTACCTGGAGGCCGCCCAGCAGGCCCGGAAGTCGGACCCCTCCGAGGCGCTGACCTGCGCCAACGAGGCCGTCCGGCTCGCCGGCGAGGCCCAGTACATCGCCCAGCAGGACGTCGACTCCTTCTCCTACGGCGGCTTCGGCACGCCCGTGGGGATGGGCGGCCACCGGGGCCGCTCCAACAGCGGTCTGGGCGGCGCGATGCTCGGCGGCATCCTCCTCGGCTCGATCCTCAACGGCGGCGGAGGCTTCGGCGGTGGCGGCGGAGGCTTCGGCGGCAGCTTCGGCGGCGGGTTCGGCGGTGGCGGCGGAGGCTTCGGCGGCGGCATCGGCGGCAGCTTCTGATCCGCGCCGACGGGCGCCCGCCGCCGGACGGGCACCGCGCACCGCCGCCCCTCTGACCCTCGTCCGCCCCGTGACCCCTGACCGACCCACCGTCCCCGACCGACCCATGATCCCGGGAGCCCCTCCCGGGAAGCACCAGAGGAGAGAAGGAACCATGATCAAGCAGTCCATCTTCGGCCGCATCGCCCAGCTCGCGAAGGCCAACATCAACGGCATGATCGACGCCGCCGAGGACCCCCAGCTCATGCTGGACCAGATGGTCCGCGACTACACCGAGAACATCCGCGAGGCCGAGGCCGCCGTCGCGCAGACCATCGGCAGCCTGCGCCTGCTCGAGCAGGACCACGCGGAGGACGTGCGCGAGTCCCAGGAGTGGGGCAACAAGGCCCTCGCGGCCTCGAACAAGGCCGAGGAGTACCGGGGCGCCGGCAAGTCCTCCGAGGCCGAGAAGTTCGACAACCTCGCCAAGGTCGCCCTCCAGCGCCAGATCCAGTACGAGACGGAGGCGCGCGGCGCCGAACCGCAGATCCAGTCCCAGACCCAGGTCGTGGAGAAGCTCAAGGACGGGCTCAACAAGATGCGGGGCAAGCTCCAGGAGCTGTCCAACAAGCGGGACGAGCTCAACGCCCGGCAGAAGACCGCGCAGGCGCAGTCGCAGGTCCAGGACGCGCTCAAGGCCTTCGACGTGCTCGACCCGACGAGCGAGGTCTCCCGCTTCGAGGACAAGATCCGCCGCGAGGAGGCCCGTGTCCTGGGCCAGCAGGAGCTCGCCGCGTCCTCCCTGGACGCGCAGTTCGAGTCCCTCGAGTCCCTGGGCCAGCAGTCGGAGATCGAGGCCCGGCTCGCCGCCCTGAAGTCCCGCAACGCCGAGCGGATCGTCTCCTCCGAAGAGGTCTGACCCCGCCCCGTCCCCGGGCACGGAAGAGCCCCCACGGCCGCGGCCGTGGGGGCTCCTTCCCGCCCGGGGTCCTCCGGGCAAGGCGAAGGCCCCCGGACCGTGACGGTCCGGGGGCCTTCTGTGGTTGCGGGGGCAAGATTTGAACTTGCGACCTCTGGGTTATGAGCCCAGCGAGCTACCGAACTGCTCCACCCCGCGGCGACATGTATGACTATACGTGCCGCGGGGTGGACCCGCAAATCGGCTACTCGGCGGGCTGCTCGGCCGGCTCCTCGGGGGCCAGGGCGCCCTCCGCCTCGGGGGCGACGACGCCGTCCGCCTCGAGCGCCCGCTCGATGGCGTCCTGCAGCCGCTGCTGGGCCTCGCCGTAGGACGTCCAGTCGCCGTCCTGCAGGGCCTCCTCGGACTCCTGGATCGCCTGGTTGGCGTCGCTGAGGGCGTCCTCGAGGCTGGCGCCGCCGGCCGGGGCCTCGGCCCCGTCCTCGCCGGCGCCGTCCGGGCTCCCGGCCTCCGCCTCGTCGACGCCCGCACCGGACGACGTCTGGGCCCCGGAGTCGCCCTGGAAGACCTCGTCGAGGGCCTCCTCGAGGGTCGGCGCGAAGCCCACCTCCTCGCCGAAGCCGACGAGCACGCGCCGCAGCGTCGGGTACGCGGCGTCGCCCGAGGACTGGACGTAGACGGGCTGCACGTAGAGCATGCCGCCGCCCGCGGGCAGGGTGAGCAGGTTGCCGTTGATGACCTCGGAGGCGCCCTGGCGGAGCAGGTTCAGCTCCGTGGAGACGTCGGTGTCCGAGTTGAACAGGTTCTGCGCCTGGCCCGGGCCGGGCACCACGGACGAGCGCGGCAGCTCCAGGAGGCGCAGCGTCCCGTACTCGTCGCTCTTCACGCCGTCCTCGCCGGTGCCGGCGTCGGAGTTGGCGGAGAGGTACCCGTACATCACGTTGCGGGTGTTGCCCGTCTCCGACTGCTGCGGGATGAAGGAGGTGGTGAGCGAGAAGTTGGCCTCCTCCTCACCGGGCATCCGCATCGACAGGTAGTACGGGGGCAGCGCCACGTCCGAGTCCTGCGTCGGGTCGTTGGGCACGGACCACACGTCGTCGTTCTGGTAGAAGCTGCCGGAGTCCGTGACGTGGTAGCGGTTGAGCAGCTCCCGCTGGACCTTGAACATGTCCTGCGGGTAGCGCACGTGCGCCATGAGCTCCGCCGACATCTCGGAGTAGGGCTTGAGCGTGCTCGGGAAGACGTTCTGCCACGCCTTCAGCACCGGGTCCTGGTCGTCCCACGCGTACAGGTTCACCGAGCCGTCATAGGCGTTGACCGTGGCCTTGACCGAGTTGCGGATGTAGTTGACCCGCTCCGGCGGCAGGGCCGCCGCGGCGCCCTGGGCGGTCTGCGTGTCCTGCGTCGCCTCCTGCAGCACCGACGGCGTCGAGTACGGGAAGGCGTCCGAGGTGGTGTAGGCGTCCACGATCCACTGGACCTGACCGTCGATGATCGCCGGGTACGGGGCGCCGTCGACCGTCAGGTACGGGGCGACCTTCTCGATCCGCTCGCGCGGGTCCCGGTCGTAGAGGATCTGCGACTCCGGGCGCACGGCGTCCGAGAGCAGCATGTCCGAGGACTGGAACTTGATGCCGTAGGCGAGCCGGTTGAAGAAGTTGCCGATGCTGGGCCCGCCGTTGCCGGCGAACGTCGTCTTGGCGTCGCCGGCCTCGTCGCCGGCCGTCTGCGGGCGGTCCAGCTCGAGGGGCTCGTCGCCCTCGGCGCCGCCCACGATGGAGTACAGCGGGGAGTTCTCGCCGAAGTAGATGCGCGGCTCGTAGTCGTCCGAGATCACGCCCCGGGACGGGATGCCGGACTGCATGAACTGCGGCTTGCCGTCCACCTCGACCCGGTTGCCGTAGGCGGCGACCACGCCGTAGCCGTGGGTGTAGACCACGTGCTGGTTGAACCACCCCTGGTTCTGGTCGGGGTTCAGCTCACGCGTGGCGATGACGGTGTCCTGGACCTCGCCGTCGATCTCGTAGCGGTCCACGTTGAGGGTGTCCGGGAACTGGTAGTAGGGGCGGAACTGCTGCAGCTGCGAGAACGCCGCCGAGACCACGTTGGGGTCCAGCAGACGGATGTTCGAGGTGGTCTCGGTGTCCTGGCGCAGGGCGCCCTGCTCGGTCTCCGTGGTGGCGTCGTACGGCATGACCTCGGCCGCGTCCAGCCCGTAGGCCGACCGGGTGAGGTCGATGTTGCGCTGGATGTACTGGCTCTCCAGGGCCTGCTCGGTGGGCGTGACCTGGAAGCGCTGGACGATCCACGGGTAGATCCCGCCTGCCACCACCGCGACCACGAGCAGCATCGCGGTGCCGATGATCGGCAGCCGCCAGCGGCCGATGAAGGACGCGACGACGAAGAGGATCGCGACGATCAGCGCGGCCGCCGCCAGGATCGCCTTGGTGGGGATCACGGCGTTGACGTCGGTGTACAGCGCGCCGGTCCACGTCCCGGACGTGGACTGCAGCGTGGAGTACCGGTCCAGCCAGAAGTTCGCGGCCTGGAGCAGCAGGAACAGCGCGGCCAGCACCCCCAGGTGCACACGGGACGCCCGGGTGGTGCTGAGCCCCCGCTCGGTGATCCGGATGCCGCCGTAGACGTAGTGCATCAGGATCCCCGCCACGCCGGCCAGCAGGATCGCCGAGACCAGGAACCCGATGAGGAAGCGCAGGAACGGGAGGGTGAAGACGTAGAAGCCGATGTCGAGGCCGAACTGCGGGTCCTCCTGGCCGAACGGCTCCTGGTTGAGGAACAGCAGCACGGTGTCCCACTGGGTCATCGCCGTGCTCGCCGCGAAGAGCCCGAAGAGCACGGGCACCACCACGATGGCGATCTTGCGGACCGGCTCGAGGGCCTCCTGGTAGCGGCGCAGGTTGTCGTCCACGATGGACTCGGCCGTGATGGGCCGGCTGCGGTAGGCGAGGAAGAGGCTGGCGAACATCAGCGCCGCCACGAGCACGGCGGCGACCACGAAGATCACGATCTTCGTGACGTTCTCGGTGACGAACACGCTGAGGTAGCCCAGCTGGTCGTACCACAGCACGTCCGTGTAGAGCTGCGTCAGTCCCACGAAGGCGGCCACGAGGACCAGGACGACCACGACCGTCGGCCACAGCGCACCCCGTTTCCGCCGCTGTCCTGCTGGCTGCTGCCTCGGTGGTCGGGGGGCTGTGGGTCCGGCGGTCACTGGTTACCTCTGCAATCGGGGTCGTTCGTCAGGTGTGGTGCGTGAAGTCGTGGGGTGCGGCCTGCGTCGAGGAGGAGCGCCGCCGGCGGGTCGCCGGGGCACCCCGTCCATTCTGCCCGCGGGCTTCTCGGGGGTGCAATCGTGCACACGGCGCCCGTCATCGGGCGGCGCACCCCGGCAGCGCGGAGAGGTCCCCGCCGCTCCCGGCGGCCTCGGCGGCGGCCACGGCGTCGTCGAGGGTGCGCACGGACACGACCGTCAGCCCCTCGGGGACGTGGCCCTGCGCCTCGGCGCAGTTGTCCGCCGGGGCGAGGAAGACCTCCGCCCCGGCCGCCGCGGCCCCCTCGAGCTTCTGCCGGATGCCGCCGATGGGCCCCACCTCCCCCTCCGGGGTGATGGTGCCGGTGCCGGCCACGTGCCGGTCCCCGGCGATCGAGCCCGGGGTCATCTCGTCGACGATCCCCAGCGCGAACATCAGCCCCGCGCTGGGCCCGCCGACCTCGTCGAGCTCGAACGCCACGTCGATCGGGAAGTCGTAGGCGGCCAGCAGGAACACACCGAGCTGCCAGTTCCCCGACGCCTCGTCGCGCACGGTGTCCACCTCGACGTCGCGCGGCGACCCGGCCCGCTCGACCTGCAGGGTGACGCCGCGCTCCCCCGCCGCGTCGAGAGCCGACTTGAGGGACGGCAGCGACGAAACGGGCTCCCCGTCCACGCCGCGCAGGACGTCGCCGTGCTCGAGCACCCCCTCCGCGGGGCCGCCCGGGACCGTGTCCTGCACGGAGAGCCGGGTGCTGAAGTCCTGGCCCAGGTGCGTCAGCGCGGCGGCGACCGAGTCCTCCTGCGAGCTGCTCATCGCCGCCATGCTGTACTGGTCGGCCTCCTCCCCCGACACGTCCCGGGGGTAGAGGGTGTCGGCCGGCACCACGGAGGCGGACGGGTCCAGCCAGGACCCGAGCACGGTGAGCACGTTGACGTTCTTGTTGGGCCCGCCGGTCACGTAGACCGTGGTCAGGTCCAGGACGGAGTCGCTCGGGTAGGTCGGGGCGCCGGAGACCCCCAGCAGCTGCCGGCCGTCGTGCTCCCCCACCGTGTTGAACGTGGGCCCGGGAGCCTCGATCACGAACGGGGCGGGCAGCACCGCCCCGGCCAGCAGCAGCCCGGCGGAGCCCAGCAGCGCCCAGGACTCGAGACCGCGGCGGCGCAGGGCGCGGCGCGGGCGGGGGGATGCGGTCACGGGCGGTCCTCGGCGTCGTCGTCGGAGGGACCGGAGGCTGTGAGGCCGCACGGTCCGGACGGTCCAGCTTATCGCGCGCGACCCGGCCCTGAGCTTCCAGCGAACTGGGAGTTGGCTCATGGTCGGCCCCGTCCGGTGCTCGCTACGCTGGGAGCAGAGACGTCGGGCGCGCCCGTGCCGCCCGATCCCCCGACCCGATCGAAGAACGGTGGACCCATGACTCCCCAGCCTCCCAACGACCGCCCCGGGAACACCCCGGGCGACGACTCCGGCGACGGCCCCAAGGACCCCTTCCAGGAGATGCTCGAGCGCCTCATGGGGCAGAGCGGGATGAGCCCGGAGGACCTCCAGCGCGCCGGCGTGCCGGTGGACCCCCAGGCGATGTCGATGATGTTCCAGCAGATCCAGTCCATGATGGGCGCCGGGGCGTCCGAGGGACCGGTCAACTGGAAGCTCGCCCACGACCACGCGCGGCAGATCGCCGCCGCCGACGGCGACCCGTCGGTGACCCCCGCCCAGCGCGGCGCGGTCGAGGACGCGATGCGCCTCGCCGAGCTGTGGCTGGCCGACCACACCGAGTTCGGCCAGACCTCGATCCGGCCCCAGGCGTGGTCCCGCGCGGAGTGGATCGAGGCCACCCAGGAGACCTGGAAGGACATGACGGGCCCGGTCGCGGAGTCCGTGACGAAGGCGCTCACCGACGCCCTCACCCAGCAGCTGCCCCCCGAGCTGTCCGCCATGATGGGCGGGGCCTCGGGGATGCTCGCGGGCGCCGGCGGGATGCTGTTCGGGATCCAGCTGGGCCAGGCCATCGGCGGCCTGTCCCGCGAGGTGCTGTGCTCCACCGACATCGGCCTCCCGCTCGCGGAGGGCCGCTCCGGGCTGCTGCCCGCCAGCATCAGGGCCTTCGGCGAGGGCCTGGACATCCCCGCGCAGGAGATCATGCTCTACGTCGCCGTGCGGGAGGCGGCGCACGTCCGGCTGTTCGCGGCGAACCCGTGGCTGCGCCAGCACATCCTGGACCTCGTCAAGCGCTTCTCCGCGGGGATCCACATCGACATGTCCCGCATCGAGGAGGCCGCCCGGGACATCGACCCGATGGATCCCTCGAGCATGCAGGAGGCCCTGTCCTCCGGGATCTTCGCCCCGCAGCAGACCCCGGACCAGGAGGTCACCCTCAAGCGGCTCGAGACGGTGCTCGCCCTCGTGGAGGGCTGGGTGCACGTGGTCACCGTCGCCTCGACCGCCAACCTGCCCTCCGGGGAGGCCCTGTCCGAGACCGTCCGGCGGCGCCGCGCCGCCGGCGGGCCCGCCGAGCACGCGTTCGGCTCCCTCGTGGGGCTCGAGCTGCGCCCGCGCCGGCTGCGCGAGGCCGCGCAGTTCTGGGAGTACGTCGGCGAGCGCCGGGGGGTGGAGGACCGGGACGGCCTGTGGGACGCCGCGGAGCTGCTGCCCACCGACGAGGACCTGGACGACCCCGCGGGCTTCACCGAGCGCCGCGGGCTGCTCACCGCGTCCGAGGACGAGGTCGACGCCGCGCTCCAGCGGCTGCTCTCGGGCGGCTACGAGGGCCCCGACGGCGGGCCCGGCGCGGACGGCGGTCCGGCCACGGACCCTGCTCCCGGCGCGGACGGCGGTCCCGGGCGGCCGGAGGACGACGGGCCTCAGGACGGGGACGGCTCCCGCTGATCCGCGCCGGCGCGTCCTGCGTGCCGGTGCGCCCACGCGGCGCCGTCCAGGAACGCCCGGGCCTTCTCGGCGAGGGGGTAGCGGGCCTCGAGCTCCCGGAACCGGGGACTGTGGTCGGCCTCGAGCAGGTGCGCGAGCTCGTGCACCAGCACGAAGTCGAGCACCCACTCCGGGGCCTGCTGGAGCTGCGCCGAGATCCGGATGACGCCGGTGGCCGGCGTCGCGGAGCCCCACCGGGTGTGCTGCCGCCCGGACCACCGCACGTCCGAGGGCCGGGCCCGGCCGTCGAGGTGTCGCCGCGACAGCTCGTGGGCGCGCTGCAGGAGGTGGTCGTCGGAGCGCCGGTCGGCGCCCTTGGCCGCCTCGCGGCGCCGGCGCTCCACGACCCGGGGCACCAGCTCGCGGGTCCAGTGCTCGATCTCCCGCCGGGTGGCCGTCTGGGGGACCGAGAGCACCACCGTGTCCTCGCTCCAGTGGGCGGACACGGTCTTGCGCCGGCGGGCGGAGCGGCGCACGACGACCTCGGGCTGTGACGGTACGGGCATGGGGCCATTGAACACGCCGCGGGCACGGGCCGCGAAACGCCGGCCCGCGCCCATGTGCACGGCGCTCCGCCGTGCACTGTGGACGACCCGCCGGCGGGCGCGCCGCGGGCACGGTCCGGGCGAGAGTGACGACGTCCCGCCCGCGCGTCCCGGAAGGCGTCCCGTGCCCACCACTCCGTTCCCCGGCCCTCCTCAGGGTTCCCCGCACGACCCGGAACTGCGCCTGTCCTGTCTCGAGCGGCCCCGTCCGGACGAGGTGCACGTCCTGCTCCTGGGCCTGGACGGTCTCGCGGCGGCGCTGGCCGTGCGCCTGCTGCGCTGCGGCGTGCTCGGGCTCAACGTCAGCGACACCGCGCCCGTCGCGGCCGCCGACCTCGGGACCGGCGCGTACCGGCCCGCGGACGTCGGCCGGTCCCGCGAGGCGGCCCTGCGCCGGCGGCTGCGCGAGCTCGACCCCCGGTGCGCCCCCGTCAGCGCGCCGGAGCTGTTCCCCGGGGCGCTGCTGCCGGGCACGGTCGTGGTGCACAGCTCCGGGCGGCCCGCCCCGGACGGCCGGCTCCCGCCCGGAGCGGTGGAACCGGAGGCGTGGGCGGGGATCGACCCCCGCCACCCGGTGGTGTCGCTGCACCACGCCGACGGGGTCCTGCTGCGCTGGCCCACCGTGCCCTGGGCGCACCGGCCCTGCCCGGACTGCGTGCGGGCGACGCTCGAGCACACGCAGCCCCGCACGGCGCCGCACGGCCCCGCCGCCGTCCTCGCGGCGTGGGCGGGCGCGGCCCACGCGGAGGCCGTCGCGGTCCGCCTGGCCGTCGAGGTGCTCGCGGTGGCCCTGGACTCGCTGTGCGGCGCCGGAGCCGAGGGGCACGGGCACCGGGAGCAGGGCGGCGCGGGACGCGCCGCCTTCTACGCCCCGCCGTGGCCGGACGCGGTGTCCTGGCCGGAGCCGGACCGGAGCCGGTGCCTGTGCGGGCTCGATCAGGCGTGAGCGCGGGCGCCGCCCGGGCGGGACCGGCGCGGGGCCGGGCGGTCTCCGCCGGTCTCCCGCAGGGCGTCGAGGAAGCGTGAGGGCTTGCGCGTGGGCCGGCCGCCCGGGGTGCGGGACAGGGTCCAGGACAGCACGAGGTGCTCCCGGGCGCGGGTGATGCCCACGTAGAGCAGCCGGCGCTCCTCGTCGATCTCGTCGGCGGTCTCGGCGAAGCCGATCGGCATGAGCCCTTCGCTGAGGCCCGCCAGGAACACGGCGTCCCACTCGAGGCCCTTCGCCGAGTGCAGGGACGCCAGGGTCACCCCATTCATCACGGGAGCGTCCTGCTGGGCCATGCGCCGCTCGAGCTCCGCGGCGAAGTCGGGGAGCACGAACTGCTCCTCGCGGGCGGCGGCCTCCGCGGCCATCCGGTCCGCGAGGGAGACCAGCGCGGCCAGCGACTCCCACCGCTCGCGCACCGCGCCCGTGGAGCGCGGCGCGCGGTCCGAGTAGCCCAGCGAGGAGAGGATGTCGCGCACCAGGCGCGTGGGCTCGTCCGAGGCCTCGGCGGCCCGCGCCGCCGTGCGCAGCTGCACCACGGCCTGCTTGACCTCCGGCCGGTTGAAGAACCGCTCCGTGCCGCGCAGCTGGAAGCCGATGCCCGCCTCCGCGAGCGCGGTCTCGAAGGCCTGCGACTGCCCGTTGGTGCGGAAGAGGACGGCGATCTCGGACGCGGGCACACCGTCGTCGACCAGGTCCCGGATGCGCGCCGCGGTCCCCGCCGCCTCGGCCTCGTCGTCCGCGTACTCGTTCCAGGACGGGGGCGGCCCGTCCGGGCGCTGCGCCACGAGGCGCAGCGGCGTGGCCCAGGCGCCGGGGGTCGAGCCCCGCGCCGGCCGGCGGGCCGCGAGCAGACGATTGGCGGTCTCCACGACCTGCGGGGTGGAGCGGTAGTCGCGCACGAGCTCGATCACCCGCGCCTGCGGGTGCCGGGCCGGGAACTCGAGCAGGTGCCGGGAGGTGGCCCCGGTGAACGAGTAGATCGTCTGGGAGGCGTCGCCCACCACGCAGACGTCGTCCCGGCCCCCGAGCCAGGCGTCGAGGAGACGCTGCTGCAGCGGGGAGACGTCCTGGTACTCGTCGACCACGAAGTGCCGGTACTGCTCGCGCACGGTCGCGGCGACGCGCTCGTCCTCCTCGAGCACGGCCACCGTGAGCAGCAGGACGTCCTCGAAGTCGATCAGGTGCCGGTCGGTCTTGAGCTCCTCGTAGGACTGGTACAGGCGCTGGACCGTGCGCACGTCGTAGTTCAGCGGCATCTCCCGCCCGGCCGCCCGCGTCGGATAGGTGTCGGGGGTCAGCATCGAGACCTTGGCCCACTCGATCTCGGCGGCGAGGTCCCGCACGGCCGCGCGGTCCGTGGACAGGCGCATGTTCTGCGCGGCCTCGGTGATGAGCCGCGCCTTGTGCTCCACGAGCCCGGGCAGGGGCCCGCCCACGGCCTGGGGCCAGAAGTACTGCAGCTGGCGCAGGGCCGCGGCGTGGAACGTGCGCGTCTGCACCCCGGCGGCCCCGAGCTCGCGCAGCCGGTTGCGCATCTCGTTGGCGGCGCGGGCGGTGAACGTCAGGGCCAGGACCTTCTGCGGGGTGTAGACGCCCGTGGCGATGCCATAGGCGATCCGGTGGGTGATGGCCCGGGTCTTGCCCGTGCCGGCGCCCGCGAGCACGCACACGGGTCCGCGCAGCGTGGTCGCGACCTCCCGCTGCTCGGGGTCCAGGCCGGCGAGGATGCGCTCCTCGAGGGTCGACTCCACGTCCGTGCCGGTCTCGCTGCTGGTCACCACGCGGTCTCCGGCAGGTCCTCGCCGAGCCAGTGTGCGATGAGCGCGTGCGCGATCGAGACCCGCCCGGGCAGGGTCACGGACCCGGTGCGCGCCGCCTCCCGCAGCTGAGCCCGCGTGAACCAGCGCAGCTCCAGGATCTCCTGGCCGTCCGGGACGGCCGCGCCGGAGCGCACCACGGCGCGGCAGCCGAGCATCAGGGAGCGCGGGAACGGCCAGGGCTGGGAGCCCAGGTACTGCACGTCCCCCACGGTCAGGCCCGCCTCCTCGGCGACCTCGCGGACCACGGCCTGCTCCAGGGACTCCCCCGGCTCCACGAACCCGGCGAGGGTCGAGAACCGGTTGCCCTTCCAGAGCGCGGAGCGGCCGAGCAGCAGCCGCTCCCGGTCGGGGTCGGGGTCGCCGTCACTGACCGCCACGATGATCGCGGGGTCGGTGCGCGGGAAGTGCAGCGACTCGTCGTTGGGGCACCGCCGGGCCCAGCCGGACCGGATCACCTCGGTGGGCTCCCCGCACTGCGGGCACCGGGGGTGGTCCCGGTGCCACAGTCCCACGGACTGGGCGGTGACGAGCAGCGAGGTGTCCCGGGTCGGGAGCACCGGGCCGAGCTCCCGCAGGCCGGCCCAGCGCAGCTCCTCCCCGCGCCGGCCGGAGGCGAACGCGGTGACGGCCGCCACAAGGGGCTCGGGCACCGCGAAGGGCTCCGCCGCGGCGTCCTCTCTCCCGGGCTCGGGGGCGGCGACGGCGCGCAGCAGGACGCGGGGGCCGGGGGCCCCGTCGGCGCCGGGCAGCCGGCCCAGGTAGACCTCCGGCCGGCGCGGGTCGTGGGGCACGGCCGGGAGCTCGGCCGCGGGCACCAGGACCAGGGCGTCCCCGGCCACGGGGGCGAGACCGCCCGCGAGCACGAGCACGAGCGTGGTGGGGTCCTGCGCGGCGAGCACGCGCACGTCGTGGAGCTCACGGTCGACGGCGTCGCGGTCGAAGGCCGTCGCCGCGAACGGCAGGCGGGCCGGCGAGAGACGCTCGGGGGCGGGCACGGGGCGGGAGCCGGAAACGGGCTCGGAAGGGGTGGAGGCGGGCACGTCCCCCACTGTAGCGACCCGGGCGGACCACGGGTCCGGCGGGTGGGGACGGGGACGGCCGCCGGACCTCTTGCAGGGCCGGGCCTCTTGTAGGGTGGACGGCGTGAGCACGTCCCTCGAGCACCTGGCCGCCGTCGCCGCCGCAGGCGTCCCCGGACTCGCACCCGTGGCCGTGGGGCCCTCCCCCGACGACGACGCCGACTTCCGCTCCGCCGTGGTCCTCGACGCCTCCGGCCGGCGCTGGCGGGTGCGTTCCCCGCTGAGCCCCGAGGCGAGCGTCCGCCTGGAGACCGAGCACCTCGTGCTCCGCTCCTTCACCCCCGCCGTCCGGTCGCGTCTCCCGTTCCTGGTCCCCACCGCCGCCGGCTCCGTGGCGCACGGGGACCTGCACGCCTTCGTGCACTCCCACATCGAGGGCGCCCCGCTGGACATCGACGCGCTCGCCCGCATGGCCGCCGAGCCGGACCCCGAGCACCACCGGCACGTGCCGAGCGCCGAGCCGCCCCCGACGCTCACCGTGCAGCTCGGGCGGCTCCTGGCAGCGATCCACGCCCTGCCGACCGCGCTGGTCCTGGACGCCGATCTGCCCGGCTACACCGCCGAGCAGTGCCGGCAGCGGCGCCGCACGGAGCTGCACCGGGCCGCCGACACGCGGCGCGTGCCGGCCGCGCTGCTGCACCGGTGGGAGCAGGTCCTGGAGGACCGTGCCGTGTGGCGGTTCCAGCCGCGCGTGGTCCACGGCGACCTGCAGGAGGACGACCTCGTGATCTCCCGCGGACGGGTGCGCGGGGTGACCGGGTGGACCGACCTGCACGTGGGGGATCCCGCCGAGGACTTCGCGTGGCTCTTCGCGGCGCGCGACGCCCGCCTCGCCGAGGGGGTGCTCGAGGCCTACGCCGCGGCCTGCCGCCGCACGTCCTTCCAGGCGCCCGACGGGGCACCGGACCCGCACCTGCTGGACCGGGCCCGGCTGGAGGCCGAGCTCGCCCTGGCGCAGTGGCTCGTGCGCGGCGTGGACCGCGGCGCGCAGGACCTGGTGGCCGACGCGGAGCAGATGCTCGCCACGCTCGAGCAGGACGTCGCCCGGCGCCCCGAGCCGGTCGCGGCCGCCCCGGAGACCGCGCCGGCGGCCCCGGGGCAGGACGACGCCTCCCAGGACGCGGCCCCGGACCGCGCGCCCGGGGACACCGCCGCGGAGGATCCCGCCCCGGCCGGCGGCCCCGAGGCCCCCTCCGGCCGGACGCCGCCGACGGGACCGGGCGGCGGCCCCGCTCAGGGGCGCAGCACCACGTCGTAGGCCTCCCGGACCACCGCCTCGAGCTCCTCGGCCCCGGACAGGTCGTGCGGACGGACGACCCGGTCCTCGGCCACGTAGTAGAACGCGGCGGTGACCTCCTCGAGCGGGACGGCCCGCAGCCGGGACCACGCGAGCCGGTACACGGCCAGCTGCGCCGACCGCTCCTGCAGCTCCCGGCCGGAGGGTGCCCGCCCGGTCTTCCAGTCGAGCAGTTCCCACGTGCCGTCGCCGTTGCGGAAGACGGCGTCCACCCGGCCGCGGACCGTGACCCCGGCGATCGGGGTCTCGAGGGGGAACTCCACGGCGTACGGCTGGCGGTCGGCCCACGGGCTGGAGCGGAACGTCGCCGCGAGCTCGGGGAGGTCGTAGGCCGCGTCGACGTAGTCGTCGGCGGTCCCGGGCAGCTCCCCGACGTCGAAGATCGCGGAGCTGCCGTAGTACTGCTCGATCCAGGCGTGGAAGGTGGTGCCGCGCCGCGCCGCGGTGCCGGGCCGGCGCGGCATGGGCCGGCGCAGGCCCGACACGACCTCGAGTGGATCGCGCGCGAGCGCCACCAGGGTCGAGGCCGAGACGTGGGACGGCATGGGGACGGTCCGCTCGGCCCGGCCGTCCTCGTGCCGGGCGAGCAGGATCTTCGCCTCCTCGGACCACCGGCGCGGGTCCGGCGCGAGCCCGTCCCGCTCCGCGACGCCGAGCAGGTCCTCGACGTCGAGGTCCGCGGTGTCCTCGAAGCCGCGCTCCCGCACCGCGCGGGCGGCCCGCTCGAGCACGGCCCGGCGGCCCCGGTACGGGGGCGGGCTCACGCGCACGGCGCTGTGCCCGTACTCGTCCGTCACGGTCTCGGTGACCTCGGGGCCCTCCAGCGGGTCGTACGGCCAGGGGGCGCTCAGCACGGTGGCGGCGGCCGGGTTGCGGGCCCCCTCCGGGACCTCGGCCCAGGGGCCCGGGCGGACGGACGGCTCGGGGCCCTCGGTGAGCGGT
Organism: Kocuria rosea; assembly: GCF_006094695.1. Taxonomy (NCBI): domain Bacteria; kingdom Bacillati; phylum Actinomycetota; class Actinomycetes; order Micrococcales; family Micrococcaceae; genus Kocuria; species Kocuria rosea. The sequence goes on along the minus strand of NZ_CP035103.1, from coordinate 1,426,427 downwards.
GCCAGCTCCGCGACGAACACGGAGGGCTCCTGGCCCTTCGCGGCCGTGCCCCGGAACACGGTGCAGGACAGTTCCAGGACCTCGCGGGCCCGGGTCACGGCCACGTAGGCGAGACGGCGCTCCTCGTCCTCGGCGTGCTGGGCGGCGAGCTCCAGGAACTCCGTGTGGGACTCCTCGAGGGCCTTGAGGTCGCTCGTGTCCACGGCCCACTGCGGCAGGAACCGGGCGTCACCGCGCAGCGGCCAGGCCAGGGTCCCGGTGTCGAGGGTCCAGCGGGAGGGCCGGTCGGTCGGGAAGTTCCCGGCGTTGAGTCCCGGGACGTAGACGTGGTCCCACTCGAGGCCCTTGGAGGCGTGGACCGTGACGAGCTGGACGGCGTCGTGCCGCGTGCGGTCGGGGCCGGGCTCGAGCCCGTTCTCCTCCGCCAGGGTGACGTCGAGCCACGCGAGGAACGCCGAGACGTCGCTGCTCGCGGAGAACGCGGTGAAGGACTGCGCGGCCTCGTGGAACGCGTCCAGGTTGCGCCGCGCCTGGTGGACGGGGCGGTGGGGGTGCGCGGCGACCTCGACGTCGAGGCCGAGCACCGTCTCCACCTCGTGCAGCAGGCTCGGCAGGTCGTCGGAGAGGAAGGAGCGCAGGTGGTCCAGCTCCGTCCGCAGCCGGATCAGGCGCTCCCGCGCGGTCTCGGACAGGGTGCGGGCGTGCGCGGACATCCAGCCCGGCCACGGGAGGGTCTCCAGGGCCTCGATCAGCGACGCGTGGTCGGAGAGGTCGGGCTCGACGAGGGCGTCCTCCTGGGCCTCCTCCGCGGTGACCGGGCTCTCGAGGTCCTCGGCCCGGCCCGCCTGCGCGGCCTCCGTGCGGCGGCGTTCCAGGTGGGACGCCCAGTCGGCGAGGGCCATGAGATCCCGGGTCCCGATCCGCCAGCGGGCCCCCGCGAGCAGCCGCACGAGCGCGTCCGAGCGGCCGGGGTCGTCCAGCACCCGGAGGGTCGCGACGACGTCGGAGACCTCCGGCGTGCTGAGCAGCCCGCCCAGGCCCACGACCTCGTAGGGGATGCCGCGGGCGGCGAGCTCCCGGCGCACGGGCTCGATCTGGGAGCGCTTGCGGCAGAGCACCGCCATGGTGGGCATCTGCTCCTCCGGGTCGCCGCGGTGCTGCTCCCGGCGCTCCCGGACGCGCTCCGCGAGCGCGACGGCCTCCTCGACGTCGGTCGCGTACCGGCTGATCCGCACCCGGCCGGTGCCCGCCCCGGGACGCGGGGTGAGCTCGGGGACGGCGAGGGAGGACGTGCTGCGCGCCCACGCCGGCAGGGTCCGCAGGGGCGCGGCGATGGTGTTGGCGACGTCCAGGATGCTCGCGTCGTTGCGCCACGCCGTGGTGAGGAAGCTGGGCTCCCCGTCCTGGCCGGGCGCGACCGGGAAGGAGTCGTAGAAGCCGAAGAGCTGCCCGGAGGAGGCCCCGCGGAAGCCGTAGATCGACTGCTGGGGGTCGCCCACGGCCATCACGGAGTGCCCCTGCCCGAAGAGCGCGGCGAAGAGCCGCAGCTGGGCGTGCGAGGTGTCCTGGAACTCGTCGAGCAGCACCACCCGGTGTCGCTCCCGCTCGGTCCGGCGGGCTGCCGGGTCCTGCTCCGCGAGCCGGGCGGCGGCGGAGAGGAGGTCGCCGAAGTCCATGGCCTGGGCCTCGCGCTTGCGCCGGGCGAAGTCGGCCACGAGCTCGGCGAGGACCCACGCGGTGCGCTGGTTGTCCTCGACCTTCTTCAGCTGGGCGCCCAGGGTCTTCTTCCGGCGCCCCGGCGGTGTCGTGGCCAGCGCGCCGAGCAGCTCGGCCGCGAAGCGCTCCACGTCCGCCGGGTCCACGAGGTGCTCCGCGCACGCCGAGGCGAGGTCGAGGACGGCGGCGACCATGGTCGACTTCGCGGGCATGGTCTCGAGCAGCTCCCCGGTCCAGGCCTCCACGGTCTGCGCGGCGAGCTGCCACGTCCGGGCCTGGCCCAGCAGCGTGGTGTCCGGCTCGATCCCGATCCGCAGCCCGTAGTTGCGCACGAGCGTGTTGGCGTAGGAGTGGTAGGTGCTGACCGTGGGGTCCTGGGGAGCGGCCGGGAGGTCGTCCTCCTCGGTGTGGGCCGGAGCGACGAGCCCCTGGGCGCGCAGCCGGGCGAGCCGGGAGCGCATGCGCTCCCCCAGCTCGCCGGCGGCCTTGCGGGTGAAGGTCACGCCGAGGACCTGGTCCGGGGCGACGACCCCGTTGGCCACGAGCCAGACCACCCGGTCGACCATGGTCGCGGTCTTGCCCGAGCCCGCGCCCGCGACCACCAGCCGGGGGGTGAGCGGGGCCGAGATCACGGCCGACTGCTGGGCCGTGGGGAGGTTGCCGCCGAGCAGCTCGGCCAGCTCCTCGGGACTGTACCGGGGCTCGACGCCGCCGTAGGGGTGCTCGGCGGCGTCGAGCCGGGTGCGGTCGTCGGGGGCGTCGGTCATGGGCGCTGTCGTCTCCTGCTGTCCGGGTGGGACGGGGCCGGGATCCGTCCGAACGGTCCTCACGGTTCGCTCACCTGCCGCCCCTCGGCGCACAGCGGGCAGATCTGCGGCAGCTTGCACCCGTGCCCGTTGAAGGCGCCCTCGGCCTGGTCGTGGCGGGCGGTGAACCGTTCCCCGGCCACGAGCTCCGCGGCCCGGGTGATCAGGTCCCGCGCCCACGTGGCGTCCGGGTCGAGGGGGTCCTGCTGCTGCACGGAGGGGGACTTGGCCCGGGTGCCGAGCTGGACGAGCAGGGCGCCGCCGGAGAGCTCCGTCACGGTGCCGCCGGGCAGCTCGAGGACGGTCTCGTCCTGACCCGCGACCATGGCTGTGCCCGCTCCCGCCGTGAGCGCCACCTGGTAGGCCGCGAGCTGCGGGTGCTCGGCGATCTTCGCCCCGGCGGGCTGGTTCCGGCCGGTCTTGAGGTCGACGACGACGTAGCGGCCCTGCTCGTCGAGCTCCAGGCGGTCCACGCGGCCCCGGAGCAGGGCGTCGCGCGCCCGCCCCTGGACGAGCACGCTGAACGCCCCCTCCACGGAGGCCAGCCGGCGGCCGTGCTTGCTGCGGGCGTCCAGGACGTACTGGGCGAACTTGCGCAGCATCTGCCGGGCCCGTTCGAGCTGGACCGCGGACTCCCAGGTCTCCGGCAGCCCCAGCGTGGGCCAGCGGCGCTCGAGCTCGGCGACGAGCTCGGTGCCCGACGCCTCCGGCAGCTCCTCGGCGATGGCGTGCACGAGTGAGCCGAGGCTGCGGCTGAGGTCGGTCGCGGCCTCGGCCCGCGAGGCGGCCACGAACCAGTCGAGCGGGGACCGGTGGATGGTCTCGATCCGGGACGGGGAGACGGGCACGGGGACCCCGTCGTCGAAGACGGGCGCCGTGCTGGAGAGTTCCGCGGCGCCCCACCAGGTGTCGGGGTGGGCGCCGGGCACCGGGCGCGGGGAGGAGGAGATGCGGTGGAGCAGCCGGGCCGCGGCCTCCGAGCGCACGGGGTCCTCCTCGTGCAGCTGGACCCACTGCCGCAGCTCGGCCACGAGGGCGCGCAGGGTCATGGGCCGGGGGGCGTCCACCACGGCCCGGGCGCCGTCCCCGGGCCGCGAGCCCGGGGGGTCGACGAGGTCGAGGAACTCCGAGGGCTGCTCGTCCTCGCCGGAGGCCGCCGTGACCACGAGCGTGCCGCAGCTGCGGGAGACGGCGGCGGAGAAGGAGCGCAGCTCGTCGTGGCGGACCTCGCGCATGCGGGTGACCGGGGTGACCCGCGCGGCCTGGTCGACGCCGAGGTCGAGCGCGTCCGTGAGCAGGTCCGCGCCGAGCAGCTGCCCGCGCAGGCGGGTGTTGGGCCACACGCCCTCCTGCACGCCGGCGACGAAGACCACCGGCCACTGCCGGCCCGCGGCGGTGGCGGGCGTCATGATCTCGACCGTCTCGTCGGTCGGGGCGCGGGCGGCCAGGGTGTCCATGGGCAGCTCCTGGTTGTCGATGTAGTCCAGGAACTGGGCGGGGCCGGCCCCGGGAAGGTGGTCCACGTAACGCTCGGCGGACTCGAACAGGCCCACCACGGCGTCGAGGTCGCGGTCGGCCCGCTCCCCCGCCGGGCCGCCCTCCAGTGCCCGGCGCCGCCAGGACTCGGCGACCCCGGCCGCCTCCCACAGCGCCCACAGGACGGTCTCGGCCGTGGCGCCCTCCTCCCGGAGGGCACGGGTCCCGGCCGCGAGCATCCGGGCGATCCGGCGGGCCGGCACGGAGCGCACGCCGGCGGCGTCGAGCGCCCCGGGGGCCACGAGGGCCTCCACGAGCAGGTCGTCGCTGGTGCGCAGACCCCCCGCGGCGAGCTCCTCCGCCCGGAGCCGCTGGCGGAGCCGGCGGACGTCCATCGGGGAGGCGTTGCCGATCCGCGAGGAGAGCAGGTCGACGGCCGCCTGGACCGTGAGGGCGCCGAAGTGCGCGTCCTCCTCGCGGTCCGCGGCCGCCGCGGCGGCCTCGGTCACGATGCGCAGGGCACCCAGCAGCGGGCGCACCGCGGGCTCGTCGCGCACCGGCGTCTCCGCGGCGGAGGTGCTGACGGGCACCCCGAGGGCGGAGAGCTGGCGCTCGAGCCCCTCCAGGTAGCGGCCGTTGCGCACGACCACGGCCATGTCCGCCAGCGGGACGCCGTGCACCAGGTGGCGCTCCAGGACCTGGTGCGCGATCCAGCGGGCCTCGTGCAGCGGTGAGGAGAGCACCACCGTGGTGACCTCTCCGGGCGCCGCGCGGTCTCCGGTGCCGTCCACCGCGACGTCGGCCGGCGCGGTCGCGGTGTCCGCGCCGTGGCCCGTGTCCGCAGCGCCCGGGGCGCTCCCGGCGGGCCGGAGGGCGCGGGGGTGCCGGGCCCCGGCCACGGCGGGGATCCGCTCCGCCACGCGCTGCCACACCTCCGCGACGGCCCCGGGCATCCGCCGGCTCGTGCCCAGGGGGTGCCGCCGCAGGGGGCGCGCGGGCTCGGCGAGCCGGTCCTCGAGGGTGCGCAGCAGGTCGGGGCGGGCCCCGCGGAAGCCCTGGACCACGGTGTCCGTGCAGGCGGTCAGCACGGTGTCCCGTCCCCGGCACAGCACGGCGAGCAGCCGGTGGATCGAGGGCGTCGCCTCGTGCAGGTCGTCGACGAGCACGAGGTCGAGGCGCTCCTGCTCGGCCCGCAGGAACTCCGGCTGCTCCTCGAGGACCCGCGCGGCCTCCGTGACGAGGGCCGCCGGGTCGTAGGACTCCGGCATCCGCAGCCGGCGCACGGCCTGGTACTCGGCCTGCATCGTGGCGGCCGCCGCCCAGTCCGGGCGCTCCAGGCGCCGGGCGAGGCGGCGGAGGTCGTCGGGGGCGAGGTCGTACTCGGACATGCGGTCGAAGAGCTCGCGCACCTCCTGCCGGAAGCCGCGGGTGGCGAGCGCCTCCCGGAGGTCCGGGGGCCACACGACGGGGGCCCCGAAGCCGGCGGCGTGCCCGGCCATGAGCTCGCCGATCAGCACGTCCTGCTCCGGGCCGGACAGCAGCTTGGGTCCGTGCGCGACGCCCGGGAGCAGTCCCTGGTTCTGGGCCCGCCGGAGCAGGTCGAAGGCGTAGGACTGCCAGGCCCGCACGGGCGGGGAGCTCATGGTGGCCGAGACCGCGGCCGTGAGGTCGTCCCGCAGCCGGGCCGCCGAGAGCCGGGACGGCGTGAGCACGAGCAGCCGGTCCGGGTCCAGGCCCCCGCCGATCCGGCGGGCCGCCAGCTCCACGAGCACCCGGGTCCGCCCGGTCCCGGGGCCGCCGAGCACGAGCCGGGGGCCGCACCCGGCCGGGAGCCCGGCGATCTCCTCCTGCTCGGGGTTCGGCCGCCACGGGGCGCGCTCCGGCGCGGAGCCGTGCGGCGGCACCAGGGTCCAGCGCACCGGCCCCGCCCCGGGCAGGGCGGAGCTCGTGGCGTGGGTGCTGTCCTCGGTGTGCCGCATGGGTCTCATCTCATCACGGGACTCCGACGGTCTAAGCGCTCCGCGTCCGTGCGTACCCGGACGGTTCCGGACCGGTGCGCACGGAGGCGTCGGCCGGGGCGGCCGCGTCCGTGGCGGGTCGGAGGGGGCCGGTACGGTGGGAGCCATGTCCTCGCCCTCAGGCCCCGCCGGCCCCACCGACCAGCTGCCCCTGTTCGACGCCGCCCCGCTGCGCGCGCCGAGGCCCGCCCCGCCCGCGCCGGACGACGCCGCGGAGCAGGACGTGCTCTTCGACCTCGAGGGGTCCGCGGGCGCCCCGGGGGCGTCCCCCGCGTGGACCGAGGGTCCGCGCGCCTCCTTCGACCTCGAGACGACCGGCCGCGACCCGCACACGGCCCGCATCGTCACGGCGTCCGTCGTGCGCACCGACGCCGCGGGCGCCGTGACGGACGAGTGGGAGTGGCTGGCGGACCCGGGGGTGGAGATCCCCGAGGAGGCGGCCGCCGTGCACGGGGTGAGCACCGAGCGGGCCCGCGCCGAGGGCCGGCCCGCCGCGGAGGTGGTCGCGGAGATCGCGGGCGTCCTGGCCGGCCTCTTCGCCGCGGGCACGCCCGTGCTGGTGTTCAACGCCTCCTACGACTTCACGGTCCTCGCCCACGAGGGCCGGCGCCACGGGGTGGAGGTCCCGCAGCCCTTCCCGGTGCTGGACCCCTACGTCCTCAACAAGCAGGTGCACCGGTACCGGCGCGGCAAGCGCACCCTCGGGGCGCTGTGCGAGGAGTACGGGGTCGAGCTCACCGCGGCGCACACCTCGGCGGCGGACTCGGTCGCGACGGAGCGGCTCGCGGTGCTGATGGCCCGCCGCTTCCCCGAGCTGGTGCGCCCGGCGGCCGCGCTGCACGCCGACCAGGTGGGGTGGGCGGCCGAGCAGGCCGCGAGCCTCCAGGAGTACTTCCGCCGGACCCGCCCGGACGCGGTGGTCGACGGCGCGTGGCCGCTCCGCCGCCCCGAGGACGCCTGAGCGCTCCCCGGGACGGCGGCCGGCCGGGTCCCGGCGGCCGTGGTCAGGCGGCCGGCCGGGCCTCGGCGGCCGCGCGCGCCGCGGCCGGCAGGGCGGAGACGATCCGGTCCATCGCGGCGTCGTCGTGCGCGGCGGAGAGGAACCACGCCTCGAACACCGACGGGGGCAGGTAGACGCCCTGGTCGAGCATCGCGTGGAAGAACGCCGGGTAGCGGAACGTCTCCTGCGCCTTGGCCTGCGCGTAGTCGTGCACGCCGGCGGCGGAGGTGCCGAAGGCCACCGAGAACAGGTTGCCGGCCGACTGGATCGAGTGGTCGACCCCGGCCTCGGTCAGCGCCGCGCGCACCGCCTCCTGCAGCTGCGCCGAGCGCCGGTCGACGGTCTGGTAGGCGATCCGGTCCGCGGTGCGCAGGGTCGCCGCGCCCGCGGCCATCGCCACGGGGTTCCCGGACAGGGTTCCGGCCTGGTACACGGGCCCGAGGGGCGCCAGGTGGTTCATGACCGCGGCCCGCCCGCCCACGCCGGCGACCGGCAGCCCGCCGCCGATGACCTTCCCGAACATGAACAGGTCGGGCTCCCAGCCGTCCTCGCCCGCGGCGGTGAGACCCCAGTAGCCGGCCTCGTGCACGCGGAACCCGGTCAGCACCTCGTCGAAGATCATCAGCGCCCCGTGCTCGCGCGTGAGCCGGCGCAGGCCCGCGTTGAAGCCCTCGCCGGGGGTGACCACACCCATGTTGGCGGGCGCGCCCTCGGTGATGACGGCGGCGATCCGGCCGGGGTGGGCGGCGAAGGCCTCCTCCACGGCGGCGAGGTCGTTGTAGGGCAGCACCAGGGTCTCGGCCGCGGTGGCCGCGGTGACCCCGGCGGAGCCGGGCAGGGCGAGGGTCGCCACGCCGGAGCCCGCCTCGGACAGCAGGGAGTCCACGTGCCCGTGGTAGCACCCGGCGAACTTCACGACGAGGTCCCGGCCGGTCACGCCGCGCGCCAGGCGGATCGCGGTCATGGCCGCCTCGGTCCCGGTCGAGACCATGCGCAGCTCGTCGATCGCGCCGATCCGCTCGACCACGAGTTCGGCCAGCTCGGTCTCCCCGCGGGTCGTGGCCCCGAAGGACAGGCCGCGCTCCACGGCCTCGTGCACGGCCTCGATGACGGCCGGGTGGGAGTGCCCGACGAGGGCGGGCCCCCACGAGCTGACGAGGTCGACGTACTCGCGGCCGTCGACGTCGGTGAGGTACGGGCCCTTGGCCGCGGTGATGAAGGGCGGGGTGCCGCCCACGGACGCGAAGGCCCGCACCGGGGAGTTGACCCCGCCGGGCATGACCTTGCGCGCGCGGTCGAAGAGTTCCTGGGAAACGCTCATGGGTTTGTCTGCTTCCTTCCGCCGGGGGTGCCGGCTCGGGGGACGGTGGGGGTCAGGAGAGGCCGTTCTCCTCGCGGAACCAGTCCGCGAGCTCGACGGCGAAGTAGGTGAGCACGGAGTCGGCGCCCGCGCGGCGGATGGACAGCACGGACTCCTGGATCGCGGCCCGGCGGTCGATCCAGCCGTTGGCGGCGGCGGCCTCGATCATGGCGTACTCGCCGGAGATCTGGTACGCGGAGACGGGCACCGGGGAGACCTCGGCCACGTCGCGGAGGATGTCGAGGTAGCTCATGGCCGGTTTGACCATGACCATGTCGGCGCCCTCGTCCAGGTCCAGCTGCAGCTCGTGCAGCGCCTCCCGGCGGTTGGCGGGGTCCATCTGGTAGCTGCGGCGGTCGCCCTGCAGCTGGGAGTCCACGGCCTCGCGGAACGGGCCGTAGAACGCGGAGGAGTACTTCGCGGAGTAGGCCAGGACGGCGACGTCGGGGTGCCCGGCCTCGTCGAGGGCGGAGCGGATCACGCCGACCTGGCCGTCCATCATGCCGGAGGGCCCGAGCACGTGGGCGCCCGCCTCGGCCTGGGCCACGGCCATCCGGCCGTAGATCTCCAGGGTCGCGTCGTTGTCCACGGTCCCGTCCTCGGCCAGGACGCCGCAGTGCCCGTGGTCGGTGAACTCGTCCAGGCACAGGTCGGCCATGACGACGAGGTCGTCGCCGACCTCGGCGCGCACGGCGCGCAGCGCCCGGTTCAGGATGCCCTCGGGGTCGCACCCGGCGCTGCCCTCGGGGTCCCGCTCGGCGGGCACGCCGAAGATCATGAACCCGCGGAGGCCCTTGGCCACGGCCTCGGCGGCGGCGCGCCGGAGCGAGTCCATGGAGTGCTGGACGACCCCCGGCATGGAGCCGAGCGGGGCGGGCTCGGCGAGGCCCTCGCGGACGAACACGGGCAGGATGAGGTCGGACGGATGGACCCTGGTCTGCGCGGCGAGCCGGCGCACGGCCGGGGTGGTGCGCAGGCGGCGGGGGCGGGACACCAGGTCGTAGCGGGGAATTCGGTGGGTCACGGAGTTCGTCTCCTCGGTCGCAGGGATCGGTGTCGTCGGGATCGGTGTGGTCGGTGCGGCCGGCGGCGGAGCCGCCGCCGTCGGGGTCGGGGCGGGCGCCCCCGCGGCCGCCCGGGAGGCCGCGGGTGCGGTGAGGGCCCGGGCGAGGGCGTCGCGGATCCCCTCCGGGGTGGGCAGGGACGCGGCCACGGACGGCAGGCCGCGCTCGGCGGCGGCGCGTCTCGTCGGCTCGCCGATGGCCACGAGGACGGTGCCGGCCAGGACGGCGGGGTCGTCGCGCACGAGCTCGGCGAGGTGGGACGGCGCCGTGAGCACCACGGCGTCGGCCTCGCCCGCGGCCAGGACCTGCAGCAGGTCGGACCGGTGGAGCTCGGCCACGCGCCCGTCCACGCCGCGGTCCGTGTCGTCGTCCGTGCCGTCGACCGCGTCGTCGTCCGTGCCGTCGGCCTCCCCCTGGGCCGCGGCCCGCCGCACGAGGGGCGCGGGCGCCGGCCAGGGCACGGTCTCGTAGGCCGTGGCCGTCAGCACCCCGTACCCCCGCGCGGTCAGACCGGTCTCGAGGGTGGGCCGGGCCCGGGCGGAGAGCGGCAGCAGGACGGTGCCGGGAGCCGGCTCCGGCGGCCAGTCGGCGAGCAGCCCGGCGGCCGAGTGCACCGCGCCGGGCACGAGGTCCGGCCGCAGCCCGGCCGCCGTGAGGGCCGCGGCCGTGGCGTCCCCCACCGCGGCCACGCGCAGGCCGGCCCGCCGGGCCGCCGCGAACCGGTCGCCGAGTGCCGTGCCGGACGGCTCCCCCGCGACCGCGCGCAGGGCCCGGACGGTGGTGACCGAGGTGACCACCAGCCAGGACCCGGCGGCGGCCCCCGGGTCCGCCGCCCGGTCCAGCAGGGCGGCCACGGGACCGGTGTCCCCGGGGAGGGTGGCCTCGAGCAGCGGGGCGAGCCGGACCCGGGCCCCGTGCCCGTGCAGCAGCGCCACGAGCTCCCTGGCCCGGTCGGCGGAACGGGTCACGACGACCCTGGCCCCGCGCAGGGCGGCGGCCGGGTCGGCGGAGCGGTCGGCGGGGCCGGGGTGCGGCACGGGTCTCAGAGCGTCAACCGGGCCAGCCGGCCGGCGCCGTCGGCGAGCAGCTCGTCGCCCAGCCGGTGGCCGAGGGCGCGGGCGTCGTCGACGCCGCGCTCCGCGGTGCGGCCGCTGCGGCGCATGACCCGGCTGCCGTCCGGGTCGGCCACGACGACGTCGAGCACGAGCACGCCGTCCTCGATCCGCGCGAAGGTGCCCACGGGGGCCGCGCAGCCGGCCTCGAGCCGGGTCAGCAGCGCCCGTTCCGCGGTCACGGCCAGGCGGGTCTCCAGGTGGTCCACCGCGGCGAGGGCGGCGGCGAGCGGGGTGTCCCCCGAGGCGTCCTCGGTGCGGCACTCGAGGGCCAGGGCGCCCTGCCCGGGGGCGGGGAGCATGACGGACGGGTCGATCAGCTCGGTGATCGCGTCCTCCAGCCCGAGCCGCCGCAGCCCGGAGGCGGCGAGCACCACGGCGTCGAGGTCGCCGGGGGCCACCCGCCCCAGCCGGGTGCCCACGTTGCCGCGGATGTCGACGATCTCCAGGTCCGGGCGCGCCGCGCGCACCTGCGCCGCGCGCCGCGGGGAGCCGGTGCCGACCTTCGCGCCGGCGGGCAGACCGGCGAGGGTCAGCCCGTCGCGGGCGCACAGCGCGTCCCGGGGGTCCTCCCGCTCCGGCACCGCGGCGACCTCGAGGCCCGGCACGGGAGCGGTGGGCAGGTCCTTGAGGGAGTGCACGGCCAGGTCCACGGATCCCGCCAGCAGCGCGGCCCGCAGGGCCGTGGCGAAGACCCCGGTGCCGCCCATCTGGGACAGGGGCCCGGTCAGGACGTCGCCCTCGGTGCGGATCGTGACGAGCTCCGGCTCCAGCCCGCCCGCCGCCGCGACGGCCCTGGCCGCCGTGGTGGTCTGGGTGAGCGCGAGCCGGGAGCCGCGGGTCCCGACCCGCAGCACCGGGAGCCCCTGCGCCGCGGCCGTCACGACCACCGCACCTCCCCCGCCTCGTCGAGGGCGACCGGGAGGGGCTCGCCCTGGGGGCGCTGCGCGATGGTCGGACGGGGCCCGGTGGCGCCGCGCAGCACCTTGACGCAGCAGTCCGGGGCGCAGTCGTCGAACCACGTGCCCTCGGCGCACGCGGAGAGCCGCGGCGGGGCGGCGCGCCCGGCGACGCGCTGCTCCACGAGGTCTGCGAGCCCGGCCACGAACGCCGGGTGGGTGCCCGCGGTGGGGGTGCGCACGGCCGGCAGGCCGAGCCGTTCGCAGGTCTCCAGGGCCTCCGTGTCGAGGTCCCACTTGACCTCCATGTGGTCGGAGACGAAGCCCAGCGGCACGAGGACCACGCCGGCGACACCGCGCTCGGCGAGCTCCTCGAGGGCGTCGTTGACGTCCGGCTCGAGCCACGGCACCTGCGGCGGCCCGGAGCGGGACTGGTAGACGAGGTCCCAGGTGTGGTCCCCGAGCTCCTCCGCCCCCACGCGCTCCAGCACGGTCCGGGCCACGGCCAGGTGCTGGGCGACGTAGGCGGAGCCCTCCTCGAAGTCCATCCGCGCCGGCCCGGAGGCCTCGGCGTCGGTCGTGGGGATGGAGTGGGTGCAGAACAGGACCGCGATCCTGCCGCCGTCGGCGCCGAGCCGGTCGCGCACCTGCGCGAGGCCCTCCCGGAGGCCCTCGACGAAGGGCTGCACGAAGCCCTCGGAGTCGTAGTACTGGTGGACCTTGTCGACCTGCATCTCGTCCGCGAGGCCGAGCTCCTCGAGCGCCACGCCGTAGTCCTCGCGGTACTGGCGGCAGCCGGAGTAGCTGGAGTAGGCGCTGGTGGCGAGCACCAGGAGCTTGCGCAGCCCGCGCGCGTGGCACTCCCGCACCACGTCCGCCACGTAGGGCGCCCAGTTCCGGTTGGCCCACAGCACGGGCACGCTCAGGCCCCGGCCGAGCAGCTCGGCCTCGAGGGCGGAGCGCAGCGCGCGGTTCTGGGCGTTGATGGGGCTGACGCCGCCGTTGGCCCGGTAGTGGGTGGCCACCTCCTCCAGCCGCTCGTCGGGGATGCCGCGGCCCTTCGTGACGTTGCGCAGGAACGGCAGGACGTCGTCCTGCCCCTCCGGCCCGCCGAAGGACGAGAGGACGACGGCGTCGTAGTGCTCCGGCGCGTGCGCGCGGGCCCGCGACAGGGCGTTCTCGGCGCTCATCGGAGCACCTCCGCGAGCTCCTCGGAGCGGATCCGGCGGCCCGTGTAGAACGGTGTCTCCTCGCGCACGTGCAGCCGGGCCTCCGTGTTGCGGAAGGCCCGCATGACGTCGACGAGGTCGACCAGCTCGGGGGCCTCGAGCGCGAGCAGCCACTCGAAGTCGTTGAGCCCGAAGCACGCGATGGTGTTGGCGAGGACCTGGGGGTAGTCGCGCGCCGCCATGCCGTGGTTGCGCAGCATCTCGGCGCGGCGCTGGGCGTTCATGTAGTACCACTCGTAGGAGCGCACGAACGGGTAGACGCAGACCCAGTCCTCGGGGGCGACGCCGCGGGCGAAGGACGGCGAGTGGTTCCGGGTGAACTCGGCGTCCCGGTGCACCCCCATCGCGTTCCAGGCCTGCGCGGTGCCGGCCAGGAGCTCCGTGCGGCGCAGCCGGCGGACCGCCGACTGGAGCGCCTGGGGGTCGTCGCCGTGCAGCCACGTGAGGACGTCGGCGTCCTCGCGCATCCCCGAGACGTCGTAGGCGCCGCGCAGCGTCACGCCCTCGGCCGCCAGCTGCTCGACGACACCGTCGAACTCGGCGGCCGCGGAGGCGTCGTCGCCGGCCGTGCGGGCCGCGGCCCCGCCGGCGGGGCGGGCGAACACGGACCAGACGGCCCAGTGCAGCCGCTCCGCGCCGCCGTCCTGCGTCGGCTCGGGCGTGGCTGCGGGGTGACCGCCGTGCTCGTGGGGGCTGGTGTCGTGGGACAAGGCTCAGTCCTTTCGTCGGGTGCTGGTCGGTGGGGTGCGTGCCGGTTCGGTGGCGGCCGGCGCGGCGTCGTCCGGGACGCCCGCCTCGGCGAGCAGGGCGCGGACCTGGGCCCGGGTGTCGGCGACGACGGAGGCGAGGCCCGTGCCCGCGAGCCACCCGCCGACCGCGACGGCGTCGGGCAGCGCCGCCAGCGCCCGCCGGAAGTCGGCGACCCGCCGGGCGTGCCCGACGCCGGTGCGGGGCAGCGCGGAGCGCCAGCGCACGATGTCCGCGCCGACGAGCTGGGCGGGCCGCAGGGGCATGCCCATGAGGGTCGAGGCGTCGGAGAGGGCCAGGCGGATGAGCTGGTCGTCGGGCAGGGCCACCTCAGGGGGCACGGCGGTGGCGTCGGGCTGGGCGCGCCCGTAGGAGAGCCGCAGCACGTGCCGGCCGGGGCCGGCCGCCTGCCGGACCCAGTCCCACTTGGCGCTCGCGTGGGTGAGGGCCTTGGCGCGCACGCCGCGGGCGTCCTCGCTCACGAGCAGGCCGGTGCCCCGGGGGGCGCCGTCGAGGCGCGGCTCGTCGACCACGAGCGTGGCCAGGGCCACCTGGGGCCCGGCCCCGGGGGCGAACCGCTGGAGCCCCTCCTCGTGGCTGGCGAGGAGCCGGACGGCGGTCGTGCCGTCGGTGGCCATCACGAGCAGCTCCCCGCGCGCCACGGCGGTCTTGTGGCCGAAGCGCGGCTGGCGCTGGATGACCATCCAGCCCTCGCGCCGGGGGTCGCGGTCGAGGGCGATGACGTCGTAGCCGGTGACGAGCTTCACGCCCGCCCGCTCGAGGTCGTGCACGAGGGTCTCGGACAGCGCGTTCATGCCGCCGCGCAGCCCGGCCACGTTCGCGCCCGCGGGCGCGGCGCGGCGCAGGGCGCCCGCCGCGGCGCCGAGGGACCCGTGCTCGCGCAGGGCCCGCCGCAGACCGGGGGCGACGGCGTCGACGTCGAGGTCGTCGGGGTGGGCGGAGTGCACGCCCGTGGCGAACGGCGCGACGAGCCGGTCCAGCACCCGCTCCCCCATCCGCGCCCGGACGAGGCCGCCGAGGGAGCGCTCGGTCATGCCGACGAAGGCCGGCAGCCGGCGGTCGAGGCTCGCGCGCAGCATGCCGGCACGGCCGAGGGCCGCCCGCAGCCGGGGGGCGGTCGGGTCGGCGGGGATGCCCAGGATCCCGGAGTCGGGGGCGGGCACGGCGCCCTCCGGCAGGAACAGCCACGAGCCGGAGCGGTTGGGGTGCACCACGCGCTCGCCGAGGCCGAGCTCGTCCAGGAGGTCGGGGACCGCCCGGGAGCGGGTCGCGAAGGACTCGGCGCCCGAGTCGAGGACGAGGCCCGCCACCTGGTGGGCGCCGACGGCTCCCCCGAGGTGGTCCTCGGCCTCGACCAGGGTGACGCGCAGCCCGCGGGCCGCCAGGTCGCGGGCGGCCACGAGCCCGGAGACGCCGCCGCCCACCACGAGGGCGGATCGGGGCGGGGTCCGGCGGGCGGGCCGGCCGTCCCGCTCCGCGCTCACGGCCTGCCGCCGCGAGGGGTCTGCTCCAGCGGCTGGTCGTGGACGAAGGACACGAGGTCCGTCAGCACCTGCGGGTCGGTGCCCGGCGGGACGCCGTGGCCGAGGTTCACCACGTGCCCGGGCGCCGTGGCCCCGCCGGCCAGCACCTCGCGCACGTGCTCGGCGAGCACGGGCCAGGGGGCGGTGAGCAGGGCCGGGTCGATGTTGCCCTGCAGCACGGTGGACCCGCCGAGCCGCCGGTTGGCCTCGGCCAGCGGGATCCGGTAGTCCACGCCCACCGCGTCCGCGCCGGCGTCCCGCATCGCGGCGAGCAGCTCACCGGTGCCGGTGCCGAAGTGGATCCGGGGCACGGCGAGGTCCTCGACGGCGCGCAGCGCGGCCGCCGAGTGCTCCACCACGTGCGCGGAGTAGTCGGCCAGGGACAGGGAGCCCGCCCAGGAGTCGAAGAGCTGCACGGCGGAGGCGCCGGCCTCGACCTGGGCGCGCAGGAACGCCCCGGACGTCCGGGCCGCCCACTCGGCGAGCGCCCGCCAGGCCGCCGGGTCGGCGTGCATCATCGTGCGCGGCAGCAGGTGGTCCCGGGAGGGCCCGCCCTCGACCATGTAGGCGGCCACGGTGAACGGCGCCCCGGCGAAGCCGATGAGCGGGGTCGCCCCGAGCTCCGCGACGGTGCGGGCGACGGCCTCGCGGATCGGGTCGAGGGAGCCCTCGGCGAGCTCGGGCAGGGCGGCGACGTCGGCGGCCGTGCGCACGGGGCGCTCCAGGACGGGACCGCGGCCCGGGACGATCTCGACGTCCACGCCGGCCACGCGCATGGGCACGACGATGTCGGAGAAGAAGATGGCGGCGTCGACGTCGTGCCGGCGCACCGGCTGGAGCGTGATCTCGGCGGCCATCGCGGGGTCCAGGCAGGCGTCGAGCATGGCGGTGCCCTGGCGCAGGGACCGGTACTCCGGCAGCGACCGGCCCGCCTGCCGCATGAACCACACCGGGCGGCGGCCGGGCGCGCGGCCCGTGAGGGCCTGCAGCAGCGGGGCGTCCAGTGTGCCGGCGGCCCGCAGCGGATGGCCCTGCGGCAGCGCCCCGAGCGATCCGGTCAGGCGCCGGAACGCCGCCGAGGGGTGGGTGCCGCCCGTGGGGTGCCCGGGAACGGCTGCGGTCGACGTGTCCGGCGTGCTCGCCGTCTCAGGGGTGGTAGGCATAGTGCTCCCATTGTGCCAAGGAACACCGACGTCGTTTACCGACGCAGCGTCACCGGGGTCCGGGAGGGGCCGGTCGGTGACGGACGTGAGCGGCCTCTCGGACGTCACTGAGGCGCGGATCCGCGGTGACCGTCTAGTATGAATGCACTGTGGTCCTCTTCGCTCTCGTCGCCTCCCATCAGAACGTCGATCTGAACACCGTTGCGCGTCTCAGCACCGGTGCGCTCGGGCTGTCCGAGGAGATGGTCCGCAGCGGCCCGCTCCGGGGCGCCGTGACCCTCTCGACGTGCAACCGGCTCGAGATCTACGGGGAGCTCGAGGACACGCCGGGCGTCCCGTCCGGGGCGGCGCTGGACCGGGTCCTGGCCGAGCTCGCCGAGCAGATCGGCTCCCGCGCCGGGCTCGACCCCGAGTTCGTGGCCGACTCCCTGCGGGCCTTCACCGACTCCGGCGCCGCACGCCACCTCTTCACCGTGGTCTCCGGGCTGGAGTCCGCCGTGGTGGGCGAGCGCGAGATCACCGGGCAGGTCCGGCGCGCCCTCAACGACGCCCAGCAGGCGGGGACGGTCTCCGGCAAGCTCCAGCGGCTGTTCGAGGCGGCCGCCCGCACCGCCCGCAAGGTGGGCACGCAGACCGCCCTGGGCGAGCGCGGCCGCTCCATCGTCTCCGTGGCCCTGGACCTCGCCGACGACGTCACGTCCGGCACATGGACGTCGCGCCGGGCCCTCGTGTTCGGCACGGGCGCCTACGCAGGGGCGACCATGGCGGCCCTGCGCGACCGCGGCTGCGCGGACATCGAGGTGTACTCGGCGTCGGGCCGGGCGGAGCAGTTCACCGAGAACCGCGGCGGCACCCCGGTGGGGACCGCGGAGCTGGCCGCGGCCCTGGAGCGCGCCGACGTCGTGATCGGCTGCAGCGGCGGCTCCGCCCCCATGGGCGCCGCCGCGTTCCCCGCCGGGTCCCGCACCGTGGTCGACCTGGCCCTGACCCGCGACTTCGACCCCGCCGTGGCGGACCTGCCCGGCGTCGAGCTCATCACCCTCGAGTCGGTGCGCGTGGCCGCCCCGGACGAGACCCGGGAGTCCGTCGACGCCGCGAGCGGGATCGTCGAGCGCGCCGCCCAGGAGTTCGCCGCGAGCCAGGAGGCCCGGGACATGGACGCCGCGATCGTCGCCCTGCGCAAGCACACCATGGCCGTCCTGGACGCCGAGCTCGAGAAGGTCACCTCCCACCACGGATGCACGGCCGCCCAGGAGCAGATCGAGCTCGCGATGCGGCGCATGGTCCGCTCCCTGCTGCACACCCCCACCGTCCGCGCGCGCGAGCTCGCCGCGCAGGGCCGGCAGGACGAGTACATCACCGGTCTGGCGGCGCTGTACGGCATCGAGGTCCCCGCGCCCGCCGCGGAGGAGAGCGCACCACCGGCGGCCGGGGCGCCGCCGGAAGCCGCCACCCGGTCCCAGGCCGCGGGGTAGGGCAGCATTCGTTCGGGCGGCGCCGCCGACCGGTTGAGGAGGAACGGTTCATGACTGAGACCAGGAGAGGCCGCCCGGCGCGCCTCCCGCGCGAGGCCCGCCGGCGGCAGCTGCTCGAGACGGCGCTGACCGTGTTCTCCTCGAACGGCTACCACGGGTCGTCCATGGACGACATCGCCGACGCCGCCCAGGTGAGCAAGCCCGTCCTCTACCAGCACTTCCCCGGCAAGCGCGAGCTGTACCTCGCCCTCGTGGACCACTACCTGCAGGAGCTCTCGCTCGGGCTCGTCACGGCGCTGCAGGGCAGCGACGTGAACCGCGAGCGGGTCGAGTCCATGCTGGACGTCTACTTCGGCTTCGTCGAGGCCAATCCGGAGGCCCACCGGCTGATCTTCGAGTCCGACCTGCTGGCGGACCCGGAGGTCGCGGAGCGCTTCGAGAGCTTCCACCTCGCCGTGGCGGACTCGATCGCCGGGGTCCTCGGGCCCAACGCGGGGCTGAGCCACCCGCACGCCGTGCTCGTCTCCCGCTCCCTCACCGGCATGGCGCAGACCGCCGCGGTGCACTGGATCCGCAACCCGGGCACCGGCGGCCGGGCCGAGGCCCAGCGCCAGATCTTCCGTTTAGCTTGGGGCGGAATCTCGATCATCGACGAGGACTGGCAGTAGCGCCCTCCTAGACTGGCCGGGACGCATCCCGCAACCCTGACCAGGAGGAACCATGGAAATCAAGATCGGTGTTCAGCACGTCGCCCGGGAGATCGTCGTCGACTCCGCGCTCGAGGCGCCGGAGGCCGTGGAGCTGATCACCGCGGCCATGTCCTCCGGGTCCCCCCTGACCCTGACGGACACCAAGGGCAACGTGACGGTCGTCCCCGCGGGCGTCATCGGCTACGCCGCCGTCGGCGCGGAGCAGAAGCGGGCGGTCGGCTTCACCCCCTTCGCCCAGGACGGCTGAGACCCCCTCCGCCCGGCACGGCGGACCCGGCCCGGCGACCGCACGGAGCGTGCGCGGTCGTCGGGCTACACTGTTGAGTGCACTGGATGACCGGTCGTACCCGCGATCCCACGAACGACAGACACCTACTCGCCCCCGCTCCCCGCGAACAGGCCCCCCACAGCGGCCTCGCGCAGGACCGGACCCGGGCGCCACGCTCCCGTGGCCCGCGCGGTCGAGGCGGCGCACGCTCACGATCGGCTTCCACCCACCGCACGCCCCCCGGCGCCCGCCAGCACGGCGGCCCGGAGGCCGGACCCCGAGGTCCCCTCCCTTCAGCGGGCGTGCCCGAGTCGTAAGGAAACCGACCGTGACCGACCACATCACCGACACCGCACCGGACGCCGCCGCGCCCGACGACGGGACCGTCCTCGACGGCACCCCCGAGGTGGTCGTCGAGACCACCGAGCGCCCCGAGCCGCTGCCCCAGGACTTCGCCGAGTTCGGGGTGCGCCAGGACATCGTGGACTCCCTCGCCGCCGAGGGCATCGTCCACCCCTTCCCCATCCAGGCCATGACCCTGCCGGTGGCGCTGTCCGGGCAGGACATCATCGGGCAGGCCAAGACCGGCACGGGCAAGACCCTCGGCTTCGGCATCCCCGTGGTCCAGCGCGTCGTGGGCCGCGGCGACGCGGGGTGGGACCAGCTGAAGAAGCCGGGCGCCCCGCAGGCGCTCATCGTGGTGCCCACCCGCGAGCTCGCCGTCCAGGTCGGCCACGACCTGGCCACCGCCGCGCGGACCCGCGACGCCCGGGTGGCCACCATCTACGGCGGCCGCGCCTACGAGCCCCAGATCGAGCAGCTGCAGGCGGGCGTCGAGGTCGTCGTCGGCACCCCCGGCCGGCTCATCGACCTCAACCGGCAGCGCCACCTCGACCTGTCCGCGGTGCGGGCCGTGGTGCTCGACGAGGCCGACGAGATGCTCGACCTCGGCTTCCTGCCCGACGTCGAGAAGCTGCTCTCGGCCGTGCCCGAGGTCCGGCAGACGATGCTCTTCTCCGCGACGATGCCCGGGCCCGTGGTGGCCATGGCCCGCCGCTACATGACCAAGCCCATGCACATCCGGGCCGCCGCGCCGGACGAGGGCGCCACCAAGAAGGACATCCGCCAGGTGGTCTACCGGGCGCACCACCTCGACAAGGACGAGGTCGTGGCCCGGATCCTGCAGGCCGAGGGCCGGGGGCGCACGATCGTGTTCACCAAGACCAAGCGGGCCGCGGCCAAGCTCGCGGACGAGCTGATCACCCGCGGCTTCGCCGCCGCCCCGCTGCACGGCGACCTGGGGCAGGGCGCCCGCGAGCAGGCGCTGCGCGCGTTCCGCAACAACAAGGTCGACGTGCTCGTGGCCACGGACGTCGCCGCCCGCGGCATCGACGTCGAGGACGTCACGCACGTCATCAACTTCCAGTGCCCCGAGGACGAGAAGACCTACCTGCACCGCACCGGCCGCACCGGCCGCGCGGGCAACAAGGGCACGGCCGTGACGTTCGTGGACTGGGACGACATCCCGCGCTGGCGGCTGATCGACAAGGCCCTGGAGCTCGGCATCCCCGAGCCCCGCGAGACCTACTCCTCCTCCGAGCACCTGTACGAGGAGCTGAGCATCCCGAAGGGCACCAAGGGCCGGCTCCCCCGCTCCAGGCGCACCCACGAGGGGCTCGGCGCCGAGGTCCTCGAGGACCTCGGCGAGCCCGGCGGGCGCAAGAGCGGCCCGCGCGGCGAGGGCCGGGACGGCGCTCGCGCGACCGCGGCGCCGGCCGCGGCGGGCGTATTCCGGCCGCGGCGGGTCCGGCTGCGGTGAGGGGCGCGGCCGCGGCCGCCGCGACGACGCCGCGACGTCGTCCGCTCCGCGCGAGGACGCCCGGGCGCCCCGGGCGGCTGCGCGCGAGACGGCTCCCGAGGCGCCCCGGGAGACCTCGGTGGAGCGCACCTCGGACGGCACCACCCGGCGCCGCCGGCGCCGCCGCAGCAGCGCGGCCTCGCCGGAGCAGAGCGGCACCGCCGGCGAGTGAGCCCCTTCGCCTTCGACGCCGAGGGCCCCGACGCGGTGGTCGCCGCGGAGAACCTGGATCTCCTGCGGCGGCTGCCCGGCGGGGCCTTCCGCATGATCTACGTGGACCCGCCCTTCAACACGGGCCGCACCCAGCGGCGGCGGGAGTCCACGGTGACCCCGGCCGCCGCCGGGGAGGGCGACCGCACCGGCTTCGCCGGCCGCTCCTACACGACCGTGCTGGGGGCCCTGCGCAGCTACGACGACGCGTTCGCCGACTACTGGGGGTTCCTGGAGCCCCGTCTGCGGGAGGCGTGGCGGGTGCTGGCCGACGACGGGACGCTGTACCTGCACCTGGACTACCGGGAGGTGCACTACGCGAAGGTGATGCTGGACGCGATCTTCGGGCGGGAGTGCTTCCTCAACGAGATCATCTGGGCCTACGACTACGGCGGGCGCTCCCGCCGCCGCTGGCCCGCCAAGCACGACAACGTCCTGGTGTACGTCAAGGACCCCGAGCGGTACCTGTTCGACAGCGCCGAGGTCGACCGGGAGCCGTACATGGCCCCGGGCCTGGTGACCCCGGAGAAGGTGCGGCTGGGCAAGCTGCCCACGGACGTGTGGTGGCACACCATCGTCTCCCCCACCGGCCGGGAGAAGACCGGCTACCCCACGCAGAAGCCCGTGGGCCTGGTGCGGCGGATGGTCGCCGCGAGCTCCGCCCCCGGGGACTGGGTCCTGGACTTCTTCGCCGGCTCCGGGACGCTCGGCGCCGCCGCCGGCCAGCTGGACCGGCGGTTCGTGTGCGTGGACCGCAACCCGGAGGCGATCGAGGTCATGCGCGCCCGCCTGCCGGGCGCGACCGTGTGGGACTGAGCACGGCCTCGCCCGGCAGGCGGCGGGGCCCTCAGGGGTAGCGCACGGGGACCCCGGAGCCGGCCTGCTCCTCGATCCGCACGAGCGACTGGACGGACGTCAGGTTCTCCCCCAGCCGGTTGGGCTTGCCGGCCCCGTGGTAGTCGCTCGCGCCCGTGACCACCAGGTCGTGCTCGGAGGCCATCCGGACGAGCCGGGCCCGGGCGTCGTCGGGGTTGTCCCGGTGCGCGACCTCGAGCCCGCCGAGGCCGGCGTCGATCATGGCCTCGAAGACCTCCGGGCCGACCACCCGGCCGCGGGCCGCGGCGAGCGGGTGGGCGAAGACGGGCACGCCGCCGGCGGCCCGGACGAGGCGCACCGCGTGCACCGGGTCCGGGGCGTAGTGGGGGACGTAGTAGCGGGAGCGGCTGTGCAGCACCGAGGCGAAGGCGGCGGTGCGGTTCTCCACGACCCCCACGGTGACGAGCGCGTCGGCGATGTGCGGGCGGCCCACGGTCGCGCCCTCGCGCACGTGGTCCAGGACCACGTCCCAGTCGATCGGGTAGTCCTCGGACAGCAGCTCGACCATGCGCTCGGCCCGGGTGCGCCGCGAGCAGCGGGAGGACTCGATCTCGGCGAGCAGCCGTGGCTCCCGCGGGTCGTGCAGGTAGCTCAGCAGGTGCACCGAGATCCCGTCCTCGGTGGTGCAGGAGATCTCCATGCCCGGGACGAAGGCGACCCCGAGGGCCACCGCGGCGTCCCCGGCCGCCTGCCACCCGGACGTGGTGTCGTGGTCGGTGAGGGCGAAGACGTCCAGGCCCGCCGCGTGCGCCGCGCGGGCCACGTCCGCCGGGCTCTCCGTGCCGTCGGAGTCGGACGAGTGGGTGTGCAGGTCGATCTTCACCCGCTCCACGATACCGGTCCGGGCCGGACGGCCCGCCGCCTCCCGTGGCACGATGAGACCGACGACGCGAGGAAAGGAATCATGACAGAGCACAGCAGCACACCCCAGGACGCGGCGCAGCCGCTCTCGGACCGGGTCGAGAACCGGTCCCAGCGCCCCGACTCCGCCGCCTTCCAGCAGTTCATGGCATCCCAGTGGGCGGAGGCGGAGCCCACCGAGGTGGAGCGGGCCCCGGTCGCGGACTTCGCCGCCGAGCGGCGCCGGCGGATCTCCGAGCGGTTCCCCGGCGAGCGGCTCGTGCTCCCCGCCGGGCCGCTCAAGGTCCGCTCCAACGACACCGACTACCGCTTCCGGCCGCACTCCGCGTTCGCGCACCTCACGGGTCTGGGCGTGGACCACGAGCCCGACGCCGTGCTGGTGCTCGAGCCCGTCCAGGAGGGCGCCGGCGACGACGGGGGCCACCACGAGGCCACCCTGTACTTCCACCCCATGGCCGGCCGGGACTCGAAGGAGTTCTACGCCGACGCCAAGAACGGCGAGTTCTGGGTGGGCCCCCGCCCCACCCTCGAGGAACTGGGCGCCGCCTACGGGCTGCGCACCCGGGACCTCGGGGGCCTCGAGGACGCGGTCACCAAGAACGCCGGGCCCACCGCCCTGGGCGGCCTGCGGGTCCGGCTCGTGCGCGAGGTGGACCTGAACGTCGACGCCCTGGTGGACACCTCCCGGATCAACACCGGGGTGGACCTCGAGTCCTCGGACGCCCTCGACGGCGAGCTCGCCGAGGCGCTCTCGGAGCTGCGGCTCGTCAAGGACGCCCACGAGGTCGGGCAGCTGCGCGAGGCCGTGGACGCGACCATCGCGGGCTTCACCGACATCGTGCACGTGCTGCCGGCCGCCGCGGGCCACCGCCACCGCGGCGAGCGCATGGTCGAGGGCGCCTTCTTCGCCCGCGCCCGCACGGACGGCAACGACCTCGGCTACGACACCATCGCGGCGTGCGGCAACAACGCCACGGTCCTGCACTGGATCCGCAACACCGGGAGGGTGATCCCCGGGGAGCTGATCCTCGTGGACGCGGGCGTGGAGGCCGACTCCCTCTACACCGCTGACATCACCCGCACCCTGCCGGTGAACGGCCGCTACTCGGAGGTGCAGCGGCGGATCTACCAGGCGGTCCTGGACGCCGCCGACGCCGCGTTCGACGCCGCGGTGCCCGGCAACCGGTTCCGGGACGTGCACGCCGCCGCCATGGAGGTCCTGGCCCGGCGGCTGGAGAGCTGGGGCCTGCTGCCCGTGCCCGCCGAGGTCTCGCTCTCCGCGGCGGGCCAGCACCACCGGCGGTGGATGCCGCACGGCACGAGCCACCACCTGGGCCTCGACGTGCACGACTGCGCGCAGGCCAAGCGGGAGCTGTACGTGGACGGGGTCATCGAGCCCGGCATGGTGTTCACCATCGAGCCCGGCCTCTACTTCAAGGCGGAGGACCTCGCGGTGCCGGAGGAGTACCGCGGGATCGGCGTGCGGATCGAGGACGACGTCCTGATCACCGAGGACGGCAACGTCAACCTCTCGTCCGGGCTGCCCCGCACCCCGGACGAGGTCGAGGCGTGGATGACCGGTCTGTGGCACGCCCGGGAGGGCGTCGACCCCAGCTGAGCCGGCGGCCGCCGGCCGTCAGCGGGAGGCGTCGGTGGACGTTCTCCCGCCGGTCGGCGGCCCGGACCGGTCCGGGGCCGCGTCCTGACCGGCGGCGTCCCCGTCGGGCTCCCCGGCGGGGAGCCTGATGCCGTACTGGGGCCGGCCGTCGGGCAGGTCCTGGAACATCGCGGAGCGGCCGGGCGCGTCGGCCTGCTCGCTCTGGCCCGCCGCGGGGACCGCGGGCGCGGGACCCGCGGGTCCGCCGGCCGGCTCCGGGGCGGCGCCGTGGGAGGGCCGCTGCCACGGGGCCCCCGCCGGGGGCCGCCCCGGCGTCCCGGGCTGCGGGGGGCCCTGCCGCATCCCCTGCGGAGGACCCTGCTGCGGAGCGGGCCGCGGCGCGGGAGCGGTCCGCGGCAGGCTCTGCAGCCCGCGCAGCCCCTGGAGCACCTGCTGGGCGCGCTGGGCCACCTCGGGGGCGGCCACGACGTCGTAGGACGTGGCGACGATCTGGTTGGTCGAGGTGAAGTCCCGCTTCCCGCGCTGCATGGCGTAGGTGATGGTGGCGAGCAGCATCCAGAAGGCCCCGCCCATCAGCACCGACACGAGCAGCGTGGACAGCCACTGCTCCCCGCCCAGCAACGACAGGATCATCCCGAGGAACGCGCCGAAGACCATGCCGTTGAGCGCGCCCTGGCCCGCGACCTTCGGATAGCTCAGCCGGCCGGTCACCTGCTCCACGGACTTCAGGTCGTTGCCGACGATCGCGATCCGGTCCACCTCGAACTGCTCGTCCGCCAGGTGGTCCACGGCCTTCTGCGCGTCGGCGTACGTGGCGTAGCGCCCGATCACCTCCCCGCGGGGCAGACCGCGGACGGCGGGACTGGCAGGGGGCAGGGACCGTGGCGAGCTCATGCCCCCATTCTCCCCCATCCGCTCCCGCCACCGCGCCCCGACCCGGTCCCCTCACGGGCCTCGGCCCCCGGAAGGTGCCCGGGGAGCCGGTGGGTAGTCTTGTACGGTGAGCAGCCACATCGACAAGATCTTCATCGCGCGCCTGATCGGCCTCGACGTGTTCGACCCCCTGGGGGACCGTCTGGGGCGGTTGCGCGACGTCGTCGTGCTCATGCGCGGCAGCTCCCGGTACGGCCGCTCCTCCCGCCGGCCCCTCGTGGTCGGCCTCGTGGTGGAGGTCCTCGGCAAGAAGCGGGTGTTCGTGCCGATGACCCGCGTGACCAGCATCGACGCGGAGAAGATCATCAGCACGGGGCTCGTGAACCTGCGCCGCTTCGAGCAGCGCGGCGCGGAGACCCTCGCCGTCGGCGAGGTCTTCGACCGGACCGTGGTGCTGCGCGACGGCTCCGGCTCCGCCACGGTCGAGGACATGGCGATGGAGCGCAAGCGCAACACCGGGGACTGGCTGATCACCCAGCTCTTCGTGCGCCGCACCGGCACGGGCGGGGGCCTGATGCGCCGCCGCAACGAGACGCTGATCATCGACTGGGAGGACGCGGGGGACCCCTCCGCCGCGGGCCACCAGCCGGCCACCCAGTGGGTCGCCTCCCACGAGGAGCAGCAGCCCGCCGACCTCGCGGACGAGCTCCACGACATGTCGGCCAAGCGCATGCTCGAGATCGCCCACGAGCTCCAGGACGACCGGCTCGCCGACGTCCTCGAGGAGCTCCCGGAGGAGGACCAGGTCTACATCCTCACCAACATGGAGCCGGACCGCGCGGCCACGGTGCTCGAGGAGATGGAGCCCGACGACGCCGCCGACCTGCTCAACGAGCTGCCCGAGGCCCAGGCCGAGGAGCTGCTCGCGCGGATGCAGCCCGAGGACGCCGAGGACGTCCGGCGCCTGCTGGAGTACGAGGAGGGCACGGCCGGCTCGCTCATGACCCCCGTGCCGATCATCCTGCCGCCGGAGGCCACGGTGGCCGAGGCGCTCGCGCACATCCGCCAGGAGGAGCTCAGCCCCGCGGTCGCGGCGGCCGTGATCATCTCCCGCCCGCCGCTGGAGACGCCCACCGGCAAGTACCTCGGCATGGTGCACACCCAGAAGCTGCTGCGCTATCCCCCGCCCGAGGCCGTGGGCAACCTCATCGACCGCTCGTTCGAGCCGGTCTCCGACCTCGCCTCCCTGCAGGACGTCGCGCGCGAGCTCGCGACCTACGACCTCACGATCATCCCGGTGGTCAACGACCACGACCGGGTGGTCGGGGCGATCACGATCGACGACGTCCTCGACGCCCTGCTGCCCGAGGACTGGCGCACCGCCGACGACGGGACCCCGATCCGGAAGGTGGGCAAGCGGTATGAGTGAGCGCGAGCCCCGGCGCCCCCGCGTCGGCACCCGCGGCAACGCCCTCGACCAGCCGCGCGAGCACCGGCCGGGACTGCTGGACCGGTTCCGGCCGAACCCCGACGCCTTCGGGCGGATGACCGAGGGCTTCGCCCGGTTCATGGGCACCCCGCAGTTCCTGCTGTGGATGACGGTGTTCGTGGCCCTGTGGCTGGGCTGGAACACCATCGCCCCCCGGGAGCTGCAGTTCGACTCGAAGGACCTCAACTTCACGCTGCTCACGCTCATGCTCTCGCTGCAGGCCTCCTACGCGGCGCCCCTGCTGCTGCTGGCGCAGAACCGGCAGGACGACCGGGACCGGGTGACCCAGGAGGAGGACCGCCGCCGGGCGCAGCAGAACCTCGCCGACACCGAGTACCTGACCCGGGAGATCGCCTCGCTGCGGATCGCGCTGCGCGACGTCGCCACCCGCGACTTCGTGCGCTCGGAGCTGCGCTCGGTGCTCGAGGAGATCCTGGAGTCCCAGGACGACGCCCCGGACGCCGACGAGCCGGGGGCCCCGCCGCGGCGGGGCGCCCGCCGCAGGAGCCGCAACCCCGACCGCCCCACCGCCCCCGAGACCCGAGGGAACCCCCGTGCCTGAGCCCCGCCCCGACGACGTCCTCGCCCCCGAGACCCTCGACCCCGCCCTGCGCGCGGCGCTCGACCGCGTGCTCGACCCGGAGCTGCGCCGGCCCGTGACCGAGCTGGGGATGATCCGCTCCGCCCGCCTCGACGACGCCGGCCACGCCGCGGTGCACGTGCTGCTGACGATCAGCGGCTGCCCCCTCCGCTCGACCATCGAGCGGGACGTCCGGGACGCCGTGGGGACCGTGGCGGGGGTGCGCACCGTGGACGTCGAGATCGGGGTGATGACCCCCGAGCAGCGCACCGCGCTGAAGGACCGGGTGGGCCACACCCGGACCGTCCCCTTCAACGACCCGTCCTCCCTGACCCGGGTGCACGCGGTGACCAGCGGCAAGGGCGGCGTCGGCAAGTCGACGGTCACCGTGAACCTCGCCGCCGCGCTCGCCGCGCGCGGCCGGTCGGTCGGCATCGTGGACGCCGACGTCCACGGGTTCTCCGTGCCCGGGCTGCTCGGCATCGACCGGGCGCCCACCCAGGTGGGGGACATGATCCTGCCCCCCGTCGTGGACGTCCCCGAGGAGGCGCGGGAGGACACCGGGCGCCCCGGGGTGCTCAAGGTCATCTCGATCGGGATGTTCGTGGACCCGGACCAGCCGGTGGCCTGGCGCGGGCCGATGCTGCACCGCGCCGTGGAGCAGTTCCTCACGGACGTGCACTTCGGCGACCTGGACCACCTGTTCCTCGACCTCCCGCCGGGCACGGGCGACATCGCGATCTCCGTGGCCCAGCTGCTGCCGTCCGCGGAGGTGCTCGTGGTCTCCACGCCCCAGCAGGCGGCGGTCGAGGTCGCCGAGCGCTCCGGGGCGCTCGCGGTGCAGACCGGCCAGCGGGTGGCCGGGGTGGTGGAGAACATGGCGGGCATGCCGATGCCGGACGGCAGCGTGCTCGAGCTCTTCGGCGCCGGCGGGGGCACCCGGATCTCGGAGTCCCTGACCCGGCGGCTCGGCTACGACGTGCCGCTGCTCGGCGCCGTGCCGCTCGACGTCGCCCTGCGCGAGGGCGGGGACGCCGGCCGCCCGGTGGTGTGGTCCGCGCCGGGCTCGCCCGCCGCGGTCGCCCTGCGTGCCGTCGCCGACGCGATGGGCGCCCGCCCGCGCGGGCTCGCCGGACGGCCGCTGGGCCTGGGACCGCGCTGACGCGCCGCCGGCCCCGCGCTCGGCGTGTGCGGGGGCCGGCTCAGGTGGCTTCGGTGTCGAAGGGGGCCCGTTCGCCGGGGGCCAGGCGGGTCAGCACCGGGCCGGGGCGCGGCCGGGGTGCGGCGGGCGCCGCCGGCTCGTCGTCCTCCAGGAGGGCCTGGCGCACGATGGTGCGGGGGTCGTACTGGCGGGGGTCGAGCCTGCGCCAGTCGACGTCGGCGATCTCCGGCCCGAGGGTCTCCTTGAGCTCCTCGGTGGCGCCGGTCGCGTAGCGCTTGGCGGCCTTGACCAGCTCCTTGAGCTTCTCCGCGTACTCCGGCAGCCGCTCCGGCCCGATGATGAACAGGGCCAGGAGCACCAGGATGATCGCTTCGCCGCCGTTGATGCCGAGCACAGGAAGTGATTTTACCAGTCCGGGAGCCGGTGGCCGGTCAGCCGAAGATCTCGCGCAGGCCGACCAGCACCGTCTCGACGACGCCGGGGTCCCCCGGGGACGGCTCCACCACGCGCCCCCGCTCGTCGGCCACGACGAGGCCCACGGTGTGGGCCATCGCGGACGGTCCGGAGTCCCCCGAGACGGTGTAGACGACCTCGTCCCCGACGAGCACCGCCCGCCACGGCGGCCCGGCGTCCACCCACAGCGGCACGCCCTCCACGGCGACGCGCTCGAGGCCCTCGGCGCTCACGGGCAGCCCGGTCAGTCCGTCCATGGGGTTCTCGCGGTCGACCCCCCCGCGCTGCTCCACCACGACGACCTCGTCCTCGCCGCGGTGCAGCCTGACGGCCACGACCGGGTGCCCGGACAGGGTGCCGCGGGTCATCGAGCCCACCCGGTAGCCGTCCGCGGCCAGGGTGGGCAGCGTCCAGCCCTCCGTGCGCAGCAGGTCCGCGGACACCTCGTCCGCGTGCAGCACCCCGTGCGTGCCGTGCCACGCCGAGACCGGCACCCGCTCCTCGGCGCTGTGCGCGGACTGCATCACGACCGTGCGCCCGACCGCGTAGCCGGAGCCCAGGACGAGGGTGAGCACCGCGCTCACGGTGGCCGCGGCCACGGGCACCGCGCTGCTGGGGCGGGCCGGCGCGGTGCGGTCCGGGCGGGGCATCGGTCCTCCTCGTGCGGTGGTCGGGCGGCGGGCTCCGGGTGGGCCCGTGCCCGGTCCCGTGCCGCGGTCGGCGTCGGGAGCGGGTGCACGGACCGCTCCGTGAGGAGGCCCGCGAACAGGTCCGTGGAAGACGTCGTGATCGTCTCCATGATCGACCGGGAAGCTGGATGCCGACTGGACGGTGGCCGGACGGACGGGCCCAGCCGGTAGGATGGCGCGCATCCACTACAGCGACGAAGGGCGGACCATGGGCGCGGACAAGACGACGAGCTGGTCGTACGCCGAGGCGTTCGCCGCCGAGGACGAGCTCGCCTACCGCGCCCGGGAGCGGTCCCTCGCCCTGCGCATCCCCCCGGTGACCCCGGGGACGGCCGCCGCCCTGACCGTGCTCGCCGCGGCGGCCCGGCCCGCCACCGTGGTCGAGGTGGGCACGGGGGCCGGGGTGTCCGGTCTCGCCCTGCTGCGCGGTCTGCCCGGCACGTCCGTGCTGACCACGATCGACACCGACATCCGGGCGCTGCGCGCGGCCCGCGACACGTTCCGGGAGGCCGGGATCCCGACGAGCCGGACCCGCACGATCCCCGGCCGCGCGTCCCTCGTGATGCCACGGTTGAGCGCCGGCGCCTACGACCTCGTGTTCCTCGACGCCGACCCCGAGGGGACCCTCGACTACGCCGAGGAGGCCGTCCGGCTGCTGCGCCCGGGCGGGATGCTCGTGGTCAACGACGCCCTGTCCCAGGACAAGGTGGCGCAGCCGGCCAACCGCGAGGAGAACACCCGGACGATGCGGGCCGTGCACCGGCTGTTCCGGGAGGACGAGCGCTTCAGCACCGCCCTGTTGACGACCGGCTCCGGGCTGCTGCTGGCCGTCCGCGCCGGTGGTCACTCGGTGACGCCGGCCAGGCACTCCTTGAGCTCCGCGGCCTCGGCCGGCTTCAGCTCGACCACCAGCCGTCCGCCGCCCTCGAGCGGCACCCGCATGATCAGGCTCCGCCCCTCCTTGGTGACCTCCATCGGTCCGTCACCGGTTCTCGGCTTCATGGCCGCCATGTGGGAACTCCTCTTCCTCGATTGGTGTGGCTCCCATCCTATCCGAGCCGCAACCGTGGACCCGGACCACCCCGGCGCCCGGGGGTCCGCGTCGGCGTGCCCGGCGCGGGGTGCGGACGGGATCAGGGCGGGTAGTCCCCGCCCCCGGGCAGCTGCTTCCAGTGCCACAGCCAGCCGACCCAGACGAGCTGGAGCAGCGCGCCGAACACCACGCAGGCCACCCGGTAGGCGCGCGAGTCCGAGACCGCGGCCAGCGGCAGGGCGAGGGGGAACAGCGGCAGCAGCAGCCGGAAGGTGCTGCTCTGGGGGTGCAGGAAGAGGAGCAGGTACACGGCGTAGCTCGCCAGCCACACGCGCGTGAGCAGGTCCAGCCGCTCCCGCACCACGCGGGTGCCCAGCAGCACCGTCCCGCCCGCGACCAGCAGCACGGGCGCGGCGAGCCCGAGCACGGGGCCGAACAGCCCGGCGGCGGCGTCGAACCAGGGCACCACCGGCTCCAGCCCTCCCCCGCCCCGCCACGCCGTCTCGGTGTCGGTGTACGCGGTCGGCTCGCCCGTGACGGCCCACGCGATCGCCGGCCAGGCGAGGGCCGCGCCGCACGCCAGGACCGCGAGGCCGAACAGCCCGTCGACGGCTTCCGCCGCGCGGCGCAGCTCCCCGGCCCGGTGCCGGCGCACGGAGCGCACGAGCCACGTGATCCCCAGGGCCGCCGCGAAGGGGACCCCCGCCGGGCGCGTCAGGCACATCAGGAGCACCACGGGGGCGGCCGCCAGGTGGTTCCCCCGGGCCACCAGCAGCAGGGCGCCCGCGAGCAGCAGCAGGTGCAGCGACTCGGCGTAGGGGACCTGCAGCACCGGGGCGACCGGGCTGAACGCGACGAACGCGACACCCCACAGGGCGGTGGCCGGAGGGGCGAGCCGGAGGAACAGCCGGTGGACGAGCAGGACGGCGCCCAGGCTCGCGGCCAGGGACACGGCCGACGCGGCCGCGTCCCACCCCGCGCCGGTGGCCGCCGAGACCACCCGCACGACCATCGGGAAGACCGGGTAGAACGCCCAGGCGTTCTCCTGCACCTGCCCGGCCGCGTCCCGGGGCAGGGACGCGGGATAGCCCTCCCGGGCGATGCGCTCGTACCAGTCCGAGTCCCAGGTCCCGGTGAACTCGAGGTAGCCCAGGGCGCCGTCCCCCCACGGACCGGGACCCTGCTGCCGGCCCACCGTGGTGAACACGGCCCAGGCCCAGAGCCGGGAAGCCGCCCAGACCAGCAGGGCCTGTGCCCACCAGGGAGCCCGGGTCCACCGGAGGGCCACGGCCGTCCGGAGGGCCACGGCCGTCCGGCCGCTCACGCCCCCGGCACCGGGCGGGACGGCGGGTCCTCCGGCGGCGGCAGCCGGTCCGCGAGGTGGGCCAGCACGGCGTGGACCTCCGCGGGGTCGTAGCCGCGGCGCCGTACGGAGAACGCGATCCGCTCCACGTCCTCCGCCGTCGGGTGCTCGGGCAGCACGAGCGGCGCCCCGGGGGCGCGCGCCACGGCGATCCCGTCCCGGGCGGGCACGACCCGCTCGGCGAGGCGGTCGCGGCCGAGGACCACGACGCCCACGACCGTGAGCAGCAGCACGAGCCCGGACAGCACCACGAGGATCTCGGTCATGTCCTCCAGGCTATGCGCCGCCGGGCGGGACGGGGCGCCGCAACATTTCTACGGACGGGTAAGCAATTAACACGATTGCAACGTGTTCGGCATCACACGGAACGAATCTGGGATATCTTTCCGGTATGTCACACGCCACTCCGCCGGCCGCCGCTCCGGCCTCCTCCACCGCGGGGACGGCCGAGGCCCTGGTCCGCATGACGCACGTCAACAAGCACTTCGGGGACCTGCACGTGCTCCGGGACATCAACCTGGAGGTGAAGCGCGGCGAGGTGGTGGTCGTGATCGGCCCCTCCGGCTCCGGCAAGTCCACCCTGTGCCGGGCCATCAACCGGCTCGAGAGCATCGACGACGGCGAGATCCTGATCGACGGGAAGCGGCTGCCCGAGGAGGGCAAGGCCCTCGCGAAGCTGCGCGCCGACGTCGGCATGGTCTTCCAGTCCTTCAACCTCTTCGCCCACAAGTCGGTCCTGCAGAACGTGACCCTGGGGCCCGTCAAGGTGCGGGGCAGGTCGGCGGCCGAGGCGAAGAAGCAGGCCATGGAGCTGCTGACCCGGGTGGGGGTCGACAACCAGGCCGAGAAGCTGCCCGCGCAGCTCTCCGGCGGCCAGCAGCAGCGCGTCGCCATCGCCCGCGCCCTGGCCATGGAGCCGAAGGTGATGCTCTTCGACGAGCCCACCTCCGCGCTGGACCCCGAGATGATCAACGAGGTCCTCGACACCATGGTCGCCCTCGCGAAGCAGGGCATGACGATGATCGTGGTCACCCACGAGATGGGCTTCGCCCGCAAGGCCGCCGACCGCGTGGTGTTCATGGCCGACGGCATGATCGTCGAGGAGAACACCCCCGAGGAGTTCTTCACGAACCCCCGCTCCGAGCGCGCCCAGGACTTCCTCGGCAAGATCCTCGGCCACTGACCGTCCCCCGACCCTCCGACCCACGCCACCACCTCCACAGCAAGGAGCACACCATGCGCAGCAGCAAGCCCCTCGGACTGGCCGCGATGGCCGCGGCCGCGGCCCTGACCCTCACCGCGTGCGGAGGTGGCGACGACGGCGGGTCCGGTGCAGGCGGCGAGGGCGGCGGCTCGGGCGAGTCCGTGCGGATCGGCATCAAGTTCGACCAGCCCGGCCTCGGCTACCGCGACGGCAGCGAGTACACCGGCTTCGACGTCGACGTCGCGAAGTACGTCGCCACCGAGCTCGGCTACTCCGAGGACCAGATCGAGTGGGTCGAGTCCCCCTCCGCCAACCGCGAGAACATGCTCTCCAACGACCAGGTGGACATGATCTTCGCGACCTACTCGATCACCGAGGAGCGCGACCAGACCGTGGACTTCGCCGGCCCCTACTTCGTGGCCGGCCAGGACCTGCTGGTGCGCACCGACGACTCCTCGATCGCCGGCCCCGACGACCTCGAGGGCAAGAACCTGTGCTCGGTGACCGGATCGACCTCCGCGCAGAAGGTCAAGGACGACCAGCCCGGCGCCAACCTCGTCGAGCAGCCCGGCTACGCCGACTGCCTCACGGCGCTCGAGTCCGGCCAGGTGGACGCCGTGACCACCGACGACATCATCCTCGCCGGCCTCGCCTCGACCGACGCCAACCAGGGCAAGTTCAAGGTGGTCGGCAACACCTTCTCCGAGGAGCGCTACGGCGTGGGCCTGCCCGACGGCTCCGACCAGTGCGAGGCCGTCAACGAGGCCATCACCAAGATGATCGACGAGGGCGCCTGGGAGGAGGCCGTCACGGCCAACACCGAGGGCGCCGACTACACCTACAACGCCGAGCTCAACCCGCCGGAGCCCGAGCCCTGCGGCGAGTGACCCCGGACGCGTGAGCACCCCGTGGCCGGCCGGCGACCGGCCGGCCACGGGACCGCGACCGCGCAGCACGCCGACCGATCCGCGACGAAGGGGCCTTCCGTGACCCAGGACCTGCCCGATCCCCGGGAGCTCCCGTGAACGACTATCTGACCGACTTCGCCAGTCTGTTCGCCCAGTACGACGTGCCGGGCGCGTTCTGGGTCAACCTGCAGCTGACCTTCTGGGCCGCGATCGGCTCGGCGGTCCTCGGCGCCCTGATCGCCCTGATGCGCATCTCACCCATCGCGTCCCTGCGGCTGCTCGGCACCACGTACGTGAACCTGTTCCGCAACACGCCGCTGACGATCATCCTCGTGTTCCTGGTCCTGGGCGTGTGGAGCCAGCTCGGCATCAACCTCTCCTCGGACTTCAACCGGAACTTCTTCCTCTACGCCGTGATCGGCCTGAGCCTCTACCACGCGGCCTTCGTCTGCGAGGCCATCCGCTCCGGCGTCAACACGGTGCCGGCCGGGCAGGCCGAGGCGGCCCGGGCCATCGGGCTGAGCTTCCTGCCCGCGGCCCGGCTGATCGTCTTCCCGCAGGCGCTGCGCGGGGCGATCACCCCGCTCGGCAACACCCTGATCGCCCTGACGAAGAACACGACGGTGGCCGCGGCCGCGTCGGTCACCGAGATCTCCTCCCTCATGAAGACCATGATCGAGTTCCGCCCGGACGTGATCATCGCGATCTTCCTGGTGGTGGCGCTCGGCTTCGTCCTGATCGTCGTCCCGGTGGGCCTGCTGACCACCTGGGCCTCCCGGAAGCTGGCGGTGAAGCGCTGATGGCCAAGACCCAGAACGTCCTCTTCGACGTGCAGGGGCCGCGTGCCCGCCGGCTCACGCTGCTCTTCAACGTGGCGGGAGTCCTGCTGATCGCCGCGCTCGCCTGGGTCGTGCTCGGCGCGCTCGCCGAGCAGGGCCAGCTGGACGCCGACCGGTGGACCCCGCTGCTCACCGCCCGGGCCTGGGAGAACTTCCTGCTCCCGGGGCTGTGGGAGAC
This sequence comes from Kocuria rosea, assembly GCF_006094695.1. Classification (NCBI taxonomy): domain Bacteria; kingdom Bacillati; phylum Actinomycetota; class Actinomycetes; order Micrococcales; family Micrococcaceae; genus Kocuria; species Kocuria rosea. The sequence goes on along the minus strand of NZ_CP035103.1, from coordinate 1,391,646 downwards.
CCTGCGGGCCGCGCTGCTGGCGGTGGCCCTCTCGATCGCCTTCGGCCTGGTCTTCGGTCTCGGCCGGCTCTCCCAGCTGGCCCCGGTGCGCTTCGTCTGCACCGTGGTGGTCGAGTTCTTCCGGGCCGTGCCCGTGCTGGTGATGATGATCTTCTTCTACCTGGGCATCGGCCGCGCCGGCCTGGTCGAGCCCGCCAACGTGCCGTTCTGGGCCGTGGTGCTGGGCCTGATGTTCTACAACGGGTCGGTCATCGCCGAGCTCATCCGCTCCGGCGTGCACCAGCTGCCCAAGGGCCAGCGCGAGGCGGGCCTGGTCATCGGGCTCACGCCCTCCCGGTCCCTGCGGATGATCGAGCTCCCCCAGGCCCTCACCGCGATGCTGCCCTCGATGGTCAGCCAGTTCGTGGTGATCCTCAAGGACACCGCGCTGGGCTACATCATCACCTACCCGGAGCTGCTCGCGAGCGCTCGGCGCCTGGGCTCCGGGGACGGCAACATCCTGCAGACGCTGTTCGTGGTGGCGCTGGTCTTCGTGCTCATCAACTACCTGCTGACCCTGCTGGCCGCGTGGCTGTCGCGGTTCCTCAGCTTCCGCACCGCGGGCCGGACCAAGCCGGCCGAGGGGCCCATGGCCGCCGAGGAGACGACCGTCTGACGCCGCTCAGGCCGTGAGCCACGCGGCCAGGGCCCGGCAGCACTCCCGGACCGCGTCGGCACTCACGTGCTCGTCGTCCGTGTGGGCCAGCAGGGCGTCGCCGGGGCCGAAGTTCACGGCGGGCACGCCCATCTGCGAGAAGCGGGCCACGTCCGTCCAGCCGTACTTGGGCTTGGGCTCCTGGCCCACCGCGGCCACGAACGCGGCGGCCGCGGGACGGTCCAGGCCGGGGCGCGCCGCCGGGGAGAGGTCCGTGAGCTCGATCTCGTAGCCGGCGAACACCTCCCGCACGTGCGCCACGGCGTCCTCGGGGCTCTTGTCCGGGGCGAAGCGGTAGTTGATCTCCACGTGGGCGGTGTCCGGGACCACGTTGCCGGCCACGCCGCCGCCGATCCGGATCGCGTTGAGCCCCTCGCGGTACTCGAGCCCCTCCACCGCCACGGTCCGCGGCTCGTAGGCCGCCAGACGGGCGAGGACGTCGGCCTGCTTGTGGATCGCGTTCTCCCCGATCCAGGACCGCCCCGAGTGGGCGGCACGGCCGGTGGTGGTGATGCGGAAGCGCATCGTGCCGTTGCACCCGCCCTCCACGGTCCCGTCGGTGGGCTCGAGCAGCACCGCGAAGTCCGCCTCGAGCAGCTCGGGGGCGTGGCGCTGGAGCCGGCCCAGCCCGCTCGCGTCGGCGTCGACCTCCTCGTGGTCGTAGAAGACGTAGGTGATGTCCCGGTTCGGCGCCGTCAGGGCCGCGGCCAGGACGAGCTGGACGGCCACGCCGCCCTTCATGTCGGTGGCACCCCGGCCGTAGAGCACCCGGTCGCCGTCGGCCCCCGTCCACGTGGCGGGCACGGTCCCCCGGGCGCCGGGCGCGGTCGGCAGGGGCACGGTGTCGAGGTGGCCGGCGAGCACCACCCGCTCGGCGCGGCCGAGGTCGGTGCGCGCCACCACGGCGTCCCCGTCCCGGTGCACGGTGAGGTGCGGGAGCCGGCGCAGCGCGGCCTCGACGGCGTCGGCCAGGGGACCCTCCGAGCCCGAGACGGACGCGATGTCGATGAGGGCGGCCGTCAGGTCGGCGGGGTCCGCGGCGAGGTCCAGCTCCGGTGCGATCATGGCTGCCAGCATAACGGGGAGGCCGCAGCCGCCCGTCGGCCCCGTCCCGGCGTCCCCCGTAGGATGGAGGCCATGACTTCTTCCACCTCTCGTCCCGCCTCCGGACTCGGCCTGGCCACCGTCGTGGCCTCGGGCCCCAAGGAGGGCACCGTCCTCGACGTCTGGTACCCCGCCCCGTCCCTCTCCGACGCGGTCGACACCTCCCTCGACGCGGACCTGCGGCTCGCGGCCACCGCCGACCCCGACCGCAACGTCCGCAGCGAGATCGTCGAGACCTCGATCGACCTCGACGCCGCGCCCGCCGACGCCGCGGACGCCTACCTGCGCCTGCACCTGCTCTCCCACCGCCTCGTGCGCCCCAACACCCTGAACCTCGACGGCGTGTTCGGCCTGCTCGCCAACGTCGCCTGGACGGACCGCGGGCCCGTGCTCGCCGAGGAGCTGACCTTCGCGCTGCTCCGGATGAAGGCCTCCGGCGGGCACGTGACCGTGCACAGCGTGGACAAGTTCCCGCGAATGGTGGACTACGTGGTCCCCGCGGGCGTGCGGATCGGCGACGCCAGCCGGATCCGGCTCGGCGCCCACCTCGCCGAGGGCACCACGGTGATGCACGAGGGCTTCGTCAACTTCAACGCCGGCACCCTGGGCCAGTCCATGGTCGAGGGCAGGATCAGCGCCGGCGTGGTCGTGGGCGACGCCACGGACGTGGGCGGCGGCGCCTCCATCATGGGCACCCTCTCCGGCGGCGGCAAGGAGCGGATCACCGTGGGCGAGCGCGTGCTGCTCGGCGCCAACTCCGGTGTCGGCATCTCCCTCGGCGACGACTGCGTGGTCGAGGCCGGCCTCTACGTCACCGCCGGCACCCGGGTGAGCGTGCACTCCGACGGCGAGCGGTCCACGGCCAAGGCCTCGGAGCTCTCGGGCCTGTCCAACCTGCTGTTCCGCCGCAACTCCCTCACCGGCGCCGTCGAGGTGCTGCCCCGCGCCGGCGGGACCGTGGAGCTCAACGCGGCGCTGCACGCCAACTGAGCGCGTCGGGCCCCGCCCCGCCGCCCGACGCCGCGCAGGACGGGCCCGCCCCGCCCTGCGCGGCGTCGCCCGTCCACCCGTCCCTGCCCGCCCGTCGCCCCCCGCCCGTCCTCCCGTCCGCCCAGGAGCGCCCGTGTCCTCCCCCGTCCCCGGCCGCCGCAGCAGGTCGCTGCGGCTGCCGCTGTTCGTGCTCCTGCTCGTCGGCGCCGTGCTCGCGGCGGGGGTCCTCGTGGCCGTGGAGCTGCGCGCGGGGCGGCCCTCTGCCGGGGAGCCCCGGTGCGTGGTCGCGAGCACGGACGGGGACGGGCAGCGGCAGCGGCACGCCCTGTCCGCGGAGCAGTCCGCCAACGCCGCCCTGATCACCGCGGAGTCCGTGGCGCGCGGCACCGACCCGTACGCGGCGGTCGTGGCCCTGGCGACCGCGATGCAGGAGTCGCAGCTGGTCAACATCGACTACGGGGACCGGGACTCCGTGGGGCTGTTCCAGCAGCGCCCCTCCCAGGGCTGGGGCACGGTCGAGCAGATCATGGACCCGGCCCACGCCACGGCCGCCTTCTACGACGGCCTCGCCGAGCTCGACTACCGGACGATGTCCGTCACCGACGCCGCGCAGGCGGTCCAGCGCTCCGGGCACCCCGAGGCGTACGCGCGGCACGAGGGCCTCGCCCGGGCCTTCGCCGGCAGCCTGACCGGCGCCACGGAGGGCTCGCTCAACTGCGTGCTCCACGACCCCGAGCACCCCGGGGACCCGCGCCGGGCGGCCGACGCCCTCCGCGACGCGTTCCGCACGGCGGTGCCCGCCCCGCGCACGGACGGCGACCGGGTGGTCGTGCCGGCGCCCGGGGAGCCGGCGGGCTGGGCCGCGGCGCACTGGGCGGTCGCGCAGGCGGACGCGCTGGGCGTCGCCGAGGTGTCCTTCGACGGGCGCAGCTGGGTCCGGGCGGACCAGCGCACCGCCCGCTTCGCGCCCGCCCCGGGGTGGGTGGACGCCGCCGAGGCGCACCCGGAGGGCGCTCCCCCGCCCAACGACGTCGTGGTGGTCCTCGCGAGCCGCTGACGGGACCGCCGCGGCCCGGCCGATACGCTGGGGCCATGAAGATTCTCGTCACCGGGGGAACCGGCTACATCGGCTCGCACACCGTCCTCGCCCTGCTGGGGGCCGGGCACGACGTCGTCGTGATGGACAACCTCGCGAACTCCTCGCGGACCTCGCTGGAGCGGGTCGAGGAGCTCGCGGGACGCGCCGTCGAGGCGTTCGCGGAGGTCGACCTCCTCGACCCCGCGGGACTCGACGCCCTGTTCGCGGAGCACCGCCCGGAGGCCGTGATCCACTTCGCCGGGCTCAAGGCCGTCGGCGAGTCGGCCGAGCTGCCCCTGTGGTACTACCGCACCAACGTGGCCGGCACCCTCAACCTGCTGGACGCCATGGGGGCCCACGGCTGCCGGTCCATCGTGTTCTCCTCCTCGGCCACGGTCTACGGCGCCCCCGAGGAGATGCCGCTGACCGAGAAGCAGCCCATGGACGCGCAGAACCCGTACGGGCGGACCAAGGAGCACATCGAGGACATGCTCGTGGACCTCGCCGCGTCGGACCCGTCCTGGAACGTCGCCCTGCTGCGCTACTTCAACCCGGTGGGCGCCCACGAGTCCGGGCGGATCGGCGAGGACCCCTCGGGCGTGCCGAACAACCTGCTGCCGTTCATCGCCCAGGTGGCCGTGGGCCGGCGCGAGAAGCTGAAGGTGTACGGCGCCGACTACCCGACCGCCGACGGGACGGGCGTGCGCGACTACATCCACGTGGTGGACCTCGCCGACGGGCACCTCAGGGCCCTGGACCACATCACCGAGCACGGCGGGGTGCGCACCTGGAACCTGGGCACGGGCAAGGGCTACTCGGTGCTCGAGGTGCACGCCGCCTTCGAGCGGGCCTCCGGGCGCAGCATCCCCTACGAGATCACGGACCGGCGGCCCGGCGACGCCGCGGTGTCCTACGCCGATCCGTCGACGGCCCTGGCCGAGCTGGGCTGGTCCGCCGACCGGGACCTCGACACGATGTGCCGGGACCACTGGAACTGGCAGCGGAGCAACCCCGAGGGCTACGCCGCGGGCGCCTGAGCGCCGGTCCGGCCCGGGGCTCACCAGCCCCGGGGCCGGACCACGTTCGGCGGGGCGTCGGCGAACAGGGCGGCCACCCGCCGCTCGTCGTGGCCGGCGATGCCCGTGCCCACCCGGGTGAGCCAGAACGTCAGCTCGGGGTGCTCCCGGGCGAAGGCCACGAACGCGGCCGCCTCCCGCTCGAGCTCCGGGAGCCCGCTCATGCTGTCGATCGCGTACGAGCGCCCCTGCAGGCCGTGCCCCCGGCCCGGGACGGCGCCGAAGCGCTCGACGGCCGTGCGCGCCGCGCCCGCGAGGTGGGCGCCCCGGGCGTTGGAGCCGAAGACGAAGACGTCGTCCGGGCCGAGCTCGGTGATCCGGTCCGGGGTGTGCCGCTGCTCGCTCATGCGACCACGCTACCGGGGCGGGCGCCGGCGCGGAACGGCGGACGCCGGGCCCGCGCCCCGCGAAGGGGACGGGCCCGGCGTCCGCCGGTGCCGGGACTGCTCAGCGCTGCGGGTAGTGCCGCTCGCCCTCGCCCACGTAGAGCTGGCGCGGGCGGCCGATCTTGGTCTCCGGGTCCTCGATCATCTCCCGCCACTGGGCGATCCAGCCGGGCAGCCGGCCGATCGCGAAGAGGACGGTGAACATCTTCTCGGGGAAGCCCATCGCCTTGTAGATGAGGCCCGTGTAGAAGTCGACGTTCGGGTAGAGCTTGCGCTCCACGAAGTAGTCGTCGGCGAGGGCCTTCTCCTCGAGCCGCATGGCGATCTCGAGCTGCTGGTCGTTGCCGCCCAGCTTCTCGAGGATCTCGTGGGCGTAGTCCTTGACGATGCGGGCCCGGGGGTCGTAGTTCTTGTAGACCCGGTGGCCGAAGCCCATGAGCCGGGCGCCGGACTCCTTGTTCTTGACCTGCTCCATGAAGTCCTCGGGCGTCACGCCCTGCGTCTCGATCCGGTTGAGCATCGCGAGCACGGCCTCGTTCGCGCCGCCGTGCAGCGGGCCGTAGAGGGCGTTGATGCCCGCGGAGACCGAGGCGAACATGTTGGCGTGGGAGGAGCCCACGAGCCGGACGGTGGAGGTGGAGCAGTTCTGCTCGTGGTCCGCGTGCAGCATCAGCAGCACGTCCAGGGCCTTCGCCATGGCCGGGTCGATCTCGTAGTCCTCGGCGGGCACGCCGAAGCACATGCGCAGGAAGTTCTCCGTGTAGCTGAGGTCGTTCTGCGGGTAGAGCATCGGCTCGCCCTTGGACTTCTTGTAGGCGTAGGCGGCCAGGGTGGGCACCTTCGCGAGCAGCCGGATGGTGGAGATCTCCACCTGCTCCTGGTCGAACGGGTCGAGGGAGTCCCCGTAGAACGTGGACAGCGCCGAGACGGCCGAGGACAGCACGGGCATCGGGTGGGCGTTGCGCGGGAACCCGTTGAAGAAGCTCTTGAGGTCCTCGTGGACCATGGTGTGCCGGCGGATCCGGGTGTCGAAGTCCTCGAGCTCGGACGGCGAGGGCAGCTCGCCGTAGATGAGCAGGTAGGCGGTCTCGATGAAGCTGGAGTGCTGGGCGAGCTCCTCGATCGGGTAGCCCCGGTACCGGAGGATGCCGTTGTTGCCGTCGATGTAGGTGATGGCGGAGCGCGCGTTCGCCGTGTTCATGAACCCGGGGTCGAAGGCGACGTTGCCGGTCTCCTTGAGCATGTTCGTGATCGCGTAGCCGCGGTTGCCCTCGGTGGCGTCCTGGAGGGGCAGCTCGAGGGGGCTTCCGTTCCCGTAGTCGAGCCGGGCCGTCCCGGTCTTCTGTGCAGACTCAGTCATGTTCGTCCTCCGCGAGTGGATGTCGGTGTCCGGTGCCCGTGGTCGCCGCGCCGGGCGCCACCGTCGGCGCAGCACGGCCGTGTCCCGGGACACAGCGATCGTCAGGGTCCAACCTACCTGCTCCGTCCGCGCCGCGACCAATCCCGGCGGCGCCGGGGACCGTGTCAGGCGCGGCCGAGGCGCTCCACGGCGGCGTCGATGCGCTCGTCGGTGGCGGTCAGGGCGAGACGCACGTACCCCTCGCCGGCCGTGCCGTAGAACACCCCCGGGCCCACCACGACGCCCCGCTCCGCGAAGCGCTGCACCGTGGTCCAGGTGTCCTCCCCCGCCGTGCACCACAGGTAGAGCCCGGCCTCGGAGTGCTCGACCCGCAGCCCGAAGGCCTCGGCCGCGGGGACGAGCCGCTCGCGGCGGGACCGGTAGAGCGCCTTCTGGGCGGTGACGTGGGCGTCGTCGCCCAGGGCGGCCCGCATGGCCTCCTGGATCGGGGCGGGCACGATCATCCCGGCGTGCTTGCGGGAGTTGACGAGGCTCGCCATGAGCCGGGGGTCGCCGGCGAGGAACGCGGCCCGGTAGCCGGCGGCGTTGGACTGCTTCGACAGGGAGTACGCGGACAGCAGCAGGGAGTGGTCCCCGCCGCTGACCCGGGGGTCGAGCACCGACGGGACCGGGGCGCCGCCCTGCTGGACGTCCCAGGCGCCCCAGCCGAGCTCGGCGTAGCACTCGTCGGAGGCGACCACGGCCCCGAGGGCGCGGGCCTGGTCGACCACCCGCCGCAGCGACGCCGCGTCCCGGACGATGCCGGTGGGGTTGGCGGGCGAGTTCAGCCACACCATGCGCACGCGGGAGCGCACGTCGTCGTCGAGCTCGTCGAGGTCGTCCGCGGCCACGGCCTCGGCGCCCGCCAGCTGGGCCCCGATGTCGTAGGTCGGGTAGGCGACCGTGGGCCGCACGACGACGTCGCCGGGGCGCAGGCCGAGCAGCAGCGGCAGCCAGGCGACCAGCTCCTTGGAGCCGACCGTGGGCATGACCGCGGCGGGGTCCAGGCCGGTCACGCCGCGGCGCCGCGCGTACCAGGCGACGACGGCCTCGCGCAGGGCGGGGGTGCCGTGGGTGGTCGGGTAGCCGTGGGCGTCGGCGGCGGCGGCCAGCGCGTCCTGGACGACCAGGGGCGTGGGGTCCACGGGCGTGCCGATGGACAGGTCCACGACCCCACCGGGGTGCTCCGCGGCGACAGCCCGGTACGGGGCCATCGTGTCCCACGGGTAGTCGGGCAGGGCGAGGCCGAAGGAACGGTCCCCCTGCGTCACAGGGCGACGTCCTGGTTCTGCGGGGGCAGCGCCGCGATCATGGGGTGGTCCGTGTGCGTGTTGCCGAGCTTCGCGGCGCCACCGGGCGAGCCGAGGTCGTCGAAGAACTCGACGTTCGCCTTGTAGTAGTCGGCCCACTCCTCGGGGGTGTCGTCCTCGTAGTAGATGGCCTCGACGGGGCACACCGGTTCGCACGCACCGCAGTCCACGCACTCGTCGGGGTGGATGTAGAGCGAGCGCTCCCCCTCGTAGATGCAGTCGACGGGGCACTCCTCGACGCAGGCCTTGTCCTTCACGTCGACACAGGGCTGGGCGATGACGTAGGTCACGGCGGTTCGAACCTTTCTCCTGGGATTGCTCCGACCAGTCTAGCCACGGTGCCCTGGCTAGGATGACAGCCATGGAGCATCCGACATCCGGCTCAACATCGCCGTCCGGGACGTCATCTTCGGCGCTGGGCCTGCTCACCGGCCTGCCGGCTGGTACGCGCGTGAGCGTGCGCTACGCCCTGCCGGCCGACGACGCCTCCGGGCTGCCGCTCACCGACGCGCTGGGCGAGCTGCTGGCCGCCGACGAGGAGTCCGTCACGGTGCGGACCCGCCGGGGGGACGTGCTGATCGGCGCCGGCGGGATCCGGGCCGTCCGGGTGGTCCCGCCCGCGCCGCCGCGGCGCCGGCCCCGGGGGGCCTGAGCACCGGGCTCCGCCCAGGCGGGCGCCGGGGGGGCTCAGCCCGCGCCGGTCCTGCGCCGCCGGGCGCGCAGCCACCGGGCCGTGACGAGCACGGACAGCAGGGTCGTCGCGAAGACCAGCCCGAACCAGGCCAGCCCCAGGATCCCCACGGGCGTGCCGGGGTCCGTCACGACGATCACGGAACCGTCCCCGCCGTAGGCGAAGAGCCAGGAGACGAGGTAGCCGGTCAGCCCCGGCACGGCGGCGGCCCACACGCGGCGGGTCGCGGTGCCGACCCACAGGGACACGCTGAGCAGCAGGGCGGTCGCGAAGAGCAGCCCCCACGGGAGCCACCACCCGGCGGGCGCGTACCAGACGGCGCTGTGCAGCACCGTGGCCACGGACGCCGCCACGGCCCCGGCCGCGACGGACGTCACGAGGGCCGAGAGCACGGATGCCCGGGCGCGACCGGGCGTCTCCTCCTCCGCGGCGACCGCGTCCGGGTCCCCGGCGAGCAGCCGGTAGGTCTCGAGGGCGCTGAAGGGCTGCCACACCCCGTTCGAGAGGGCGAAGCGCGAGCCGTCCCCGGAGAGCACCAGCTGGGTGGCGTGGGCGGCCATGGCGGCCCGCTTGCGCCCGGCGGAGCCGTGCACCGCGGCCTGCGGCCGCGGGTCCTCGGACCGCGCCTCGCCCTCGACGGCCCACACGAGGGGGGTGTGCCAGGGGTCGACGGGCTCCCCGTCGGCGTCCGCGCCCGGACGGGCGGCCAGCTCGGCGCCGCGCACCGCGACGGCGGAGGTGCGGACGTGGTCGGGGTGGCCGTAGCCGCCGTCGTCGTCGTAGGTGACGAGCACGTGCGGGCGCACGGCCCGGACCGCCGCGGCGACGTGGGCGGCGGCCTCGTCGGCCGCGGCCGCGGTGAGGCTGTGCGGCGAGGAGTCCTCGGCGGGGGCGGCCCGCCCGTCCGGGCCCCAGGACATGCCGGAGTCGTGGTAGTGGCCCGTGCCGCCGGCGAAGCCCACGGCGGGGTCCAGGGCGGGGGGCTCCCCCGCGAAGAAGCGCTCGGCCACGCCCAGGCGGGCCGCGGCGGCGTCGAGCTCGCCGACCCGGTGGCGGCCCAGGGCCGTGCCGTCGTCGGTGCACCCCGGCCGGCCGACCTCGAGGGCGTGCAGCGGCTCGGGGATGACCTCGCCGCGCTCGCCGCGGGTCATGGTGAGCAGCACGACCCGCGCGCCGAGCTCCGCGTAGCGGCCCATGGTGGCGCCGGTGGCGATGGACTCGTCGTCGGGGTGGGCGTGCACGAACAGGAGCCGGGCGTCCTCCGGGCGCAGGCCCGGGGGCAGCAGCCCCGGCAGGGCGTCCTCGCGCACGAGGACGCCCTGCTCGGGGTAGTACGGGACGGGCTGGGTCACGGCCGGGCCTGCTGCGCGGTGCTGCTGCGGTCCGGGGTCAGGCGCGGGCCCGGGCCCGGTGCGCCTTCATCCGCTCGTTGGCGTCGAGGATCACCTTGCGGATGCGGATGGCGTCCGGGGTGACCTCCACGCACTCGTCCTCGCGGGCGAACTCGAGGGACTCCTCGAGGGTCAGCTTGCGCGGGGGCGTGAGGTTCTCGAAGGTGTCGGAGGAGGCCGCACGCATGTTGGTGAGCTTCTTCTCCTTCGTGATGTTCACGTCCATGTCGTCGGCACGGGAGTTCTCGCCCACGATCATGCCCTGGTAGACCTCGGAGGTGGGCTCCACGAAGAAGGACCCGCGCTCCTGCAGGTTGATCATGGCGAACGGGGTGACCACGCCGGCGCGGTCGGCGATCATCGAGCCGTTGGTGCGGTACTCGATGTCCCCGGCCCACGGCTCGTAGCCGTCGGCGTAGGAGGACGCGATGCCGGCGCCGCGGGTCTCGGTGAGGAACCGGGTGCGGAAGCCGATCAGCCCGCGGGCGGGGACCTTGAACTCCATCCGCACCCAGCCGGTGCCGTGGTTGGCCATGGCCTCCATGCGGCCCTTGCGCCCGGCCATCAGCTGGGTCACGGCGCCGAGGAACTCGTCGGGGACGTCGATCGTCATGTGCTCGTAGGGCTCGTGCACCTTGCCGTCGACGGTCTTGGTCACGACCTGGGGCTTGCCCGCGGTCAGCTCGAAGCCCTCGCGGCGCATCTGCTCCACCAGGATCGCCAGGGCCAGCTCGCCGCGGCCCTGGACCTCCCAGGCGTCGGGGCGCTGGGTGGGGAGCACCTTGAGCGAGACGTTGCCGACGAGCTCCTTGTCGAGGCGGTCCTTGACCTGGCGGGCCGTGACCTTGGTGCCCTTGGTGCGGCCGGCCAGCGGGGAGGTGTTGATGCCGATGGTCATGGAGATCGCGGGGTCGTCCACCGTGATCAGGGGCAGCGGCTGCGGGTTCTCCGGGTCGGTGAGGGTCTCGCCGATGGTGATGTCCTCGATCCCGGCCACGGCCACGATCTCGCCGGCGCCGGCGGAGTCGGCCGGGACGCGGTCCAGGCCCTTGGTGGCCAGCAGCTCGGAGATCCGCACGTTCTTGAGCTCGCCGTTGGCGCGCGCCCAGGCCACGGTCTGGCCCTTCTTGAGGGTGCCGTTGAAGATGCGCAGCAGGGCGAGACGGCCCAGGAACGGGGAGGCGTCCAGGTTGGTCACGTGCGCCTGGAGCACGCCCTCGGGGTCGTAGGAGGGCGCGGGGACGTGCTTGATGATGGTCGCGAACAGCGGCTCGAGGTCCTCGTTGTCCGGCAGGCCGCCGTTCTCGGGCTGCGTCAGGGAGGCCCGGCCGTCACGGCCCGCGGCGTAGACCACGGGCACGTCCAGGACGGCGTCCAGGTCCAGGTCCGGCTCGTCCTCGGAGATGTCCGAGGCCAGGCCCAGCAGCAGGTCCATGGACTCGTGCACGACCTCCTCGATCCGGGCGTCCGGGCGGTCGACCTTGTTGACCACGAGGATCACGGGGAGCTTGGCCTCGAGGGCCTTGCGCAGCACGAAGCGGGTCTGCGGCAGCGGGCCCTCGGAGGCGTCCACGAGCAGCACGACGCCGTCGACCATGGACAGGCCGCGCTCGACCTCGCCGCCGAAATCGGCGTGGCCGGGGGTGTCGATGACGTTGATGGTGATGGTCTCCCCCTCGGCGGAGGGACCGTCGTAGAACACCGTGGTGTTCTTGGCGAGGATCGTGATCCCCTTCTCGCGCTCCAGGTCACCGGAGTCCATCACGCGCTCCTCGACCTCACCGTGGGCGGAGAACGCGTGCGTCTGCTGGAGCATCGCGTCCACGATGGTGGTCTTGCCGTGGTCGACGTGGGCCACGATGGCCACGTTGCGGAGGTCGGCGCGCTGGGCGGTGGTGGAGGTGACAGGCATACGCGTGGGTCTCTCTTCGGGTGGAGATGCGGGGGGAGGTGCAGCCCTCCCGATGGGTGCGGCCGGGGCGCCGCCGCGCACCCGGAGGGACCCGGGCGGGAGCGCCCGCTCAGCGGGCCGTAGACCATTCTACCCCGCGGCGCCGCCCCGGCGGCACCCCGGACGGCTGTGACCCCGCCGACTCCCCCCGTCCGCCCGTCCGGCGCGGCGCCTCGTCCCCGTCCCGGGGCGGGCGTCGATCCGTCCGGGGACGTGGAGCGCGCCGGGGGTCCGGTCAGGCCCGGTGCTCCAGCGCCGCCCGGACCGTGGCGGGGGAAGGGTTCGTGTGCGGGACGCTGTCGACGACGACGGTCGGCACCGTCGCGTCGCCCCCGTTGACCGAGCGCACGTAGGCGGCGGCGTCCGGGTCCGCCCAGATGTCCACCCAGCGGGCGCGCCTGGCGCGGGAGCCCAGGGACGCACGCAGGCGCAGGCAGTAACCGCAGCCGGGGCGGTAGTAGACGGTCACCGCGTCCGGGGCGGCGCCCCGGCGCGGGAAGACCAGCGGGGAGCACAGCGCGACGGCCACGGCGCCGGCGAGCACGGCGATCGTCGCCTCGCCGAGCTCGCCGCGCCCGAGCCGGACGGCGGCGGCGGCGCCGGTCGCGAGCACGACGAGCGCCGCGAGCCACCAGCTGCGCACGGGGCGTCCGGTCACCAGGAGGGCAGCACCGGCAGCGGGCCGTCGGCCTCGACGTTCTCGCCGTCGCCGCGGGCCAGCCACTCGAGCAGGCCCTCCCGGTCGGACTCGACGCGCAGGGCGCCGTCGCCGATCACCCACTCGTCGCGCTCCTCCGTCACCAGCGTCATGCCGGGGGCGCCCTTGGCGCGCATGGTGCGCACGGCGGCCTCGAGGGCGTTGAGCAGCGAGTCGGGGTCGGCCTCCTCGATGGTCCAGGCGGTGTCGAGGTCGTGGTGGTGGACGACGACCTCGGCGATGCGCAGCGCCACGATCGAGGTAGCGGGGATCACCTTGCCGTGCAGGTGCACCTCCTCGACCGCGAGCTCACCGGTCAGCCGCTGGGCCTGCTCGGCGAAGTAGGCGGCCGACTCGCGCGCCTTCTCGACCAGCTCCTGGCGGGGCAGGGCGGCCAGCTCGGCGATGTCCTGGTTCCGGGCCTCCATCGAGGCGTAGGGGGCCTGCTCCTGCCCGGTCACGGCCCAGTCGACGAGCTTGACGAGGGCGCGCCCGTTGGAGGCGAGGTGGGCGACGACGTCGGCGCGGCGCCATCCCTCGCACAGCGAGGGGGCGGCCAGCTCGTCGTCGGACAGGGACGCGGTGGTGGCCAGGAACATCTCGGTCTCGCGGCCGAGGCGGGAGAGGTCCGAGTGCAGGCGGGCGGGGTTGATCATGGCCTCACCCTATCGAGCGCCGGGTGAGCCGGACCACCTCCCGGGCCCCCGGACCCATACCGGCTTCGTCTCGGCTCAGAGCGCCGGCAGCCGCGCGAAGGCCCGCTCGGCGGCCGTGCGGCGGGCCGCCGAGAGCTCCTCGAACGGGTCGAGCACGAGCTCGGCTCCACCGGCGCGGCGCACGCGCCCCCAGGTCCCCACGATCCGCCCGCCCGCCACGAGGGTGGGCTTGAAGACCCCGTTGCCGCCGGGGACGATCCGCGCCGCGTGGGCCGGGGCCAGCACGTGGGAGCGGTCCCCGTAGCCCAGGACGTACTCGTCGAAGGGCGGCAGCAGGAAGACCCCGGCGGCGCGGCGCCCGCCGGGTGCGGGGCCCTCGAGCACCTCGGTGGCGCACCACAGCTCGCGGCCGGCGCGGTCGTGCACCGCCACGACACCGTCGGCCCCCGCCAGCGCGGCGCGCACCGCGGAGCGCGGCAGGGCCGCCCACCGGGCGGCGTCCGCGACGGAGGCCGGGCCGTGGCCGCGCAGGTACCGGCGCACCCAGCGGGCGACGACGGGCGGAGTGCCGCCGGCGGCCGCCCCGGGCACGGCCGCCTCCTCCCCCGCGGCGGGGACCCAGTCCGCGACGGGCACCACGAGCTGGTCCCGGCCGTCCGCCGTCAGCGGGCCCAGGCACAGGGTCGCGTCCAGGTGCAGGGCGAGCATCAGGTGGTAGGCCCGGCCAGGCTCGCCCAGCAGCCCGGCCTCCTCCCACGCGGCGTGCAGGCGTTCACGGGGCTGCGGGCCGTGGCGCAGCGCGGCGAGGGCGCTCTCCCGGGCCGCGTCGAGCCGCTCGTCGATGCCCAGGGCCCGGCGCCGGGCGGACGTCGAGGCGACGGTGCGGGGACCCAGGACCGCCAGCCACGCGCGCAGGTCCTCGGCGGGCACCAGGTGCAGGGTCCCGCGCATGGGCCACGTGCGCACGATCCGGCCGTCGTCGAAGGCCTGCCGCAGGCCGTCGGACCCGCCGGCCCGCCGCAGGGCGACCGACACCAGGGCGCCGGGCAGGTCTTGGGCCTGGACGGCCCCGAGGGCGCGCACCACGTCCTCGGGCGCCACGTCCTCCGGGCGCACGAGCCCGTGGGCCGCGAGCCGGGCGAGGCCGATCTCGCGGTCCGTCAGGACGGCCGGGGAGCTCACTGCAGGGCCCGTCCCCGCTGCTCGGGCAGGGCGAACGCGGAGAGGGCGGCCACGAGGAAGGCGGCGCCGAAGACGGCGAAGACGGTGACGACGTCGTAGCGCTCCCCGCCGAGCGCGAGCAGCGCCGGCACGGCCAGCGGGGCGAGGATCGAGGCGACGCGGCCGAACGCCGCCGCCGCCCCGGTCCCCGTCCCGCGCAGCGCGGTGGGGTAGAGCTCGGGGCCGATCGCGTACAGGGCCCCCCACGCGCCCAGGTTGAAGAAGGACAGCGCCATGCCGGAGCCGATCACCTGCCACGGGAGCACGATGCTGCCCATCGAGACGATGCCGAAGAGCAGGGCGCTCACCGCGGAGCCCCCGAGGAACACGGCCAGCGTGATCCGGCGGCCCCAGACCTCGATGAGCCAGGCGGCCGCGGCGTAGCCGGGCAGCTGGGCGAGCGTGATGACCAGGACGTAGCCGAAGGAGGTCGTCAGCGTGAGGCCCTGCTGGAGCAGCAGGGTGGGCAGCCAGGTGAACGCCCCGTAGTAGGCGAAGTTGATGCAGAACCAGACGGTCCACAGCGCCGCCGTGCGCCGCCGCAGGGTCGGGGCCCAGATCCCGCTCGCGTCCTCCGCCGGGCGCGGACCGTGCGCCTCGGCCGCCCGGGCCTGCTCGGGGGTCTCGGCCCGGGAGCGACCCAGCGGCCGCGCCCGCTCGAACCGGCGCACCGCGGCCTCGGCCTCGTCCGTCCGGCCCCGGTGCTCGAGGAAGCGCACGGACTCCGGCAGGGCCCGGCGCACGACCACGGCGTAGAGGGCCGGCACGAGCCCGACGACGAGCGCCCAGCGCCAGCCGTCCGGGGAGGACGGCACCACGAAGTAGCCCACGAGGGCGGCGAGGATCCAGCCGACGGCCCAGAAGGACTCGAGGACCACCACCACGCGGCCGCGGATCCGCCGGGGCGCGTACTCGGAGACGAGGGTGGAGGCGACGGGCAGCTCGGCGCCGAGGCCGAGGCCCACCACGAACCGCAGGATCACGAGCGCGGCGAGGGACCCGACGAGCGCGGACGCGCCGGTGGCCGTGCCGTAGACCAGCAGGGTCAGGGCGAAGACCTGGCGCCGGCCGAGCCGGTCGGCCAGGAGCCCGCCGAGGCTGGCGCCCACGGCCATCCCCACGAAGCCGATCGACGCGAGCAGGGACAGCTGCCCGGAGCCCAGGCCCCACTCCTGGGCGAGCGCGGCCATCACGAACGAGATCAGGCCCACGTCCATGGCGTCCAGGGCCCAGCCGACGCCGGAGCCGACGAGCAGCTTCCGGTGCTCGGTGGTGAACGGCAGCCGGTCCAGCCGCTGGGAGCGCGTCGGGGCGGACGCGGCGGCGCCGGGCCGCTGGCTCTCGTGCATGCTCCGGTCCTTCCCTCGCTGCGCTGTGCTGCGACCACTGTAGGCGCTCGGGGCCGCGCCGGTCCCCGGGGGCCCCCGCCCTAGACTGGAGGGGTCACACCACCGGCCGGCGAGGGAGCTGACTGTGTCCACGGTTGCCATCTATCTCGTCGTCGCCTTCGGGGCCGGTGCCCTGGCCGTCCTCGCGCGGCTGCCGCCCCTGATCGGGTTCCTCGCGGCCGGCTTCGTGCTCAACGGCCTGGGCGTGGAGCGGCTCCCCGCCCTCGACCAGCTGGCGGACGTCGGCGTGACCCTCATGCTGTTCGGCATCGGTCTCAAGCTCGACGCCCGGTCGCTGCTGCGCCGGGAGGTCTGGGGGACGGCCGGGATCCACCTGGTCCTGAGCACGGCGCTCGGGGCGGGGCTCCTGGGCCTGCTGATGCTGGTGGGGCTGCAGCTGCCGGGCGAGAACCTCCGCGCGCTGCTGCTGGCCGGGTTCGCCCTGTCCTTCTCGAGCACGGTCCTGGTGTTCAAGGTCCTCGAGGAGCGCAGCGAGACGACGTCGCTCTACGGGCGCGTGGCGATCGGCATCCTCATCATCCAGGACGTCGCCGCCGTAGCGTTCATCACCGTCACCAGCGAGCACCCACCGAGCCCGTGGGCCCTGGCCCTGGTGCTGCTGCTGCCGGCGGCGTGGGTGTTCCGCCGGATCTGGGACGGCATCGGCCACGGGGAGCTGCAGGCACTGTTCGGCGTCGCCATGGCCCTGGTCCCCGGCTACATCGCCTTCTCGGCCGTGGGCCTGAAGGGCGACCTCGGGGCGCTGCTCGTCGGCATGCTCCTGGCCTCGCACGCCAACGCTGGCGAGCTGTCCCGCACCCTGTTCACGCTCAAGGACCTCTTGCTGGTCGCGTTCTTCGTCTCGATCGGCTTCCACGGGATGCCGACCCTCGAGATGCTCGCCATGAGCGTGCTGCTCCTGGGCCTCCTGCCGGTCCAGGCGATGCTGTTCGTGCTGCTGCTGTGGATGTTCGGGCTGCGCCGCCGCACGTCGCTGCGGACGGGCCTCGCGCTGGGCAACCACTCGGAGTTCGCCCTCATCGTGGGGGCCATCGGCGTCTCGGCCGGGATGTTCGACGGCGACTGGCTGGTGATGCTCTCCGTGGCCGTCGCCCTGAGCTTCGTGATCTCGGCCCTGGTCAACCGGCGCGGCTCCTCCCTGACCAGCACCCTCGCCCGGCGGCTCCCGGAGCACCTGGACGACCGGCTGCACCCGGAGGACCGTCCCATCGACATCAGCCACGCCACGGTGCTCGTGCTCGGCATGGGCCGGGTGGGGCAGGCGGCCTACCGGGAGCTCTCCGAGGAGCACGGCTTCTCCGTGGTGGGCATCGAGAACGCCACGGACCGCGTGGAGCGGCTGCGGGCGCAGGGGATCGACGTCCAGGAGGCCGACGCGACCGACCAGGAGTTCTGGGAGCGGGTGATCGCGACCGGCCACGTGCAGGTCGCCGTGCTGGCGATGCCCTTCCACGGCTCCAACCTCGTGGCCCTCCAGCAGCTGAGCGCCACGGGCTTCGACGGGGTCGTGGCCGCCGTGGCGCAGTACGACGACGAGGTGCAGGAGCTGCGCGGGCACGGGGTCCGGACGGTCTTCAACCTCTACAGCGGCGCCGGCATCGCCCTGGCCGCCGAGACCGTCGAGGCCCTCGGCCGCCGGCCCGACTGACCGCGCCGGTGCCGGCGGGCACCGGCCCCGTCAGCCCCGGCGCGCCAGGGCCCGGCGGACGAGCTTGCGCAGCTCCTCGACCCACAGGACGAGGGACGCCATGCCCACCGCGACCGCCCAGTGGACGAGGTCCAGCGGTGCGGTGCCGAAGGCGACCTGGAGGACCGGGACGTGCACCACGAGCACCTGCAGGGCGGCGGCGAGGGCCAGGGCACCCCACAGCCAGGGGTTGACGAACAGCCGGTGGAAGGCGCTCGCGAGCTCGGAGCGGGAGTTCAGGGCGTTGAACAGCTGGGCGAGCACGAGCGCGGTGAACCCGGCGGTGCGGGCCACGTCGAGGGAGTCCTGGCCGGGCACCAGCCCCCCGGGGAGGAAGATGTCGATGGTCAGCAGGGTCGAGGCGCCCATCACCAGGCCGAGCAGCGCGATCCGCCCCCACATCGGCGCGTCGAGGATCCGTTCGTCGGGCCGGCGCGGCGGGCGGGCCATGACGTCCTCGATCTCGGGGTCCACGCCCATGGCCAGGGCCGGACCGGAGTCGGTGACGAGGTTGATCCACAGGATCTGGGTGGCCAGCAGCGGCACGGCGATCGCGCCGTCGGCGGCGTCCGTCAGCCCCAGGGCGCCCGCGAGGAGCACGCCGAAGAACACGGTGGCCACCTCCCCCAGGTTCGAGGACAGCAGGTAGCGCAGGAACTTCGTGATGTTCTCGAAGATGACCCGGCCCTGCCGGATCGCCACCACGATGGTGGCGAAGTCGTCGTCGCCGAGGATCATCCGCCCGGCCTCCTTGGTGACCTCCGTGCCCGTGATGCCCATGGCCACGCCGATGTCGGCGGCCTTGAGGGCCGGCGCGTCGTTGACGCCGTCCCCGGTCATGGCGACGACGTGGCCCTGGGCCTGCAGGGCGTCGACGATCCGCAGCTTGTGGCCCGGGGCCACCCGGGCGAAGACCGAGACGTCCCGCACGGCGTCGAGGAAGCCGTCCCCGGTGAGCTCGTCCAACTGCGCCCCGGTGAGCGCGGGCGCTCCCGGCGGCACGATCCCCAGGTCCGCGGCGATCCGGGCGGCCGTCACCGGGTGGTCGCCGGTGATCATGATCGTGCGCACCCCGGCGGCCCGGGCCTGCGCCACGGCCGCCGCGGCCTCCTCCCGCGGCGGGTCGAGGACGCCCACCACGCCGAGCCAGACGAGGTCCCGCTCCGCCGCCTCGCCGAGCTCCGCGGCCTCGCGCTCCCGGACCCGCCGGCCGGCGACCGCCAGGGTGCGGAACGCCTGCCCGGACAGCTCCTCGACGGCCGCGGCGGCGTCCCGGCGTCGCGCGGCGTCGAAGGGCTCGACGACGTCCCCGACGCGCACCCCGGTGCAGCGGTCCATGAGGACGTCCGGGGCGCCCTTGGTGAACAGGTAGCGGTGCCCGGAGTCCGTCTCGATCTCGAGGGTGGACATCATCCGGCGCTCGGAGGTGAACGGCATCTCCTGGGCCCGGGAGAAGTCGTCCGCCCGGTCGGCGGCGCCGTAGAGCTTGTGCACGGCGGTGAGGAACGCCGCCTCGGTGGGGTCGCCCTGCACGGTCCACACGCCGGCGGCCTCGTCGAGCTGGGCGTTGTTGGCGCGCGCCCCGCCCACCAGCACGCCCCGCGCCTCCTGCAGGACCTGCGCGGCGGGCGCGCCCCCGGTCACGACCCTGGCCTCGCCCTCCGGGGAGTACCCCGTGCCGGAGAGCTCCACCGTGCCGGACGGGGTCATGAGCACCTTGAGGGTCATCTCGTTGCGGGTGAGCGTGCCGGTCTTGTCGGAGCAGATCACCGAGGCCGCGCCGAGCGTCTCCACGGAGTGCAGGTCCTTGACCACCGCCTGCCGGCGGGCCATCGCCCGCACCCCGATGGCCAGGACCAGGGACAGGATCGCGGGCAGGCCCTCCGGGACGGCCGCGACCGCGAGGGAGACGCCCAGCAGCAGGACCGTCACGAGGTCCTGCACGCCGCGCACCCCGCTGACCAGGACGACCGTGGCCATGACCACCACGGCGACGCCGACCACGATGAGGCCCAGCGACCGGGACACGGCCGCGATCTCGCGCTGCAGCGGCGAGGGCTCGGCCTCCGTGCGCTCCAGCATCTCGGCGATGGCGCCCACCTGGGTGTCCATGCCCGTGGCCACGACCACGGCGCGGCCCACCCCCGAGGCCACGGCCGTGCCCTTGTAGACCATGTTCCGCCGGTCCCCGAGCGGGGCCGGGGCGGGCAGCACGGCCGGGTCCTTGAGCTCCGCCTCCGACTCCCCGGTCAGGGACGCCTCCTGCACGCGCAGGGACGCGGCGGAGAGCAGGCGGGCGTCCGCGCCCACCGCGTCCCCCTCGGCGAGAGCCAGGACGTCACCGGGCACCAGCTGGGCCGAGCGGAGCGTGGTCAGGCGCCCGTCCCGCACCACGGTCGAGTTCGCCGCCGTGAGCACGGCCAGCGCCGCGACCGCGTCCTCGGCCCGCCCCTCCTGGACGCGGCCCAGCACCGCGTTGGCCACCACGATCACGGCGATGACCACCGCGTCCACCGGCACCCCGCGGGCGCCCTCCGCGACCCAGGCGACCACGGACACGGCGATCGCGGTCAGGAGCAGGTAGATCAGCGGGTCCTGGAACTGGGCGAGGACCTTGCGCCACCGCGGCACCCGCGGGGCGGTGCGCAGCTCGTTGGGCCCGTACCGGGCCAGCCGGGCCCCGGCCTGCTCCGCGCTCAGCCCGAGGGCGGGCTCCACGTCCAGCTCGGCGAGGAGCTCGCCCGCCGCGCGGAGGGACGGGTCCTGGTGCACGCGCTCGGTGGCCACGCCCCCATTCTCGTCCCGCCGGCGGCAGCGCGGGCCCCGTGACGCCGCCCGGCGGGCTCCCCGGACTAGGCTCGCGGCATGAGGGCCCGGATCGACCGCTACCTGCTCAACGTCGCGGGACCCCGCCGCACGCCCGCCCTCAACCGGCACCTCGCCTACCTGCTCGCCCTGGTGGCCGGGGTGCTCAACTCCGTGGGCTTCGTGGCCGTGGCCGTGTACACCTCCCACATGACGGGGCTCACCGCGATGGTCGCCGACCACCTCGTGCTGGGCGACCTGCGGCTCGTGGCGGTCGGCGTCCTGGCCGTCCTCGCCTTCACGGCCGGGGCCGCGTGCTGCGCGCTGATGTTCAACTGGGCGCGGCGCCGCGGGCTGCACAGCCGCTACGCCAACGTCCTGCTGCTCGAGGGCCTGCTCATGCTCGTCTTCGGCCTGCTGGCCGAGAGCCTGACCTGGGCGCACCGGGACCTGCTTTTCGTCCCGGTGCTCGCGTTCACCATGGGCCTGCAGAACGCGGTGATCACCAAGATCTCGGGCGCCCAGATCCGCACGACCCACGTGACGGGCATGGTCACGGACATCGGCATCGAGCTCGGCAAGTTCCTCTACCGCAACCGGCTCGCGGACGCGGACCCCGTGACCGGCGACGCCGGGAAGCTCCGGCTGCTGGCCGCGCTCGTGGGGCTGTTCTTCGCCGGCGGGGTGCTCGGCGCCCTGGGCTACCTGGCCGCGGGCTTCCCGGTCCTCGTGCCCACCGCGCTCACCCTGCTCGTGGCGGCGTGGCGCCCGCTCGCCGCGGACCTGGGCTTCCGCCGCTCCCCCACCACCTGAGCCCGGGCGCGAGGACGGTGCCTCAGGCGCCCCGCTGCACGGCCTTGCACAGCTGGACCAGCCGGCCGACCTCGCGGTGCGGGGCGCCGGTGGGGCGGCGCGCCTCGTCCCGGGCCGCCACGGCGCACCGGACGAGCGTCCAGGCCCGGAGGCGCTCCTCGTCGGCGCCGGCCGCCAGGGCGAGCGCCTCCATCCGGTCCGCCAGGGCCGCGGCCAGGGCCCCGCCGTGACCGGCCTCCTCCGTGCGGTGCCACAGGGCGGGGACCAGCGCGAACTCCGGGGTGCCGACCACCGCGTCGGCCCCGGCGGCCAGCCACGGGGCGCGCACCGACGCACGGACGGCGCCGTGGTGCAGGTCCTGGTGCACGAGCGCCGCGTCCAGCTCGTCGCGCCGGAGCCGCTCGAGGCTCCTGACGGCCTGGAGCCGGAAGCGGCGCGGGAACCGGACGTCCAGGTCCACGGCCCCCTCCAGCTCCGCCTGCCACCGCCGGGCCGTCTCCGACAGGCGCGGGAACGGGGGCCGCGGCGGCCGGGCGAGGACCCGGGTCAGCTCGCCGAGCACGCGGCAGGCCTCGAGCACCGGCAGCTCGTGCAGGTCCCGGTCGGCGGTGCGCTCGAGCAGCAGCGCCCGGTCCGCCGGCTCCGCCCGGAGCAGCCGCACGGCCCCGCGCCCGGCCCACACGCGCAGGGCCAGGTGCTCGTGCTCGGCGCCGGGCCGCGGCGGGGAGAGCCGCAGCAGGGCCGGTTCCCCGGCGCGGGTGCGCACCGGCAGGACCAGGGCACCGCCGTCGTCCCGCGCCCGCCCGTCGGGGACCAGCTCCCACGCGGCGGTGTACCGGGCGGCGAGCCCGGCGGGGACACCCGCCGGGCGGCCGCCGGCACCCGGGGCACGCGCGGAGGAGGTCGTCATCGGACCATTCTGGCGCACCGCCGGGGAGCAACGGCCGTTCGCTAGACTGCGAGCGCCCACCCCCGCCCAGGAACGGAGCCGACCCGGTCGTGAACGAGCTGCTGTTCGCCTTCGGCCTGACGCTGTTCGCGGGGCTGGCCACGGGTGTGGGCGCGTTCCTGGCCCTGGTCACCCGGCGCACCGATGCCAAGTTCCTCGCGGTGAGCCTCGGCTTCTCGGCCGGGGTGATGATCTACGTGTCCATGATCGAGATCTTCGTCAAGGCCCAGATGGCCCTGGTCGCGGAGCTCGGACAGCGCTCGGGGGCGTGGGCCACCGCCGGCGGGTTCTTCGCGGGGATCCTCCTGATCGCGGTGATCGACCGGCTGGTGCCCACGCGCGTCAACCCCCACGAGTACCCGCACGACGACGCCGGACGGCAGCGCCGGCTCCTGCGGATGGGGACGATGACCGCGGTGGCCATCGCGATCCACAACTTCCCGGAGGGCTTCGCGACCTTCGTGGCCGCGATGCAGGAGCCGTCCGTGGCGATCCCGGTGGTCGTGGCCATCGCGCTGCACAACATCCCGGAGGGGATCTCCGTGGCGGTGCCCATCCACCACGCCACGGGCAGCCGCCGGAGGGCGTTCCGCTGGGCGTTCCTCTCGGGTCTGGCGGAGCCCGTCGGCGGGGTGCTCGGCTACCTCGTCCTGCTGCCCTTCCTCGACGACGTCCTCTTCGGCGTCGTGTTCGCGGGCGTGGCCGGGATCATGGTCTTCATCTCCCTGGACAAGCTCCTGCCCACGGCCCAGGAGTACGGCGAGCACCACCTGTCGGTCTACGGGCTGGTCGCCGGGATGGCGGTCATGGCCGTGAGCCTGCTGCTGTTCGTCTGACGCGGACGCGGCGCCCGTGACCGGGTCACGGCGGTGTCGGGGCGACCGGGAGGCCCGCCGCCCGCCCGGCCTCGGCGAACGCGGCGGCGAGGCTCGCCCGGGACGCGTGGGCGTTGAGCCCGCTGGGGCTCGGCAGCGCCCACAGCTGCGCCCCGGCCAGTTCCCGGTCCTGGCGCCCGAGCCGGGCCCCCGGGTCCGCGAACGCGTGCCGGTAGGCGGTGACCCCGGCGACCGCGACGACGGCGGGGCGCAGCCCGGCGACGAGCTCGGCCAGCCGCTCCCGGCCGGCCACGAACTCGGCGGGGTCCAGCTCGTCGGCCCGCGCGGTGGCCCGGGGCACCAGGTTCGTGATGCCGAGACCCCGGCCCAGGACGTGCTCCCGGTCCTCCGCGCTCATCCCGGCCGCGCAGTCCACGAGCCGGCCGGTGAGCCCGGCGTCGTGCAGGGCCGGCCAGAAACGGTTGCCGGGCCGGGCGAAGTGCGCCTGCGTGGCCGCGGCCCACAGGCTCGGGTTGATGCCGCAGATCAGCAGCCGCACGTGCGGGCCGAGCAGGTCGGGCAGGGTCGTGCCCCGGGCGGCCTCGAGGTCCGCCCGGCTCGGCCGGGCGCCGCCGGTCGCGTTCGGGGAGGCCATGACCACATGCTAGGCCGCGCCCCCGCCGCCGGGCACCACGGGCCGGCGGCGGGCGCCCGCCGGGCTACCGTGGTGGCCATGCCCCGACCGACCGAGCTCACCGTGCCCACCGAGAGCGGGCCGGGACGCCTGCTGGTCTCCCCCGCCGAGCACCCCGTCGCGCTGCTGTGGCTCGGGCACGGCGCGGGCGGGGGCGCCGGCGCCCCGGACCTCACCGCCCTCGCCGACGAGCTCCCCCTCCACGGCGTCACGGTCGTGCGCCACGAGCAGCCGTGGGTGCTCGCCGGCCGGAGGGTCGCTCCCCGTCCGGCCGCCCTCGACACCGGGTGGCTGGCCGCCGCGGCGGCCGTGACCGGCATGGCGGACGGACTGCCCCTGGTCGTCGGGGGCCGCAGCGCCGGGGCCAGGGTGGCGTGCCGGACGGCCGCCGACGTGGGCGCGTCCGCCGTCGTCTGCCTGGCCTTCCCCCTGCACCCGCCGGGACGCCCGGAGCGCTCGCGCGCCGAGGAGCTGCTGCGGCCCACGGTCCCCGTGCTCGTGCTGCAGGGCACGCGGGACGCCTTCGGCTCCGCGGACGAGGTCGCGGCCGCCGCGGACGGCGCGCCGGCCGTCGACGTCGTCCCGGTGGAGGGCGCCGACCACGCCCTGGCGGTCCGCCGGTCCGGGCCCGTGAGCCAGGAGGACACGCTCGCGCTGGTCACCGCCGAGGTGCGCCGCTTCCTCCGGCGGACACGCACGACCCGCTGAGCACCGGCGGGACTTCAACGGCGCGCCGACCGGGACTACCGTGAGAAGCACAGGGTCACCGCGACCCGTCCGCGACCAGGGAGAGAACCGTCATGGCCCGCACCCCAGCATCCTCCGACCCGCTCCGGCCCGATCCCGCCCCCGGGGACGAGCCGCGGACCCCCGCCGCGGACGCGTCCGCCGCGGACCGGCCGGCGCCCGGCCGGGAGCCGGCCGTCCGGCCGCAGACGGCCACGGACCCCGCCCTGGACGGTCACCAGAAGCAGGGCGTCTCGGGCGCCGCGTGGACGGCCCTGATCCTCGGCCTGCTGATCCTGATCCTGCTGCTGGTCTTCATCCTGCAGAACAACGTCCCGGCGGACTTCAACTACCTGGGCTGGCAGTTCAGCCTCCCCCTCGGCGTCGCCATGCTGCTCGCGGCGGTCGCCGGCGCCCTCATCATGGGTCTCGTCGGCTCCGTCCGGCTCTTCAAGCTGGGCCACCGGGTGCGCAAGCTCGAGAAGGAGCGCGCCGACATCAAGCGCGCCCTGCGCTGACCCCCGCCGCCGCCTCGGCGGTCGCCGTCGGTCGCCGGCGGGTGTCTCATGACGTCAGTAACGGGTCGGCCCATTGTGCGGGCGGCAACAGGCAGTAGCCTGACAGCACCCCGAACGACAGGACGGTTCCCATGAGCTCCCCCGCACTCCCCGACGACCGCCCGGCCCCCGAGGACGTCGAGGTGGTCGCCCCCGCGACCGTCGTCGACCTCACCAGCGGCACCGCCCAGATCACGCCCGTGCTGGTCGACGGCGAGGCGCGCTACGCCGTGGACCTGCCCGACCAGCCCCTGGACGACGACGACGTGGCGAGCCTCGCCGTTGCGCTGCAGGCGGCGCAGGCCGGCCCCGCGGTGCTCGTGGACGTCGAGGACTACCTCGAGGCGGCGGCACCGCCGGAGGACGCCGCCGAGACCCCGCGGTAAGGGCCCGGTTCGGTCCGCCGGCACGACGAAGACCTCGGGCCGCGACGTCGAGAACGCCTCGACGTCGCGGCCCGAGATCTTTTCCGCGCCCGGAGGAATGATCTGCCGCACTGCGTGCGAGTCGCACGCGGGCTGACCGCCCCGCATTCCCTAAAGTGATGAACGGATCCCCCGCCCCCACCGGAGAGACGGCCATGTCACCGAACCCCCCGCAGAACGTCCACCAGAAGCCGCCCATCGGGCGACTGGGACTGGTCGCCCTGTCCCTGGCCCTGGTCACCGGGTGCACCACCTCCGACAGCGGCGGGATCGATGAGCCCGACGCGTCTCCCAGCGCCTCGTCCTCCCCGACGACCGGGGCCACCGGCAGCGCGGAGGCGACGCAGCCGGCCCCATCGCCGACCCCGTCGACGACCCCCGGGGCCACCCCGCCGCCCATGCCCGGGGCGCTGCCGGACCAGGACTTCACCTACGACGAGGCCTACGCGGCCTGGCAGGACGGGATGCCCTACTACGACGCCTTCTGCATCCACTACGAACCCGTCACACCGGCCGGGGTGTCGCAGTGCGAGGGCATCGAGAACGGCACCGTCGACAGCATCACCGGTGAGCCCCTCGGGCAGTAGGCAGGACGTGCCGGGCCGCGCGTCGAACCGCCATTGCGGCTGATTGGCGCGCCCGGCCGCAGACCTCGCCCGAGCAGCCGAAGATCCCCCACCGAGACCGTATGAAATGTGTCGCGTCGCCGGTGCGGGACAATCGTCGGGTGGACGATCTGCACGTGCCCCCAGGCCCCGGCGCGCCCCGCGGCCTCAGGGTGCCGGCGGGTGAGCTGGTCGAGCAGTTCTCCCACGCCTCCGGCCCGGGCGGCCAGGGCGTCAACACCACGGATTCCCGGGTGCAGCTCTCTCTCGACCTGGCCACGACGACGGCGCTGAGCGACGCGCAGCGCGCACGTGCCCTCGATCAGCTCGCCGGCAGACTCTCGGGCACCGTGCTCACCGTCAGCGCCGCCGAGCACCGCTCCCAGCGACAGAACCGCACCGCGGCGAGACAGCGTCTCGCCGCACTCCTGCGCGGCGCGGTGGTTCCCCCGGTCGTTCGCCGAGCAACCCGGCCCACCCACGGCTCGCGCCGTCGCCGTCTCGAAGGAAAACGCCGCCGCTCCGAGACCAAGCAGAACCGCCGGCGCCCCGGGCCGGAATGACCCGCGCCGGCGCGGAGCACCCGCCCGGCTCAGACGTTGAAGCGGAACTCCACCACGTCGCCGTCGCGCATGACGTAGTCCTTGCCCTCGATCCGGACCTTGCCGGCGGCCTTGGCGTCGGCCATGGACCCGGCGGCGTCGAGGTCCTCGAAGGAGACGATCTCGGCCTTGATGAAGCCGCGCTCGAAGTCGGTGTGGATGACGCCGGCGGCCTGCGGGGCGGTGGCGCCCACGGGGATGGTCCAGGCGCGCGACTCCTTGGGCCCGGCGGTGAGGTAGGTCTGCAGCCCGAGGGTGTGGAACCCCGTGCGGGCGAGCTTGTCGAGTCCGGCCTCGTCCTGCCCGGACATCTCCAGCATCTCCTTCGCCTCCTCCTCGTCGAGCTCCACGAGCTCGGACTCGAGCTTCGCGTCGAGGAAGACGGCGTCGGCGGGCGCCACGAGCTCGCGCAGCTCCTGCTGCTTGGCCTCGTCGCCGACCACCCCGTCGTCGGCGTTGAAGACGTAGATGAACGGCTTGGCGGTGAGCAGGCTGAGGTCGCGCAGCTGGTCGACGTCCAGCTTCTCCTTCTCGGCCGCCCCGAAGACGGTGTCCCCGCGCTCGAGGATCGTCTGCGCCTGCTGCATGGCGGCGAGCTTGGCGGGATCGGCCTTCTTGATCTTGACCTGCTTCTCGAGGCGCGGGATCGCGTTCTCGAGGGTCTGCAGGTCGGCGAGGATCAGCTCGGTGTTGATGGTCTCCATGTCCGAGGCGGGGTTGATCTCGCCGTCGACGTGGATGACGTCCGGGTCGTCGAAGGCGCGGACCACCTGGGCGATCGCATGCGCCTCGCGGATGTTGGCGAGGAACTGGTTGCCCAGGCCCTCCCCCTCGGACGCGCCCTTGACGATGCCGGCGATGTCCACGAAGGACACGGTCGCGGGCAGGATCCGGTCCGAGCCGTGGATCTCCGCGAGCCGGTCCAGCCGCGGGTCCGGCAGGTTGACCACGCCGATGTTCGGCTCGATGGTCGCGAACGGGTAGTTCGCCGCCAGGACGGTGTTGCGGGTCAGCGCGTTGAACAGGGTGGACTTGCCGACGTTGGGCAGTCCGACGATTCCGATAGTAAGAGCCACGGGAGACCATCCTACCGGGCACGCGGCGGGCACGCCGTGCCGTCCCCGGGGCCCGTGGCCGAGGTCGTGGGCGTGTCGTGGCCCGCGGAGCTTCCGGGACGGCGCGCGGTGGAGCAGAATCGGAGCATGACGTCCTCACCGGCCTCCCGCACTTCGCCGCATACGAGCCCCGCCGACCCGACGGCCGGTTCCCCGGCCGTCGACGTCTCCGGCGTCCACAAGGGCTTCGGGCGCGGCGAGCAGCGCGTCCGCGCCGTGGACGGCGTGAGTATGCGCATCGAGCGCGGCGAGGTCGTCGCGCTGCTCGGGCCCAACGGCGCCGGCAAGACCACCCTCCTCGACATGGTCCTGGGCTTCACCGACCCCGACGACGGCACCGTGCGCACCCTCGGCGCCGCCCCGCGCGAGAGCGTGCGGGCCGGGCGGATCGGCGCGGTCCTGCAGACCGGGGGGCTGCTGGACGACCTGTCCGTGCGCGAGACGGTCGCGATGGTCGCGACGCTGCACCGGGACCCGCTGCCCGTGGACGAGGCCCTGGGCCGGGCGGGGGCCGCCGGGTTCGCGCGGCGGAAGGTCTCCAAGTGCTCGGGCGGCGAGCAGCAGCGGCTGCGCTTCGCGCTGGCCCTGCTGCCCGAGCCGGACCTGCTGGTCCTCGACGAGCCGACCGCGGGCATGGACGTCGGCGCCCGGCGGGAGTTCTGGGCCGCGATGCACGCCGAGGCAGAGCGCGGCCGGACGGTCGTGTTCGCCACCCACTACCTCGACGAGGCCGAGGAGTTCGCCGCCCGCACCGTGGTGCTCAAGGGCGGCCGGGTGGTCGCCGATGCCCCCACCCCCGAGGTCCAGGCCCTGGCGGGCCACCGCGTGGTCAGCTTCCGCTGGGACGGGCCCGGGCCCGTCGTCGTCCCGGGGGCGACCCCGCTCGAGCCCGCCGGCGGACGCCGGCGGCTCACGGGCCCCGACACGGACGCCATCGCCCGTCACCTTCTGACGACCACGGGCGCGAGCGAGCTCGAGATCACCCACGCCGGACTGGAGGAGGCCTTCCTGGGCCTCACCGCCGACTGACCGGCCCCACTCGCCCCGTTCCGACACCCCGCCCCTGTTTCCCCGTCCCCGGAGGATCCGCACCATGAGCATCGCCTACGCCGCCCACGATCTGCGCCGCAACGTGCGCATGGTCGAGAACACCTTCTTCATCGTGGTCCTGCCCGCCGTGCTCTACGTGATGTTCACGGCGCTGGGGGACTTCTCCGACCTGCGGGTGGGCCACGGCAACGCCGGCGGTTACAACATGATCTCCATGGCGGTCTACGGGGCGGTCACCGCGACCACCTCGATCGCCGGCTCGGCCGCCGTGGAGCAGGCCCGCGGCTGGGGCCGGCAGATCGGGCTGACCCCGGCGCCGCGGCACGGGTACGTGCTGTCCAAGGTGGCCGTGGCCCTCGCCATGGCCGTGCTGCCGGTCCTCGTGGTCTACGCAGTGGGCGCCCTGACCGGTGCCGAGCTGGGCGGCTGGCGCTGGCCCGCCACCGCGGCGATCGTCGTGGCCGGCTCCTCGGTGTTCGCCCTCTACGGCCTGGCGGCCGGGCTGCTGTTCCACTCCGAGTCCGCCGTGGGGGCGGCCTCCGGGATGCTCGTGGTGCTGAGCTTCTTCGGCAACCTCTTCGTCCCGCTCACCGGCGTGATGCTCGACATCGCGCGGTTCACCCCGCTCTACGGCCTGGCCGGGCTCGCCCGCTATCCGCTCGTGGAGGGCGACGTCGTGGCGACCAGCGGACCGCCGGTGGAGTCCGACCCCCTCTGGGCACTGCTGCTGAACACCGGGCTCTGGACGGTGGTCTTCGCGGCCGTGGTGCTGCTCGCCGTGCGCCGCACCACGGTCCGGCGCTGACCGCGCGACGCTCCGAGGAGCGGGGCGGCGAGCGCCGCTGCCGTGCGGTGTCCGGGTGGCGTGCCACACTGCTGGGCATGACCGTCAGCCTCGTCGTCGTCCTCGTCCTGCTCGCCCTGCTGGTGGGCGCCCTCCTGGGCACCGCCGTGGCGCGGGCCCGTGCCGCCGGGGAGGCCCGGGCGGCCGAGGAGGAGCGGGCCGGGCTGCAGGCCGAGCTCGCCGCCGTCCAGGACCGGCTCGTGGACCTGGCCTCCGAGCGGGCGGCGGCCGTCGAGGCGCGCGCCCAGCTCGAGGACCGGCTGCGGGACGCCGACGCCCGCTCCGTGCAGGACAACAACGTCCTGCGGGCCCTGGCGCCGGTGGCCCACCAGCTGCGCTCGGTCGAGGAGCACGTGACGGCGCTCGAGCGGGACCGGGCCGAGCAGTACGGGGGCATCACCCAGGCGCTCGCCCACACCCGCGAGGTGGGCGACCACCTGCGCACGGCGACCACCTCCCTGTCCTCCGCGCTGCGCTCGGGCTCCGCGCGCGGCCTGTGGGGCGAGGTGCAGCTGCGCCGGGTGGTCGAGTCCGCGGGGATGACCGCGCACGTCGACTTCCGGGAGCAGGTCGCCTCCAACGGCACCACCGCGGACGGCGAGCGCAGCGCGATCCGCCCGGACATGGTGGTGCACCTGCCGGGGGGCCGCGACATCGTCCTGGACGCCAAGGCGCCCATGACCGCCTACCTGCGCGCCCAGGACGCCGAGGACGACGCCGGGCGCCGGGCGCAGCTGGCCGGCCACGCGAAGGCCGTGCGCGGGCACGTGGACGCGCTGGCGTCGAAGAAGTACTGGGCGGCGCGGGACGCCTCCCCCGAGCTGGTGCTGTGCTTCCTGCCCGCCGAGTCGGCGCTCTCCGCCGCCCTGGACGCGGACCCGACCCTGCTGGACCACGCCGCGAGCCGCAACGTGGCGCTCGTGTCGCCGGTCTCGCTGCTCGCCTCGCTCAAGGCCGTGGCGTTCACGTGGCGGCAGAACGGGCTCACGGAGAACGCCAAGGAGCTCTTCGACCTCTCCCGCCAGCTCTACGAGCGGCTGGGCACGGTCGGCAAGCACCTCGACGACATGGGCCGGTCGCTGCAGAAGTCGGTGGAGACCTACAACCGGCTGACGGGCTCCGTGGAGACCCGGGTGTTCCCCACGGCCCGGCGGATCAACGACCTCGACCCCACGCTCGCGGAGGACGATCGGCTCACCACGCGTCCGCTCGTGGTGGCACCGCGCCCGCTCACGGCGCCGGAGTTCACCGAGGCGGTGCAGCTCCCTGAGCCGGCGGAGCGCCCGGGCCGCACGGACCCGGAGCGCGGCGTGCCGGGGCAGCTCGACGAGCGCGCGGCGGGCTGAGCGGACGGGTCCGCCCGCGGCTCAGCGGGTGGGGCGGGCCCCGCGGCCGCCGAGCCGGTGGGAGGTGTCCCCGGCCGCGGTGAGCCGGGCGCGCAGCTCCTTGGGGAGGGAGAACAGCACGTCCTCCTCGGCGGTGACGACCTCCTCGACCTCGCCGTAGCCGTAGTCCGCGAGCAGGCGCAGCACGTCCTTGACGAGGACCTCCGGCACGGAGGCCCCGCTGGTGACGCCCACGGTGGCGACGCCCTCGAACCAGGACTCGTCCACCTGGTTCGCGAAGTCCACGCGCTCGGCGCGGCGGGCGCCGTACTCGAGGGCGACCTCCTTGAGCCGCACGGAGTTCGAGGAGTTCGCCGAGCCCACGACGATCACGAGGTCAGCGTCCGGGGCGATCTTCTTGATCGCGGTCTGCCGGTTGGAGGTGGCGTAGCAGATGTCGTCGCTGGGCGGGTCCTGCAGGGAGGGGAAGCGCTCGCGCAGCTTCTGCACGGTCTCCAGGGTCTCGTCCACGCTGAGGGTGGTCTGGGAGAGCCAGACGACCTTCTCCGGGTCGCGGACGACGACCTGGCCGACCTCGTCCGGGCTGTTCACCACCTGGATGTGCTCGGGGGCCTCGCCGGCGGTGCCCTCGACCTCCTCGTGGCCGTCGTGGCCGATCAGGAGGATGTCGTAGTCGCTCTTCGCGAAGCGCACGGCCTCGCGGTGGACCTTGGTGACCAGCGGGCACGTGGCGTCGATGGTGCGCAGCTCGCGGGACTTCGCGGACTCCACCACGGCCGGGGAGACGCCGTGGGCGGAGAAGATCAGCAGGGACCCCTCGGGGACCTCGTCGGTCTCCTCGACGAACACGGCGCCCTGCTCCTCGAGGGTGCTCACCACGAACTTGTTGTGCACGATCTCCTTGCGCACGTACACGGGGGCGCCGTAGTGCTCGAGCGCCTTCTCCACGGCGATGACGGCGCGGTCGACGCCGGCGCAGTAGCCGCGGGGGGACGCGAGCAGGACCTTCTTCGGTCCGGCCACGGGAGCGGCGGCGGCCACGTCCTCCGGCGAGCGCCGGGAACGGGGGACGGTGGGCATGGAGAGCGCAACGGTGGTCGGCATGGCCTCCATGCTACGCGGTGGGGCGGGGCCCGCGCCGTGATCCGCCCGACACGAGGATGGCCCCGACGAGGCCCACGACGCCCGTGATCCCGGCAGCCCAGGCGGCCGTGACCATCTGCTCGCCGAGGGAGTCGGTGAGCAGGAGGACGGCCCGGTCGGCGGCGAGCCGGACCACGGGGTCGCCGCCGAGCATGCCGGAGGCCCGCTGCACGCCCTGCTCCACGAGCAGCCACGCGACGCCCAGTCCGGCCAGGGTCCCCAGCCCCAGCACGGCGAGCACGGCGAAGCGGTGCCGGGTCACGAGCAGCGCGAGCACGGCGAGCACCACGGCGGTCCACGTGAGCGGGACGGCCAGGTCGGTGACCCGGGTGCCCGCCTCGATCAGGCGCCCGGTGTTCGACCCCGGGACGGTGATCCGGCTCTCGCGCTCCGCCAGCCCGACGTCCACTCCGACGGCCCTCTGCACGGCGGCGTCGACCTCCCGGAGGACGGGGGCGATGTCCAGCACGAGGTCCTTCGGCGGCTCCTCCACCGCGCCGTCCACGGGGACGTTGGCCTCGTGGGTGCGGGTGAGCGCCTCCGTCCACGCGCGCTGGTAGGCGGGGTCGGCGGTGAGGTCCGCGGCGACGTCGGCCGCACGGCGGGCGGCGTCCTCGAGCATCCGGTCGAGGAACCCGACGCCGGTGGCCCGCTCCCCCACGATCCGGTCGGCCACCTGCCCCACCGCGGTGCGGGCCAGCTCCTCCTGGAACGGCCGGTCCTCGGCGAGGGTGCCCACCACCCGGGTGAAGCCGTCGCGGGAGACCAGGGTGTCCTGGGCCCAGTGCAGGGGCACGAGCAGCGCCACGAGGGACGCGGCGGCGAGGCCCAGGACGGTGCCGAGGCCGGTGCGCAGGACGGTCGTGGCGCGTCGTCGGGGGCGGGGCGCGGAACGGGGCGCGGAGCGGTGTCCGGGGGCGGGGGGTGCTGAGAGGCTCACGGAACCACTGTACGCACGGGCGGAGCGCGTGCACGGCTGTCCCCGTCGGGTGGTAAGCATGAGGCATGACGTATCTGGAGCCGCAGCAGGACGCCCCGGCGGGCGGCGAGCGGGAGCTGCCGCAGCGGGCGGACCGGACCACCC
The DNA here is from genome assembly GCF_006094695.1 of Kocuria rosea. Lineage (NCBI taxonomy): Bacteria > Bacillati > Actinomycetota > Actinomycetes > Micrococcales > Micrococcaceae > Kocuria > Kocuria rosea. The sequence continues at coordinate 1,358,333 of NZ_CP035103.1, read as the reverse complement.
CGGAGAACCCGTGGCCGCTGCGGATGCTCTCCGAGAACCTGCACGCCTACATCGCCCGCTGCGCGCCCACGTGGGTCGAGGGGCAGATCATCGAGCTCAACCGGCGCGCCCGCGTCACCTACGTGACCCTGCGGGACGTCGACGCCGAGATCTCCGTGCCCGTGACCCTCTTCGCCAACGAGACCGCCCACCTGGACCGTCCCCTGGAGAAGGGGATGCGGGTGGTCGCTCAGCTCAAACCGGACTTCTGGGCCAAGACCGGCCGGCTGTCCATGCTGGGCCGCGGCATCCGCCCGGTGGGCCTGGGCGACCTGCTGGAGCGGCTCGAGCGGCTGCGGCGCGCCCTCGCCGAGGAGGGGCTCTTCGACGCCGCCCGGAAGAAGCCCCTGCCCCTGCTCCCCCGCCGGGTCGGCCTCGTCACGGGGCGCAACTCGGACGCCGAGAAGGACGTCATCCGCAACGCGTCCCTGCGCTGGCCGGCCGTGGACTTCGAGGTGCGGGAGGTCGCGGTCCAGGGCTCCGGCGCGGTGCGCGCCGTGACCCAGGCGCTGCGCGAGCTCGACGCCATGGCCGAGGTGGACGTCATCGTGATCGCCCGCGGCGGCGGCTCCTTCGAGGACCTCCTGGCCTTCAGCGACGAGTCCCTGATCCGGGCCGTGGCGGCCGCCCGCACCCCGGTGGTCAGCGCCATCGGGCACGAGAACGACCAGCCGCTGCTCGACTGGGTGGCCGACCTGCGGGCCTCGACCCCCACGGACGCCGGCAAGCGGATCGTCCCCGACGTCGTCGAGGAGCGCGCCGGGGTGGCCCGGGCCCGGGCGGGCCTGGACCGCGCCGTGCGAGGCTTCCTGGACCGGGAGGCCGCCGGTCTGACCGCCGTGCGCACCCGGCCCGTCCTGGCCCAGCCGGAGGACATGATCCTGCTCCGGGAGGAGGACGTGGACCGGTGGCGCACCCGGGCGCTGTCCGCCGTGGACTCCCGGACCCTGCGGGAGCGGGACGCCGTGCGCTCCCTGCGCGCCCGGGTGCGGGCGCTGTCCCCCCAGGAGACCCTGCAGCGCGGCTACTCCGTGGTCCTGGACGCCTCCGGCGCCGTGGTCACCGACGCCGCCGCCGTGCGCGCCGGGGACCTGCTGGGGGTGCGCCTGGCCGCGGGCGAGCTCGGCGTGCGCACCGAGACCGTCTCCGCCCGACGCCCGGGCGAGCACCCCGGCTCCCCCTGACCCACCGGGGCACCGGCACCACCGCCGTCCCCGACCGTTCCGAACGAGAGGCGCCACCCATGGCGAGCACCGACCACCCCGCAGCACCCGACCTGTCCGACATCGCCGGCCTGGGCTACGAGCAGGCCCGCGAGGAGCTCGTGCAGGTCGTCTCCCGGCTCGAGGCCGGGGGCACGTCCCTCGAGGAGTCCCTCGCGCTCTGGGAGCGCGGCGAGGCCCTCGCCACCCGCTGCGAGCAGTGGCTCGACGGCGCCCGCGAGCGGCTCGACGCGGCCCGGAGCCGGCGCGCGGACGCCGACGGGGGCGACGGCGAGGAGGGCGCCGGGCGCGGCTGAGCCGGCCCGGCCCGCCATGGCGCGGGTCAGAGCTCGGAGAGGCGCCGGCGCGCGTCCTCGACGTCGTAGCCGGGGTCCGGCCAGTCGAGCCGCAGGCCCGCGAGCGCGGAGATCAGCAGGTCCTGGACCACGGCCCGGGCGTACCACTTCCGGTCGGTGGGCACCACGTACCAGGGCGCGTGGTCGGCGTCGGTCGCGTCGATGGCCCGTTCGTAGGCGGCCATGTAGGTCTCCCACCGGCTGCGCGCCTCGAGGTCCGAGGGATCGAACTTCCACTGCTTCGTCCGGTCGCTCATGCGGGCGAGGAGGTTCTCGCGCTGCTCGTCCAGGCCCAGGTGCAGGAAGACCTTGACGACCACCACCCCGTCGTCGGCGAGCTCCTGCTCGAAGTGCCGGATCTCGGTGTAGCGCCGCTCGAGCTGCCGGTCGTTGAGCACGTCGTGCACCACGGGCACCAGCACGTCCTCGTAGTGGGACCGGTCGAACGCGCCGATCACCCCGGGCCGGGGCAGCTGGCGCCGCACCCGCTGGAGGAAGTGCTGGGCGGCCTCCTCCTCGGTGGGCCGGCCGAAGCCGTGGGTGTGCACGCCGTGCGGGCTGAGCCCGCCCAGGACGTGCTGGATGACGCCACCCTTCCCGGAGGTGTCCATGCCCTGCAGCACGAGGAGCACCCGGTGCCGGGCGCCCACCGTGGCGTTGGCGTAGATCTGGCGCTGCAGCCGGGACAGCTCGGCGTCCCGGGCGGCCCGCAGCGCGGTGCCCTGCTGCTTCTTCCCCCGGAACCCGGGGGTGGAGCGGGTGTCCACCGCGTCCAGGGACAGGCCCGGCCGGGCGCGCAGCAGAGGCCGTACGTCCTGCTCGAACCCGGTGCCGGGGCTCTGGTCGGCTGCGCTCATGCGGGACCTCCTGGGAGTGCGGGGCGGGCCGCGGGGCGCGGCCCGCCGGTCACTGGCGGTAGTTGCCGAGGAACTCCTCGATCCGGTCCAGCGCCGTGGCCAGCATCTCCACGGACGGCAGGGTGACGAGGCGGAAGTGGTCGGGCTCCGGCCAGTTGAACGCCCGGCCGTGGCTGACGAGGATCTTCTGCTCCTTGAGCAGGTCGAGGGCGAACTTCTCGTCGTCGACGATGTTGAACTTCTCCACGTCGAGCTTGGGGAACAGGTACAGGGCGCCGTCGGCCTGCCGGCAGGACACGCCGTCGATCTCGTTGAGCCGCCGGTGGGCGAGGTCGCGCTGGGCCTTGAGCCGCCCGCCCGGGAGGATGAGGTCGTTGATCGACTGGTAGCCGCCGAGCGCGGTCTGGATCGCGTGCTGGGCCGGGACGTTGGCGCACATGCGCATGTTGGCGAGCAGCTTGATGCCCTCGATGAAGCTCTCGGCCTTCCAGTTGGGCCCGGTGATCGCCAGCCACCCGGCGCGGTACCCGGCCACCCGGTAGGCCTTGGAGAGCCCGGAGAAGGTCAGGCACAGCACGTCCTCGCCGGTGAGGGTCGCGGTGTTGATCATCTCGGCGTCGTCGTAGGTGATCTTCTCGTAGATCTCGTCCGAGAACAGGATCAGCTCGTGCTCGGCGGCGAGGTCCACGATGGTCTGCAGCACCTCGCGGGAGTAGACCGCGCCGGTGGGGTTGTTCGGGTTGATGATCACGATGCCCTTGGTGTTGGGGGTGATCTTCGCCGCGAGGTCCTCGAGGTCCGGGTTCCAGTCGTTGTCCTCGTCGCACCGGTAGTGCACGGGGGTGCCGCCGGACAGGGCCACCGACGCCGTCCACAGCGGGTAGTCGGGGGACGGGATGAGGATCTCGTCGCCCGGGTTGCACAGCGCCTGCAGCGTCATGGTGATGAGCTCGGAGACGCCGTTGCCCAGGTAGACGTCGTCGGTGTCGAGGTTCATGATCCCGCGCGTCTGGTAGTACTGCACCACGGCCGTGCGGGCCGAGTAGATGCCGCGGGAGTCCGAGTAGCCCTGCGCGTTGGGCAGGTTCTTGATCATGTCCACGAGGATCGCGTCGGGTGCCTCGAAGCCGAACGGCGCGGGGTTGCCGATGTTGAGCTTGAGGATCCGGTGGCCCTCCGCCTCCATGTGCTCCGCCTGCTCCAGCACGGGGCCGCGGATGTCGTAGAGGACGTTCTTGAGCTTGTCGGACTGCTTCACCACTGACATGCGGTACACCTTACCCCCGGGGTGCACGCCGTCCGGGGCACCCGTCGGTGCGCCGATCAGGTGTCGTCGCCGCCCTCGAGCCAGTACCGCGCGGCCTCCTCGGGCGTGTACGGGTCGCGGGCGGAGGTCATCCGGGTCATCAGCACGAGGTCCTCGGTGCCGATCTGCGCGGAGACCCCGTCGACGACGTCCGCGGCGGCGTCCGGCAGGTCCTCGGCCGCCACGGGGACCACCCGCTGCGGGACGAAGTTGTTGAGCGGGTCGGCCAGGACCACGAGGGCGTTGTCCTCGATGGCGGGCGAGGCCGTGAACAGGGCCGCGGCCTGCACCCGGTCCTCGAGCAGTGCGTCCACGAGGTCGTCCTGGTCGCCGAACGGCACGAACCTGCCGGGCACGCACTCGTAGGCGTCCTCCAGTCCCTCCGGGCCGTAGGAGCGGCCCGCGAAGTCGAGGTCGGTGCCCAGCGCCAGCTCGTCGCACACCGGGCCCAGGTCCTCCAGGTCGGTGAGCTCGTGCTCCACGGCGGTCGGCCGGGTCACGACGACCGCCACCGTGTTCTCCGCCGGGGCCGGCTCGAGGGTCCGCAGGCCCTCGGGCAGCACGTCCTGCACCCCGGCCAGCACGTCGTCGTCGTCCGCGCGCTCCTCCCCCAGTCCCAGCAGCTCGGAGAGGTCCTCGGCGAGCCCGCCGTCCTCGGCGTCCGGGGACGGCGTGGGGGTGGGCGTCGCCTCGCCCGTGGGCGCCGCGGAGGCCGGGCCCACCGGCGCCCGGCCGCGCAGGTGCAGGTAGAGGTTGCCGGAGTAGTCCGCGGCGACCTCCACCTCCCCCCGCTCGAGGGCCCCGAGGTAGTCGGCGCGCTCGGTCCCGGCGTCGACCACGCTCGCATCGAAGCCGGCCTCCCGCAGCCGCCCGGCGTAGACGTGGGCGAGCACGGCCGTCTGCCCGGTGGGTCCCGCCGCGATCCGGACCGGCTCCGCGGCGGGGGACGCCGCGGTGGCCGGCGGCTGCTCCGAGGCCCCGCCGCCGCACCCGGTGAGCGCGGCGACGGCGAGCAGGCCCGCGGCGGCGCCACGGCGGCTCACCGGCCCTCCCCCGGTCCCGCGGGGCCCGCGGCCACGAGCCCGGCCAGCTCGAGGCCCACGGGCACGAGGCCGACCAGGGGCAGCTGCGGCAGCGCCGCCAGGGGGAACCAGCGGGCCTCGTCGGAGGAGCCGTCCTGCTCCGACGTGAGCGTCCCGCCGGTGATGTGGGCGCGGTAGATCACGCGCAGGGCGTGGAAGGGCCGGTCCCGGCCGTCCAGCCGCTCGCCGGCGTCCATGTGGCGGCTGTGCACGCCGAGCAGCTCGTCGAGCTCCACGGTGAAGCCGGTCTCCTCGTGCACCTCCCGCAGCGCGGTCTGCGCGGGCTGCTCCCCGATCTCCATGCCACCGCCGGGCAGGCTCCACGCCCCCCGCAGCGTGGGGTGGCGCGGGTTCCAGTGGCTGAGCAGCACCGCCCCGTCCTGGACGATCACGGCGTAGGCACCCACCCGGGTGTCCATGGGGAAACTCATGCCCCCCATTCTAGGAACGCCCGGGGCGGGGCGCCGACAGCGCGCGCGGCGGGCGGGCCGGTGGATCGGCCCCCGGGGATAATGGGCGCGTGAGCATCGTCGACAACGCCGTCTACCGGGGCGGACAGCGCATCGCGTCCCCCGCCACGCTCGAGGAGACCTACCGGCTGCTCGCCCGGCTGCGGACCGAGGACCCCCGCTGCACCGAGGCCGGGGAGCACTGCGTCCTCGTCTGGATCGGCCTGTACCGGCCCTCCGCGGACGAGCTCGACTCCCTGGCCGAGCAGTTCGGCCTGCACGAGCTCGCCGTGGAGGACATCCGGCAGGCCGAGCAGCGGCCCAAGCTCGACCGCTACGGGAGCACCCTGTTCACGGTGCTGCGCCCCGCCGTCTACCAGGACGCCACCGAGACGGTCGACTTCGGGGAGATCCACATCGTCACGGGACCCGGCTTCGTGATCACCGTCCGGCAGTCCGAGCACGGGCGGGTCGGGCGGGTCCGGACCCGGGTGGAGTCGCAGCCCGCCCTGCTGGTGACCGGCGCGGAGGCCGTGCTCTACGCGGTGCTCGACCAGACCGTGGACGACTACTACCCGGTGGTCGAGGGGCTCGAGAACGACATCGACGAGATCTCGGACGCCCTGTACTCCGGCTCCGGGGACGGCGTCGTCTCCCGGCGCATCTACCAGCTCACCCGGGAGGTCAGCGCGTTCCACCGGGCGGCCGCCCCGCTGGAGCTGGAGCTGCGGCAGTTCCTCGAGGAGCTCGCCGGGGCCGGCGCGCCCCGGGAGCTCCAGCATGTCCTGCGGGACGTCCTGGACCACCTGATCTTCGTCAACAACAAGGTCGAGTCCTTCCAGGCGTCCCTCACCAACGCCCTCATGCTGGACTCCACGCAGCTCGCCGCCCGGCAGAACGAGGCCGCGATCGAGCAGAACGAGCAGATGAAGCGGATCTCCTCCTGGGCGGCGATCCTGTTCGCGCCCTCGATCATCGGCTCCGTGTACGGGATGAACTTCAGGTTCATGCCGGAGCTGTCCTGGGTGTGGGGCTACCCCATGGCGCTGGGGCTGATGCTCGTGACGGGCGTGGTGCTCTACGTCGTGTTCCGGTTCAAACGGTGGCTGTGACCGCCGCGGTCACTGCTGCCCGCGCTCGCGGCGGGCGGAGTCGGACAGGCCCCGGCGGTTGCGCAGCACCCGCTTGAGCACCCACCACGCGATCAGGACCGCCACGGTGACGACCACGATCCGGGAGAAGATCCCGGCGTACTGCTCGGCGACGTGCCAGTTCTCGCCCAGGTAGAACCCGGCGAGCACGAAGATGGTGTTCCAGATCAGGGACCCCGCCGTGGTGAGCAGGACGAACGCGCTGAACGACATCCGCTCGATGCCGGCGGGGACCGAGATCAGCGACCGGAATACGGGGATCATGCGCCCGAAGAAGACGGCGGCCTTCCCGTGCCGCTCGAACCACGCCTCGGTGCGGTCGAGGTCGTGCAGGTCGACCAGGGGCATCCGGTCCACGATCGCCCGCAGCCGGCGGCGGCCGAGCGCGGCACCGATCCAGTAGAGGGCCACGGCGCCGACCACCGAGCCCAGGGTCGTCCAGAAGATCGCCCCGCCGAGCGAGAAGCTGCCCTGGCTCGCGGTGAACCCGGCCAGCGGGAGGATCACCTCGGACGGCAGCGGCGGGAAGAGGTTCTCGAGCGCGACGAGCAGACCGGCGCCAGGAGCGCCGATGGCCTCCATGACGTCGACGGCCCAGCCGGCGACCCCGCCCAGCGTCTCGGCGCCGGAGTCCTGGGCCCCGGTGATCCGGGCGGCCAGGACGGCCGCGTCCGGGGCGGCGGTGAGGTCGGGGGCGGCGGTCGGGGCGGGGCTGGGTGCAGTCATGGGTCCTCGGCGGTGGGCGGGGCGGGGCGGGGCCCGGCGGGTGCGACCACCATTGTGCCCGACGCACCTCCGGATCGGCTGGACGGCTGACGGGTCGCGGACGTCGTTGGTTACGCTTCCTCCATGCTCCTCCCTGCCCCCCTCCTGATGTCCACCCCCGTGCCGGCCCTGGACCCGGTGTGGGAGTTCTGGCTCGACAAGCCGCTGCGGATCCTCCTGGTGCTGCTCGGCGCCTCGATCCTGGCCGCCGTGGTGCGGCTGCTGATCCGCCGGGTCACCGGGGGGATCGCGAAGGGCACCCGGTCACGGATCGTGCGCCGGATGGAGCGGGGCAGGCCGCGCTGGGTCGAGGACGCGGGACTGGCCGGCGCGCGGCAGTCCCAGCGCGCCCACACCATCGGCTCGGTGCTCTCGTCCGTGGGGACGGTGGTGATCTGGGCCGTGGCCCTGGTGATGATCATCTCGGAGCTCGACTACGACATCGGCCCGGTCCTGTCCTCCGCCGGCATCGCCGGGGTGGCCCTGAGCTTCGGGGCGCAGTCCCTCGTGAAGGACTACCTGTCCGGGATCTTCATGGTCGCCGAGGACCAGCTCGGCATCGGGGACGTCGTCGACCTCGGCGAGGCGAGCGGGACCGTGGAGTCCGTGGGGCTGCGCGTGACCCAGGTCCGGGACGTCAACGGCACCCTGTGGCACGTGCGCAACGGGGAGATCCTGCGCGTGGGCAACCAGTCCCAGGGCTGGGCCCGCTGCGTGCTGGACCTGCCGGTGCCCTACGACACGAACATCGAGCTGGTCACGGAGCTGATCCTGCACGAGGCGGGGCTGCTGCGGGACGACCCGAAGGTCGGCGAGTACATCACCGAGGACCCGGAGGTGTGGGGCGTGGAGGCCGTGACCGGGGAGTCCGTCACCGTGCGCGTGGCCGTCCGCACGGTCCCCCTCAAGCAGTGGGACGTGGCCCGGGCGCTGCGGCTGCGGATCAAGAAGATGCTCGACCGCGAGGGCCTGCACGTGCCCCTGCTGAACCAGACCGTGATCCGGCAGGCCGAGGCCGGGGTCGCGGCGCCCGGTCCGCCGGAGACGGGACAGGTCCGGTCGGTCCGGCGCGATGTGCCAGGATCGGACGCATGAGCATCGTCAAGATCAACGCCATCACCGTCCCGGCCGACTCCGGCGACGAGCTGGGCCGGCGCTTCGCCGCCCACAGCGGCTCCATGGCCGGGGTCGCGGGCTTCGAGGGCTTCGAGCTGCTGCGACCCACGGACGGGCGCACGCAGTGGCTCGTGCTCACCCGGTGGGCCGACGAGGACTCCTACGACGCCTGGCGGTCCTCGCAGGACTTCGCCCGGTCCCACGGCGGCCCCGCCGGGGAGGGCGAGCGCCCCCGGCCCGTGGGCACCGCCTCGGAGCTGTGGTCCTACACGGTGGCCGTCGAGCAGCAGTCCCCCGGACAGCAGTAGGCGCCCTCAGCGCCGGCCACGGCCGCCGGACCGGCGGCCGCCCTTGGGCCCGCCGCGACCGGACCGCGCCCCGCCCCGGGGCGCGCCCGCCCGCCGCGCCCCCTGCGGGGGCTGTCCCCCACGGCGCGACGACGGGGCCCGTGCCGGACCCGCTTTGGCGGCCGGCCGGTCCTCCGCGGCCGGGGACGCCGGTGCGGCAGCACCCCGGGAGCTGTTGAGCCCCCTGCCGCGGACGACGCCCACGAAGTCCTGCACGAGCTCCTCCTGCTCCTCCGTCAGGTCCTGCGGCCACACCAGCGCCACGGGGACCGTGGCGGCATCGGGCACCACACGGTGGACGAGGTCCTTGCGGTGGTGCAGCCGGGCGAGCGACATGGGCAGGACGACCAGCCCCAGGCCCGCGGCGACGAGCTCGACGGCGTCCCGGGCGTGGCGCATCGGGGGCAGCGGCGCGTCCGCGGCGACAGCCTCCGGGGAGCGCAGCCGGTGGCGCTCGGGGAGGGTCGCCGGCTCCTGCAGCAGCACCTCGTCCACGAGCTCCGCGACCGGCACCTCGTCGAGCAGGGTCAGCTCGTGGTCCCGGGGCAGCACCACGACCTGCTGCTCCGCGTAGAGCTCCACCGCCCGGTACTCCTCGCGCAGCGTGGCGAGGTCGTCGACCCCGGGGCGCGGGTGCGCGGGCAGCCGCACGAAGCACGCGTGGGCGCGCCCCGCTCCCAGCTCCTCCTCCCACGCGTCCGTCTCGAGCGGGCGCTCGGCGAGGACGCGGCCGGGGTTGCGGTCCCGCCACCGGAAGAACCACTTGCCGGGCATCACGCCGGGGACGAAGGCGACCGCCAGGTCTGCCGTCTCGCCGGCCTCGTCGGCTGCGGGGTCGTGGGGTCCGGGCGCGTCGTCCATGCCGGTCAATCTACCCACTGCCGGCCCTGCTCCCCGACCACCGGCGGGAACCGCCCCGGACGCGCCGGGCGCCCGAGATGCGAAACCGGCGCGGGATGTATACGATGGAACGGTTGCTCCGGGGCTATAGCTCAGTTGGTAGAGCGTTTCGTTCGCAATGAAAAGGTCAGGGGTTCGATTCCCCTTAGCTCCACCGGAGGCGAAGGCCCCCGCTCGGCACAACGCCGGACGGGGGCATTCGTCGTGCGCGGGCCGTCGTCGTGCGGGCCGGGAGCCGCTCGCTAGTTCCCGTAGAGGACGTGCTCGAAGTTCCACCCGTTGCCGATCCTGCGCCCGGTGCCGTTGTTGGCCCAGCGCGGCGTGCCGTTGTTGCGCCCCTCGTGGCGGTACCAGAACAGGTCTCCGTCGAACGCGACCGCGTAGACGATCCCGCCTCCGCCGCCGAAGACGTGGGCGAAGTCCCACCCGCTGCCGACCTTGCGCCCGCGTCCGTTGTTGGCCCAGCGCGCCGTGCCGTCGCCGCGTCCCTCGTGGCGGTACCACAGCAGGTCCCCGTCGTGCTCCACCGCGTAGATGATCCCGTCGCCGCCGGCGAAGACGTGGGCGAAGTCCCACCCGTTGCCGATCTTGCGCCCGCGTCCGTTGTTGGCCCAGCGCGGCGTGCCGTTGCTGCGCCCCTCGTGGCGGTACCAGAAAAGGTCACCGTTGCCCTGCACCGCGTAGAGGACCCCGGCGCCGCCGGAGAAGACGTGGGTGAAGTCCCACCCGCTGCCGACCTTGCGCCCGCGGCCCCGGTTGGCCCAGCGCGCCGTGCCGTCGGCCGCGCCCTCGTGGCGGTACCACAGGAGGTCCCCGTCGTGCTCGACCCCGTAGACGACCCCGGCGCCGCCGGCGAAGACGTGGGCGAAGTCCCACCCGCTGCCGACCTTGCGCCCGGTGCCGTTGTTGGCCCAGCGCGGCGTGCCGTTGCTGCGGCCCTCGTGGCGGTACCACAGCAGGTCCTTGTCGTCCTCGACCCCGTAGATGACGCCGTTGGTGCTGGGAGCGGCGGCAGCCGTCGTCGGAACGGCCCCGACGGCGACGGCGGAGGCCACTGCGGTGCCGGCCGTCAGCAGTCCGCGGCGGGACATCACCAGGGAGATCCCGGACGGGGTCGGCCCGTCCGGCTGGGTGTGCTCGGTCATCACGCACTCCTCGGGTGCTGGAAGCCGTCCCGGCGGCCGTCCTCACCGGCCGACCGGGCAGTCGAGTCCGGGCCGGGAAACGCGCGAGAACGCTAACGGCCCGTCGACTGCGACCATCGTCCCCCCGTCCCCGTGACCCGGGCATGACTACTGCGACGGAACCGGACAGGCCGGCCCCGGCCGCCCGCCGCCCCGGGTGCAGACGGGGCCGGGGCGGCTCCGGCAGGGCTCAGGCGGGTCGTGGCGCGCCCCGCCGGAGCCTCTCGGGAGGCGTCCGCGCGGTGGCGTCCGGAGCGCCGCTCAGGCGAGGTCCTCCCGCAGCTGGGACAGGAGCACCCCCACCACGTCCGCCCCGCCGTCGGTCCCGGCCCGCAAGCGGAGGACCTCGGCGCCGTGCAGCGCCCCCACGGCGTAGCGGTCCGCACCGGAGCGCCCGAGGGCGGCCGCCGTGCCCGCGAGCCACCGCTCCACCACCGCGGCGTCCATGATCCGGCCCAGCTCGTCCTGGTAGTCCTCCGCGTCCCGGGCCGCGCGCCGCAGCTGCTTGCCCGGCCGGTGCCCGGTCCGGCCGAGGACGGCGTCGACGTAGCGCACGCGCTTGACGGCCTTGCGGACATCGTGCAGGTGCTCCAGCTGCCCCTCGCCGCCCGGGCCGCCGGCCAGCTCCGCCTCGGCCACGCGCACCACCTTCCGCAGGGCCCGGTGCACCACTGCGTCGGCGACCTCACGCCCCGAGAGCCGGGTGCACTCCTCGGTCAGCGGCGGACGGGCGGCGAAGTCCTGGACGTCCGCCAGGAGCCGCAGGTGCTCCTGGCCCGTGACGTGCCGGCGCACCTTCGCGGCCGCCGTCCGTGCCTCCTCCTCGGCCCGCTGCCGCAGGCTCTCCGCCGCGGCCGGCCCCACCCGCCCCTCGAGCGCCTCCACGCGCCCGGCCAGCAGCTCCGCCGTGACCTCGGCGTCCCGGGCCGCGGACAGCGTCCGGGCGAGCTCCCGCAGCCGGGCGTCCAGCTCCTCCGCCGCCGCGCCGTCGAAGAACGGCTTGGCCGCCCTCAGCACGCTGCGCAGGGAACGGGACGTCACGCGCATCTGGTGCACCGCGTCCGGGACGTCGAGGCGGACCCTGAAGTCCCAGAGCACCAGCTGTTCGGCGAGCTCCCCGAGCACCGCGCGCAGCACGTCCGGCCCGCCCGCCGGCTTCCCCTTCCTTCCCGCCTTGTTCTTGTTCTTCTTGTTCTTCTTGTTCTTCGTGCCGCTCCCGGCCTTCTTGCCGCTCCTGCCCTCCGGCTGCTTCTCGTCCTGCTTCCGGCCGGGCCCCGCCGGGGCGTCGTCGTCCTCGCCGAGCGCACGGGCGATCTTCGCCCGGGAGGTGGACGGCTTCCCGCCGGCCGCGAAGACCACGGCCTCGACCGCGGCGAAGATCTGCTCCTGGCGCACCTCGGGCACCGTGCCGTCGAGGAGCTCGACCTCCCACTCCGACCAGGACCGCGCCGTTCCCGTGCGCTCGTCGACGGCGTCCACGACGTCCACGGCGAGCTCCGCAACCGCCGCCCCCGTGCTGTCGCTGATCCGGTGCACCTGCCGCACGGTGCGGAGGGTCGCCACCGGCCGCAGCTCCTGTCCCCCGGTCAGCCCGGCGAGGAGGTTCCGCACGGACGCGGGCATCCGGTCCGGGGTGCGCAGCAGCGGCACCTGCAGCTCGTGGCGTCCGTCCGCGCCCTGGAACTTCACGTGCCACCCGTCGTCGGCCCCGCCCCGGCGGCGGCGCAGCGCGACCAGGCGCCGCCCCAGGGCCATGTCCTCGGTGTCGTGGTAGACGGCCTCCATGCGGTGCTCCACGGGCTCCGCCGAGACGGTGCACCCCTCCAGCGCGCTCCAGTCCACCCGGGCCTCGGCGCCCTCCGGGAACTCGTACTTGCGCTCGACCTCGCGGTGGGCGACGGCGGTCATGGGTGTCCTCCTGGTCGGGGCCACCGGTCGCCGGAACCGGCGGCCGGCCGTTGCGGCGATGATACCGGGGCCGTGCACGGCCCCCGGGGAAGCGAACCGCCGCGCGCCCCGGCGGGGGCGTGCGGCGGTGCGTGCGGCCCGGTCGACCGGGCCGGGTGGTGCGTGCGCTCAGGCGCGGCGGCGCTTGAGGACGTCGTCGAGGTCGAGGGCGGCGCGGCGCTGCTCCTCGCCCGTGCGCACGGCGTCCTTCAGGCTCGCGGAGCGGGCGGCGGGCTGCTCCGGCACCGGCAGCGGCTCCGGCTCCGGGCGCTGGACCACGGGCGCCTCGGCGTAGGTCGGACGCGGCACGGGCACCGGCTCCCACGTCCGGGCAGCGGCGGCCGGTGCGGACTCTCGGGCCACGCGGAGCGCCTCGGCCCGCAGCTCCTCGACCGTGAAGGCGGCGGGTGCGGGCATCCGGGGCTGCTCCTCGGGGGTGGGCAGGTCGAGGTCCTCGGCCGTCCGGCGCGACTGCTCGCGGACCTCCTCCGCCACGACGTGCTCGTTGTCGAACAGGGCGACGTCCTCGCGGGGGGCGTGCGGCTCCGCCTCCGCCTCCGGCGCCCGGACCGCGGGGCGCGACGCACGGCGGGCGGCCCGGTCCTGGACGGCCAGGTAGCGCAGGGACAGGACGGCGCCGACGCCGAGCAGCAGCAGGAAGACGGGCCACGGCCAGCTCACCGCGGCGGAGAACGGTGCGACCACGGCGGTGACGAGTGCGGCCAGGAGGGCGGCGCACCCGGCGAGGAGGATCACGGCGCGGTCCCGCCTGATGCGCAGGTGCCCTCTGCCGGTGCGTCCGGGGTCGCCGTCGGCGGGCCGGGGGACGGTGTCGGTGGTCGCCATGATGTTCCTTCGTCGGCGGGACGCGGGTGGGGGCTGCTCGATCGGCGCGGGGAGACCGTCGGGGCCGGCCGTCTCGGCCGGCGCCTCGACGGGGAGCTCCCGGCGGCGCTGCAGTCGCGGCGCGACCCAGAACAGCGACAGCGCGCACACCACGGCCAGCACGGCCGAGCTGCTCACCCAGATCATGGTCGCGGTCCTGCCTTCGTGGTCGCCGGATCGAGCGGACGGGGGACGCCGGCGCGCTGCGCCGGCGTGTCCGGGGCCCGGGCTCGGGCCGTGAGGAACAGCCTACTACCGCGGGGGCGCGCCTGTGGGTATCCCTGTGGACACGCCCGGCCGGGTCACTGCCACACGGCGGGGCGGTCCGATCCCGTGAACCGGCGGACGAGTCCCTCGGGCGCCTCCGGCGCGGTGAGCGCGAAGCTGCGGTGGTCCGTCCAGCGCCCGTCGATGTGCAGGAAGTCCTTGCGCAGCCCCTCGTCCCGGAACCCGAGCTTCTCCACCACCCGCAGGGACTTGGTGTTCTCCGGCCGGATGTTGATCTCGATCCGGTGCAGCCCGAGGCCCTGGAAGCAGTAGTCGGTGGCCATGGCCACCGCCATGGGGGCCACGCCGCGTCCCGCCTGGTCCCGGTCCACCCAGTACCCCAGGGTCGCGGACAGGAACGACCCCCACGAGATCCCGGAGACGGTCAGCTGGCCGACGAGACCGAACCGCTCCGTCCCCGGGACCCGCTCCGTGATGAGGAAGGGCAGGGCCGTGCCCTGCCGGGCCTGCTGGTCGAGGGTGCGCACGAACTGCCCGAACGTGGGCGGGGCCCCGCCGGGTGCGGGGTTCGTGGCCTCCCACGGGTCGAGCCAGTCCCGGTTGCGGGCGCGCACGACGTCCCACTCCCGGCGGTCCCCCCGGGCCAGCGGACGCAGCCGGAGGTCCCCCCAGGAGACGGTGACGGGCCACCGGAACTGTCCGGCCACGGGAGCGCGGTCTCTCAGCCGACCGGCAGGGTCCGGGTGTACTCCCTGAGCCACTCGCACAGCTCGGGCCCGAGGTCCTCGCGCTCCGAGGCCAGGATGATGTTGGCCTTGAGGTAGCTGAGCTTGTCGCCGGTGTCGTAGCGACGGCCCTTGAAGACCACCCCGTACACCCCGCCGCCCTCGCCCTCGCGCTGGGCGAGGGTCTGCAGCGCGTCGGTGAGCTGGATCTCGTTGCCGCGCCCGGGGGCGGTGTTCTCCAGCACCTCGAACACCTCCGGCACCAGCACGTAGCGCCCGATCACGGCCAGGTTGGACGGAGCGTCCTCCGGGGCCGGCTTCTCCACCAGCCCGTTGATCCGCACGTAGTCCTCCCCCTCCACCGCGGTGACGTCCGCGCAGCCGTAGGCGCTGATCTGCTCGGCCGGGACCTCCATCAGCGCGACCACGGAGCCGCCGGTGCGCTCCTGCACGGCGATCATCTCGGTGAGCAGCTCGTCCCGGGCGTCGATCAGGTCGTCGCCCAGCAGCACCGCGAAGGGCTCGTCACCGATGTGGATCTTCGCCCGCAGCACCGCGTGCCCCAGTCCCTTGGGGTCCGCCTGGCGCAGGTAGTGGATCTCGCCGAGCTCGGAGGCGTGCTCCACCGCCCGCAGCAGATCGGTCTTGCCCGACTCCTCGAGCTGGTGCTCCAGGGCCGGCACCCGGTCGAAGTGGTCCTCCAGCGCCCGCTTCGAGCGCCCGGTGATCATCAGGACGTCCTGGAGACCGGCGTCGACCGCCTCCTGGACCACGTACTGGATGGCCGGCCGGTCCACGACCGGCAACATCTCCTTGGGCATGGCCTTCGTCGCGGGGAGGAACCGGGTGCCGAGCCCGGCGGCAGGAATGACGGCCTTCCGGACCGTCCGGGGGTTGCTGTTTCCACTCATGCGCTCAGGCTAACGGATCGGGGGCTCCCACCAGCGGATTCCCGCCCGGGCACGCTTGCCCGCCGCGGTGGTGCGCGGCTAGCCTCGCACCACCGGCCCGCCAGGGCCGGCGCGTCCGGGCGCCGCCCGGGCCGAGCGTCGGACGAGGAGCGGACACGACGATGACCGACCCCCGCGGTCCCGCCGAGGCCAAGACCCGGCTGCGCCGGCAGCTCGTGGCGGCCCGCGCGCGGCGCTCCCGGGCCGCCCGCGAGCACGCCGCCGTGGCCTTCGACCGGCACCTGACCGAGCTGCTGGCCGACCGCCCGCACCTCGACGTCGCCGCGTACCTGCCGCTGGCCACAGAGCCGCCCCTCGAGCCCGCTCTCGTCACGGCTCACCACCGCGGCCACCGGATCTGGGTGCCCGTGTGCGAGCCCGGGCGCCGGCTCTCGTGGGCGCGGTGGACGCCGGACACCCCCGAGCGGTCCGGCGGCGCGGGCGGACTGCGCGAGCCCGTGGGCGCCCGCCACGGCGCGGAGGTGATGCACGCGGTGGGTCTGCTGCTGGTGCCCGCGCTCGCCGTGGCGCCCGGCGGCGCGCGGCTGGGCTTCGGCGGCGGCTACTACGACCGCTTCCTCGCCACGCTGCCGCGCACGGCGCACCCGGAGCTGCGCACCGTGGTGTGCGTCTTCGCCGACGAGGTCCTCCCGGCCGGGTCCGTGCCGGTCGAGGAGCTCGACGCCCCCGTGCCGCTGGCCCTCACGGAGAACGGAACCGTGCGGCTGGAGGGGCCCCCCGGTCCGGCGCGGGGAACACGGTAGAATCGGCAGTCGACCCCTTCGAGTGCCAACGAGCGCGCTCGTCGACCCTTCCCAGGAGGACCCATGCCCGTCTACGCCTACGCCTGCAAGGACTGCGGCCACGCGTTCGACATCCGCCAGTCGTTCAGCGAGGACGCCCTGACCGTCTGCCCGGAGTGCGACGGGGGCCTGCGCAAGAAGTTCAACACGGTGGGCGTGGTGTTCAAGGGCTCCGGCTTCTACCGCAACGACTCGCGCTCCGGCGGCGCGGACTCGGGCGCCTCCACGTCCTCCACGTCCTCCGCGTCCTCCACCGCCGAGCCGGCGGCGCCGGCGAAGACGGCGACCCCGGCGACCGCCGGCGCGGGCGCGTCCTCCTCGTCCGCCTCCGCGACCGCGGGCGGGTCCTCCGACTGAGCCGGTCCCCGGACGCCGCCCCGGCGTCCGCACTGCACGGGAGGCACCTCCCGGGCGGCGCTGCCCGCCCCTCCCCAGGCGGCCCCGGAACGGCGGGGTCCCGGGCACCCGGCCCGTAGCGTGCCCGGCATGAGCCGCCGCCCCCGGACCGTCCGACGCCGCTACCCGCTGTCCCTGCACCTGCGCTCGGCACTGTCCCGGCGCCGCCGGCTGGTGGCCGCGCTGCTCCTCGGGCTCGCGGCGGCCCTGGTGGTCCTGCGGCTCGGCCCGCCCCAGACCAGGACGGTGCCGGTGGTCACCGCCGCCGAGGCGCTGCCCGCGGGCACGGTGGTCACCCCGGAGCGGCTCGCGGTGGCCGCCTATCCCCACGGGCTGGCGCCGGAGGGTGCCGTGGCCGACCCCGCGGAGCTGTCCGGGCGCGTCCTGGCGGGCGCCGCGGGCCCCGGGCAGCCGCTGACGGAGACCGCGCTCGTGGGCCCGGGACTGCTGACGGGACAGGACGGGGGCGTCACGGCGGTGACGCTGCGCATCGACGACCCCGGTGTGCTGCGGCACGTGCGCGCGGGCGACCACGTGGACGTCGTCCACCTGCCCGACGGCGCCGCGCCGGGCGGGCGTCAGGTCCTGGGCAGGGGCCTGCCCGTGCTGTGGGTCTCCTCCGCGGACCCCGGTGGGGACGGCGGTCTGCTCGCCGGGCCCGGCACCTCCGAGGAGGAGGGACTGCTGGTGGTGGGGGCCCCGCACGAGGGCGCCGCGCAGCTCGCGGGCGCGGGCGGCACCGGGCGCACCACCGTGGTCCTCGTCCCGGCGCTGGTCAGTCCCAGTGCGGAGGCCGCTGGGCCCTGAGCCAGTCCTCGTGGGCCCGATCGGAGGCCTCGTCCGCCCGGTCCGCGTCCGCCGCGGACGCCCGCCCGTCCAGGCCGGGCAGGCGCGGCTCCGCCCCGGTGGACGTGCCGTCGGTGAACGTGCCCCCGGTGGCACGCCTCGGCCCGCGCCGGCGGGGGCGCGGGGCGGCGGGCACGTCCCGCCGGGGGGCGCGGTCCGGCTCGGCGGGCCCGGGGTCCCCGCCGGACGCCGGGCCCGGCTCAGCCGGCACGGTCACCCCGCTGCGGGGCGGCGGGCAGGCCGAGATAGCGCCGGATCAGCTCGGCGACGGTGTCCGGGTCGGTGAAGACCTCGATGGTCCACAACGTGAGGTAGTTCCAGCCGGTGCGCTCGAGCTGCTGGGGCCGCAGCCGCGAGCGCTCCCGCACGGACAGGGCGGCGTTCTCCGGCGAGCCGTCGGACTGCCCGGCCACGGGGATCCGCAGCGGCCGGCCCTCGGCACGGGTGCGGCCCGGGACCACGGCCCCCGCGGACAGCGACTCCGTGCCGGCCCAGGCGACCAGGTCGAGGACGCCCGCGTAGTCCAGCCGCACCGAGGCACCGCGCTCCACCAGCCGGCGGGCGAGGTCGACCACCAGGGCGTCGTCGTGGGTGTCCCGGGCCTCCTCCTCCCCCGGCGGCAGGCCGCCGAGGTGCGCGGCGAGCACACGGGCGAAGTCCCGCGCGCCGTGCTGGAGGCCCTTTCCCTCCATCTCCCCCGGGTGCAGGGAGGTCACGATGCGGGTGCTGTGGCGGGCCCGGGTCATGCCGAGCACGAAGTGCTGGCGGCCGTGCCGCTCCGACAGCGCCCCGAGGTACGGCACGGTGCGCCCGTTGGCCGTCTTGCCGAAGCCCAGCGAGAAGATGACGGTGTCCCGCACGATGCCCGCCGCCCGGTGCAGGTCGACCACCCGGAAGGACTCGGGGCCCGGGGCGAAGAAGGCCGCGGCGGCGGGCTCCTCGCGCATCCGCTGCCGGACGGCCTGCGCGATCCGCGCGGCGTGCACCGCGCTGGCCGTGACCACGGCCAGGGACCGGCGCGGGTGGCGCGCGGCGTGCTCGAAGACGAGCTCCACGACGCGCCGCACCTCGGCGGCGGGCGCCTGGATGCCCTCGATCCCGGCGGTCAGGGCGCCCACGCCGTCCGGGACGTACTCGACGTCGAGGACGGGGGTGGCCCCGGTGACGGACTCACCGTGCGGGAGCCTGCTCAGGCGCCCGCCGTAGAACTGCTCGTTGAGGTGGCGGAAGACCTGCTCGTCCATGGACCGGTACACGGTCCGCAGCGTCCGCTCCGGCACCACGCGGGAGAGGGCGTCGAAGGCGCTGTCCACCTCGACCACCGGCTGGGCGCCCGGGGCGGGCACCGCGGTGGGCGCCACCGTGAACGGCTGCGGGCGGCCCAGGTGCGGGTCCCCGAACGCGATGACCTGCCGGCACCGGGTCAGCGCCGGCAGCACCGCCGCGAGCGGGGAGCTCTCGGCGTCCAGCACCACCACGGCGTCGAAGTCGTGGTCCTCGGGCAGCGCCGCGGAGAGCACCAGGGGGCTGGCCGTCCAGACGGGCACCAGCGAGCCGATCAGCTCGCCCGCCGAGGCGCTGACCTCCTCGAGCGGGGCGGCCCCCGCCCGGAGCATGCGGCGCAGGGCGGCCGCCGCGCGCGGGGAGCGCCGGACGGTGCGCTGCCAGCGGTCGGCGAGCTCCCAGAGGAGCCGGCCGGCCCCGGAGGCCACGTGCGCCGCGTCGGCGCGGCGGAACACGGACTCCACCTTGCGCAGGGTGTGCCCCTCCGGCATCGCCAGGAAGTCGTCGCCGGTGATCATGGCCTCGAGCGTGGACTGCCACCACGCGAGGTCGAACTCCCCGGAGACCTCCGCGCGGGGCACGGTGCGCCGCACGAGGTCGTCCACGAGCTCGCCGAGGCCCTGGCCGCGCAGCTCGTCGAGCAGGACGGTGCGCTCGGGCAGCACGGCGAGGTTCTCCTCGTCGTTGATGAGCCCGTCCAGGGTCTCGCGCAGCCGGTCGATCGGCAGCCCCAGGAGGTCGGCGCCGGTGGACGAGCCCTCGAGGGCGATGGCCAGGCCCTCGAGGTCCTCCACGAAGCGGGCCTGCACGGCCGCGAGCTCCTCGACCCGCTCGGAGACGACCGGGTGCGTGGACGAGGTGGCCCACTCCCGCCACCGCTCCCGCTCCGACTGCACGCGCAGCAGGGCGGCGTGCAGGTCCGAGAGGTGCACCCCGTGCCGGATGTACTCCTTCGCGGCCTTGCGCAGCCGTGAGCGCTGCAGCCCGGTCATCTCGATCCCGTGCTCCCGCCGCCAGCCGGACCCGGCGGTCGCGGCGACCAGGTCCGTCACGGGCCGATCGTAGATGTCGGGCGTGAAGCGGGTCAGGGAGTCCTGGACCTCCTGCAGCAGCCGCAGCTGCCGGCCCCACTCGGGCACGGTCGTGCCGCCGCGCAGCCCGCTGGTGGCCAGGACGTGCCGCATCCCGGTCTCGAGGGTGGTGAGCTCCAGGAGCAGGGACTGGGCCAGCCGGTGCGCCTGCCGGGCCTCGTCCTCGTTGACCAGGCGCGCCCCGGTCCAGGGCCCGGCCAGGGTCCCGGCGTCGAAGGCCCCGAGCTCGGCGGCGCGCTCGAGCCGGGCGACGGCGTCGCCGCGCTCCGTGACCGCGTCGAGCACGGAGCGCGGGAACCGCACGGCCGTGGCGGGCGCCGGCCGGCGGGAGGTCAGCTCGGCGAGCGCCTGCACGGCCCGGTACGGGGAGACGGACCACCGGGGCCGCACGGTGTGCAGGGACCGCACGTGCTCGGCGAGCTGGTCCCGGCTGGTGCGCAGCGTCTCGTGCAGCTCGGCGAGGTCCGGGCGCTCGGCGCGCTCGTTGCGGGCCACCGCCCGGACGAGCTGCTGGGCCACGTCGGCGTCGCTGAGCTGGGAGGACAGCGGCAGGACGGCGGTGCCCAGGCCCAGCCCGTCCATCCGCCGCCCGAACGCGGCGAGCGTGGTGCGCCGCTCGCCCAGGACCAGGACGGTGCGGCCGGCGGCCACGAGGGTGCCCACCGTGTTGACGGCGGTGTCGAGCTGCCCGGTGCCGGGGGCCGCGGTCACCACGAAGGAGTGGCCCTGGGCGGCGAGGTCGAGGACCTCCTGCTGGGGGCCGTCGGCGTCGAGCAGGAGGAGCTCGTCGGCGGGGTCGCGCTGGTCCAGCGGGGGCGCGTCGTCCGTGATCTCCTCGACCTGGGGGATCCGTCCGACCGCGGAGTCCTTGAGCCGGGCGAGGTCCCGGACCACCGCGGTGCGGGCCACGACCGACAGGTCGGCGGGCCGGTCGTGCAGATCGGCGAACGTGGAGACGAGCAGCTTGTGCTCGACGTGCATCCCGGGCACCGCCCCGGCGAGGGTGCGCAGGGTCTCGAGGGCGGGGGCCGGGTCGAGCCGGCGGGTGCCGTAGGCGAGGCGGGCGAGCTCGCCGGAGGTCAGGTCCACGCCGTGGTCCGCGGCCAGCCGGCGGACCATGGCGGGGTTGAGCCGGGCGGGGCCGACGAGCTGGAGCTCGAAGTCGTCGAGGTCCGGGCGCGGCTTCAGGGCGAGGGGCGCGAGCAGGACGGGGGCGATCCAGCGGCGCTGTCCGGCGCCGGTCGGGTCGGAGCCCCGGGGCCGGGCGAGCCAGGACGCGGTGCCGGCGGCGAGGTACGCGGCGTCCAGCCCGTGGTTGACCGACAGCTCGTGGGTCTTGGTGCGCAGGGACCGGGCCGCGCGCACGGCGTGCCCGTAGGCCTCGGGGTCGTGCACGATCGTGGACAGGCGGGTGGGGCGGCCCATGAGCAGCTGGGCCTGCCCCGAGGAGTTCGCCTCGGTGAGGTCGATGCAGACGTTGTCGACCTGGTTGAAGTCCAGCAGCGTGTCCGGGCCGGTGTAGGCGTCCATCTGGCGGGTCCAGGGCTGCAGCGAGACGCGCGGGGGCTGCGCCCGGGAGGTGTCCGACTCCTGGGGGGTGCGGTCGGCTCCGATCGACATGGTTCTCCTCCTGCGCCTCGGCCCGGGGGCCGGGCACCGCTCACGCACGGGTCGAGCGGTCCGTGCGGACCGCTCGACCCCGGCTGCTCGTGTACCGCCCGTGCGGGGCGGGCCCTGGGCCCGCCCCCGGGCCTACTCCCACTCGATGGTGCCCGGGGGCTTGGACGTGACGTCCAGGACCACCCGGTTGACCTCTTCGACCTCGTTGGTGATGCGGTTGGAGACGCGGGCCAGCAGGTCGTAGGGCAGGCGCGACCAGTCGGCGGTCATCGCGTCCTCGCTGGACACGGGACGCAGCACGATGGGGTGCCCGTACGTGCGGCCGTCGCCCTGCACGCCCACCGAGCGCACGTCCGCCAGGAGCACGACCGGCATCTGCCACACCTCGTCGTCGAGCCCGGCGCGGGTCAGCTCCTCGCGGGCGATGGCGTCGGCGCGGCGCAGGACCGCGAGGTTGGCCTCCGTGATCTCCCCGATGATGCGGATGCCCAGCCCGGGGCCGGGGAACGGCTGGCGGCCCACGATCTCGTGGGGCAGGCCGAGCTCGCGCCCCACGGCACGGACCTCGTCCTTGAACAGCGTGCGCAGCGGCTCCACGAGCTCGAACTGCAGGTCCTCGGGCAGCCCGCCCACGTTGTGGTGGCTCTTGATGTTGGCGGCGCCCTCCCCGCCGCCGGACTCCACCACGTCGGGGTAGAGGGTGCCCTGGACGAGGAAGCGCACGGGCTCGCCCTCCTGGGCGGCGGTCTTGGCGACCTCCTCCGCGGCGGCCTCGAAGGAGCGGATGAACTCCCGGCCGATGATCTTGCGCTTCTGCTCGGGGTCGGTGACGCCGGCG
Organism: Kocuria rosea; assembly: GCF_006094695.1. Taxonomy (NCBI): domain Bacteria; kingdom Bacillati; phylum Actinomycetota; class Actinomycetes; order Micrococcales; family Micrococcaceae; genus Kocuria; species Kocuria rosea. The sequence continues at coordinate 1,335,966 of NZ_CP035103.1, read as the reverse complement.
AGCGCGGTGAGGAAGCGCTCCTTCTCCTCGGCCACGTAGAGGTTGACGCCGGTCGCGGCCACGAAGTCCTGCTCGACCTGCTCGGCCTCGCCCTCGCGCAGCAGCCCGTGGTCCACGAACACGCAGGTGAGCTGGTCGCCCACGGCCCGCTGGACCAGGGCGGCGGCCACGGCGGAGTCCACGCCGCCGGAGAGACCGCAGATCACGGACGCGGAGCCGACCTGCGCGCGGATCCGCTGGACGTGCTCCTCGATGATGTTGCCGGTCGACCAGGTGGGCTCGACCCGGGCGCCGTCGAAGAGGAAGTGCTCGAGCACCTGCTGCCCGTGCACGGAGTGCTTGACTTCCGGGTGCCACTGCACGCCGTAGAGCCGGCGGGCATCGTCGGCGAACGCGGCCACCGGGGTGGTCTCCGTGGAGGCGAGCACCTCGAAGCCGGCGGGGGCCTCGACGACCGAGTCGCCGTGGCTCATCCACACGGTCTGGGTGCCCGGGGAGCCCTCCAGGATGGAGGCCGTGGGACCGCCGACGGCGGTGGCGGTGGTGGCCCCGTACTCGCGGGCGCCGGTGTGCGCGACGGTCCCGCCGAGGGCCTGCGCCATGGCCTGGAAGCCGTAGCAGATGCCCAGGACGGGCACCCCGGCCTCGAAGAGCGCCGCGTCCTGCTGCGGCGCGTCCTCGGCGTAGACGGAGGAGGGGCCGCCCGAGAGGATGATCGCCGCCGGGTTCTTGGCGAGGATCTGCTCGGTCGACCAGGTGTGGGGGACGATCTCGGAATAGACACTGGCCTCGCGGACCCGGCGGGCGATCAGCTGCGCGTACTGCGCGCCGTAGTCGACCACCAGGACCGGGCGCTGCTCCAGATCGGTGCGGGTCTCAGCTGTTTCGGTCACGCCCTCCATCCTAGGCCAGGCGCGGGGAGGGCTCAGTACCGCTTCGCGGCCTTCGGGTTGGCGCGCAGCTCGGCGGTGGTGGAGGCGTGGATCTTGCGCTCCACCACGAAGGACAGGAACGGCACCACGCCGCCCAGGGCCATCACCACGAGCTGCGGGAAGGGCCAGCGCATGAGCGTCCAGATCCGGAAGCAGGAGATGAGGTAGACCACGTAGAACCAGCCGTGCACGATGAGGATCCACGTGGAGATGTTGACCCCGCCCGCGAGGTTCTCGAGCTCGAGGTCCTGCCAGCCGAGGGCCACGGTCTCCCCCGTGGCCCGGTCGGTGCCGCCCGCGACGAGGTCGTAGCCCAGTCCGTAGCGGGTGATCATCTCGGCCACGAGCAGGAGCAGGAAGGTCCCGGAGATCCACGCACAGACCATGTAGAAGCCCAGGGCCCCGCGGATCTGGGCCTCGGTGCCCCCGAAGCGGCGGCGCGGCTGCAGGGCGGCCGCCCGGCGCGGGACGCGGCCCGGGGACGCCGCCTCCGCGGGGCGGGCGTCCGGCGGGAGGGAGACCCGCACCCCGTCGGTGCGGTCCTTCGGGGCGGGGGTCGGCTGCGTGGGTTCAGTCATGGTGGGCTCCGGTCCTGTCCTGGGTCCTGTCGTGGGTGCTGGGCTCGCCCGCCCGGGCGCCGGGCTGGTCGTCGAACCAGTAGTACTCCCCCGCCTCGGGGTCGTAGTAGTAGTAGCGCCCGGCCGCCTCGTCGTAGTAGTACTCGCCCTCGAAGTAGAAGTACTCCTCGGGGTTCTGCTCGCGCTGCCACTCGTCGCGCACGAACCGCCACCAGATGTAGAGGGCGAACCCGGCGAAGACCACCCACTCGACCGCGTAGAAGAGGTTGAGCAGGTTCACGGACTCGTCCGTGGGCTGCTGGTCGATGTCGAGCCGGGACAGCCCCGGGCCCAGCAGCGCGGCGTCCGGGGCGAGGGTCCCGTCCCCGGCGAGCTGGAACGGCGCGGACGCGGGGTTCTCGGCGAAGGCGGCCAGGTACCCGGACCACAGCGGGGCGTCCCAGCGGTTGGTGAGCTGCGCCGGGGACACCGTGCCCACCTGCCCCGCGGGCAGGTCGGCGCCGGGCACCGGGCCCTCGGCGGGCAGGTACCGGCCGACGACGTCGACGGCGCCCGCCGGCTCCTCCGGCACGGCGGCGGGGTCGGCGGTCCAGCCGCGGGCCACCGCGAGGGTGAGCTCCCCGCCGGCGTCCGGCCACAGCTGCCCGGTGTCCGGGACGTCGAGGGCGGTGACGGCCCACCAGCCCTCCGTCCCGTCCTGCAGCCGGCCCGGGACCAGGACGGTGGACCCGTCCCGGTAGTCGCCGGTGACGGTGACGAGCTGGTCGGCCTGCGCGGCGGTCACGGGGGCGCCGGCCTCGGCTGCCTCGGTGAGCGGGACGGCCACGTCCTTCGCGGGGTCCGCGACCGTGCGGGACTGCTCGCTGGACTCCAGCTGCCACTGGCTCAGCAGCACGAAGCCCACGGCCAGCCCGAGGCTCACGATCAGGGCGAGGATCGAGCGGGGGCGCAGGGCGGTCGTGAGCACCCGTCAAGGCTAGTGCGCCTTCCTGGGCGTTCGCCAGTTGCGGCGGGGGCCCGTGCCGGGCCGGCGGGGCGCGGCACTGGCCCCCGCGGGGCGGTCGCGGGTCAGCCGCGGATGACCACCTCGGCGCGCTGGAACTCCTTGAGCTCCAGGTACCCGGTGGTGGCCATCGAGCGGCGCAGCGCGCCCACGAGGTTGGAGGTGCCGTCCACGTGGCGGGACGGCCCGAAGAGCACCTCCTCCAGCGGGCCCACGGTGCCCACGCGGGTGCGGAGCCCGCGCGGCAGCTGCCCGTGGTGGGCCTCCGCGCCCCAGTGCCAGCCCTGCCCGGGCGCCTCCTCCGTGCGGGCCAGCGCGGTGCCGAGCATCACGGCGTCCGCGCCCATGGCGAGCGCCTTCACGATGTCCCCGGAGACCCCCACGCCGCCGTCGGCGATGACGTGGACGTAGCGCCCGCCGGACTCGTCGAGGTAGTCCCGGCGGGCGGCCGCGACGTCGGAGATCGCCGTGGCCATGGCCGCGTGGATCCCCAGGGTGTTCTGGATGCGCATGGACGCGCCGCCGCCGAAGCCCACGAGCACGCCGGCCGCGCCCGTGCGCATGAGGTGCAGCGCCGGCGTGTAGCCCGCGGCGCCGCCCACGATGACCGGGACGTCGAGGTCGTAGATGAACTTCTTGAGGTCCAGCGGCTCCTGGTTGCGGGAGACGTGCTCCGCGGAGACCGTGGTCCCGCGGATCACGAAGACGTCCACGCCGGCGTCCAGGACGGTGCGGTAGTGCTCCACCGTGCGCTGCGGCGTCAGGGACCCGGCGACGATGACGCCCGCCTCGCGGATCTGCGCCAGCCGGGCCGTGATCAGCTCCGGCTGGACGGGCGCCTCGTAGAGCTCCTGCATCCGGCGCGTGGACGCCGGGGCGTCCTCGCCGGAGAGCGCCGCGATCTCGTCGAGCACCGGCTGCGGGTCCTCGTAGCGGGTCCACAGCCCCTCGAGGTCCAGCACGCCCAGTCCCCCGGCGCGGCCGAGGGCGATGGCCGTCTCCGGGGACGTCGCCGAGTCCATCGGGGCGCCCAGGAACGGGATGGAGAACCGGTAGGCGTCGATCTGCCAGTCCGTGGACACGTCCCGGGGGTCGCGGGTGCGGCGGGAGGGGACGAGGGCGATCTCGTCCAGGGAGAAGGTGTGGCGGGCGCGTTTGGAGCGGCCGATCTCGATGTCGTAGCTCATGGTGTCCTTTCCGAACGGTGCTGCGGACGGTCGCTCAGCGCTGGTAGTTGGGGGCCTCGACGGTCATCGTGATGTCGTGCGGGTGGGACTCCTTGAGCCCGGCCGGCGTGATCCGCACGAACCGGCCCTCGTGCTTGAGCTCCTCGACGGTGTGGGCGCCCACGTAGAACATCGTCTGGCGCAGGCCGCCGTCGAGCTGGTGGACCACGGCCGAGAGCGGGCCGCGGTACGGGACCTGGCCCTCGATGCCCTCGGGGATGAGCTTCTCGTCGCTGGCGACGTCGGCCTGGAAGTAGCGGTCCTTGGAGTAGGAGGTGTTCTTGCCGCGGGACTGCATGGCCCCCAGCGAGCCCATCCCCCGGTAGGTCTTGAACTGCTTGCCGTTGACGAAGATCAGCTCGCCCGGGGACTCGTCGCAGCCCGCGAGCAGGGACCCGACCATCACGGAGTCCGCGCCGGCCACGAGCGCCTTGCCGATGTCGCCGGAGTACTGCAGGCCGCCGTCGGCGATCAGGGGCACGCCCGCTGGGATCGCCGCCTTCGCCGCCTCGTTGACGGCGGTGATCTGGGGGACGCCCACGCCGGCGATGATGCGGGTGGTGCAGATCGAGCCGGGGCCCACGCCCACCTTCACGGCGTCCGCGCCGGCGTCCACGATGGCCTGCGCGCCGTGGCGGGTGGCCGCCTGCCCGCCGATGACGTCCACGTGCGCGGCGGCGGTCTCCGCCTTGAGCCGGGCGATCATGTCCAGCACGCCCTGGGAGTGCCCGTTGGCGGTGTCGATGAACAGGGCGTCCACGCCGGCCTCGACGAGGGTCATGGCCCGCTCGAAGCCGTCGCCGAAGAAGCCGACGGCGGCGCCGACGCGCAGCCGGCCCTCGTCGTCCTTGGTGGCGTGGGGGTACTGCTCGGCCTTGGTGAAGTCCTTGATCGTGATCAGGCCGGTGAGCCGGCCGGCGTCGTCGACGAGCGGCAGCTTCTCGATCTTGTTGGTCGCCAGGAGCCGGTGCGCGTCGTCCTTCGCCATCCCGACCTTGCCGGTGATCAGCGGCATGGGCGTCATGATCTCGTGCACCCGGCGCCGCGGGAACTCGCTCTCCGGCAGGTACCGGGTGTCGCGGTTGGTGATGATCCCCAGCAGCTTCTGCTCGGCGTCCACGACGGGCAGCCCGGAGACCCGGTAGTAGCCGCAGAGCCGGTCCAGCTCCTCGAGGGTCGCCTCCGGGGAGATGGTGACGGGGTCGGTGATCATCCCGGACTCGCTGCGCTTCACCCGGTCCACGTGCTCGGCCTGGTCCTGGATCGAGAGGTTGCGGTGGATCACGCCGATGCCGCCCTGGCGGGCCATCGCGATCGCCATCGAGGACTCGGTGACGGTGTCCATGGCGGCGGACAGCAGCGGCACCTCCAGGTCGATTCGCCGGGACAGGCGGGTGCGCGTCGACGCCTCGGACGGGATGACGTCCGTGTTGCCGGGCAGCAGCAGCACGTCGTCGTAGGTCAGCCCGGTGAACCCGAACGGGTCCTCGGACAGGGCGGTGGGGACGGCGGTATCCGACACGGTGGGGCCTTTCAGCTTCGAGGGAGTCGCGATCATTCTACGGGCCGGGTCCCGGCCGGCGGACGGCTGTGGCCGCGCTCACGACCCCGCGGGGAACCCGGCCCCGTCCGCGCGCAGGGCCTCCTCGACCCGCTCCGCGAACAGGGGCGCCAAGCTGCGCACGTACTCGACGGTGAGGTGGTTGTTGTCCCAGTACGTGAACACGTTGCCGATGACCGGGACGCAGGTGCCGTCCGGGCAGATGAGGTCCCCCATGTCGACCATCGTGACCCGCGGCAGCTCGGCCACCGGGGCCAGCGGGCTGTCCGGGCCCAGGATCACGTGGGAGGCGGCGCACTCGGGGGCGTCGGCCCCGTGGTCCGCGGCGCAGCGCGCGGGGACGAAGTCGAACCGGGCGTTGTCGCGCAGGCCGAGGACCTGGATGCCGCGCTCCGCCAGCCCGCGGATGCGCTGCTCCATCCCGGGGGTGAACTGCTCCTGGTCCTCGTCCGTGCTGCGGGTGCCCTGCACCAGCACCAGGTCCGGGTCCACGGCCTCCACCACGGGGTCGGCGCCCTCGAGCCAGCGCGCGCACGCCTCGTGGTCGGCCACCTGCTCCTCGGGCAGGGCGTACAGGCAGTTGCCGCGGATGTAGGTGACCACCCGCCAGTCGTTGCGCTCGGCCAGGAGCTCGACGGCGGGGATCCACTGGTGCACGTGGCTGTTGCCGATCACCAGCATCGTGGCGGCGGGCTCGGGGTTCGGGACGGTGTCGAAGCACCACTGCCGGAAGCGCTCGCCGACCCCCGTGCCGGGCGGGCAGGGCTCGCCGAGCGACGGCTTGGCGTACGGCTCCCCGGTGATCATGGGGACGGTCTCGGCGTCCGGGTCGCCCTCGTACCGGAACCCCGGCAGCAGGGCCGCCGCCCCGGGGTTGTTGCGGTCGGCCGACGCCGCGATCTCCACCGCCCGCCGCTCCTCGGCCACCCGGGCCGCGGTCACCGGGACCGCGACCGCCGCCAGGCACACCACGATCACCGCGGCCAGCCGCAGCCGGGACCGCTCGGGCCAGGCCCAGCGCTTGAGCGGGTCCTCGACCAGCCGGGTGGCCAGCACCGCGAGCACCAGGCAGACCAGCACGATCGCGACCCCCGACCGCGGCCCGGCCATCGGCCGGTCCCGCAGCACGAGGTAGGTGACCAGCACGGGCCAGTGGATCAGGTAGAGCGCGTAGGCGGAGTCCCCCAGCCGCACCAGCGGCGCCGAGGCGAGGATCCGGTCCAGCCCGAAGCGCGACCCGGACTGCCCGGCCACGATGATCGCCGCCGCCGAGAGCAGCGGCCACAGCGCGATCCACCCGGGGAACGCCCCCTGCACGTCGACCAGCACCCCCACCGAGACCATGCTCACCAGCCCGGCCCAGCCCAGGACCACGCGCACCCTGCGGCCGGGCCGCAGCCAGGGCACCGCGAGGGCCAGCAGGGACCCGAGGGCGAACTCCCACAGCCGGGTGCGGGTGTCGAAGTAGGCGAACTCCTGCTGGACGGCCGTGCTGTGCACCGACCACGCCAGGGAGGCCGCGAAGACCACCCCGAAGACGACCGCCAGCACCGGCACGGGGCTCCACCGGGTCCGCCGGGAGATCAGCCAGGCGGCGGCGAAGACCAGGGGCCACAGCAGGAACACCTGTCCCTGCACCGACAGGGACCAGAAGTGCTGGAACGGCGAGGCGGTCGAGTGGTCGGCGGCGTAGTAGTCCACCGCGTTGAGCGCCAGCGCCCAGTTCTCCGCGTAGAACACCGAGGCCAGCGCCTCGGCACGCCACTGCCCGGCGTCGTAGCCCGGGTAGAACAGCTCCACCAGCACCAGGGTGCCCAGGATCGTGAGCACCGCCAGGGGCAGCAGCCGCTTGAACACGTGCAGCCAGTACCGCCCCAGCGCCAGCGGCCTCCCCGCCTCGAGCTTGCGCACGAAGGACAGGGTCAGGAAGAACGCCGAGATCAGCAGGAAGACGTCCACTCCCCCGGACACCCGCCCGAGGAACACGTGGTAGACCACCACGAGCAGCACCGCCACCGCGCGCAGGCCCTGCACCTCGGGGCGGAAGCCCGAGTACCGTCCTGCCCGCCGCCGGGCCGCGTCCCCACGGTCGGCGGTCCCGGTGGACGGTTGCGGAGCGGTGGCGTGCACGGTGGCCACGGGGGCACCTCCAGGAGGGAGCGTCCCGGACGCGGCCGCGGGGCGGCGCCGGGAGGGGAGCGGGGGGATGCGGAGCGAGGGGGCGGGGCCGGGGGCGCCCGTCGCGACCCTATCGCACGACCGGCGCCGCGCGGGGCACCCGGCGCTCCGTCACCGGGCGGCGCCGGGGGCCGGCGGCCGGGGACGGGCGGTCGTCAGGGACGGAGGCCGTCGGTGGCGAGGGCCTCCCGGAACCGCTCGCCGAAGACCGGGGCGGCGCTCTCGGAGTACACCCGGCTGAGGTGGTCGTCGTCCCAGTACACGTAGACGTTGCCGACGACCGGCGGGCACCGCCCGTCCGGGCAGATCAGGTCGGTGAGGTCCAGGGTCGAGTAGAGCGGCAGCTCGCGGGCGAGCGGGAGCGCGGGATCGGGCGTGCCCACCATGGGGTGCGCGAAGGTGCACCTGGGGTCGTCCTCCCCGTTCGCCACCGCGCACTCGGCCGGCGCCTCCGGGAAGCGGGGGGTGTCGCGGATCCCGACCACGGGGATCCCGCGGTCGGTGAGCTCGCGGATCCGCTGCTCCAGCCCGGGCCGGAGGACCTCCCCCTCCAGGTCGGTGAAGGTCGACTGGACGACGACGAGGTCGGGGTCGGCGGTGCCGATCATCTGCTCGGCGCCCTCGAACCACGCCCGGCAGCTCTCCGAGCCCGGCTGGTCCTCGGCGGCGGCGTAGAAGCAGCCCGGCTGGATCCAGGTCAGCACCCGCCACCGCTCGGCCTCCGCCAGGGGCCGCAGCGCGGGGAGCCAGTGCTGCAGGTGGCTGTTGCCGAGCACGAGCACCGTCCGCTCGGGGGCCTCCTGCGCCACGCTCTCGTGGCAGAAGCGGAGGAGCTCCTCCGGCAGGTCGAGGTCCTCGGGGCAGGCTTCGCCGAGGGAGGCCGGCTGCCTCGGCAGGTCCTCCGGCAGGGGCAGGGTCGGGGCGTCCGGGTCGCCGCGGAACTCGAAGCCGGGCTCGAGGACGGCGGCCCCGGGGTTGTTCCGGACGGCCTCGGCCTGGATCCGCTCGGCACGCCGGTCCTCGAGCTGCTGCCAGGCGAGCACGGGGGCTGTGACCAGGGCGAGGCAGAGCACCACGACCCCGGCGAGGCGCCGCTTGTTCTGCTCGGGCCAGGCCCACTTCTTGAACCGGTCCTCGACCAGCCGGGTGGCCAGCACGGCGAGCACCAGGGAGACGACGATGATCACCACCCCCGACCGCGGCCCGGCCATGGGCCGGTCCCGCAGCACGAGGTAGGTGATCAGCACGGGCCAGTGGATCAGGTACAGCGCGTAGGCCGAGTCCCCCAGCCGCACCAGGGGCCGCGAGGCGAGGATCCGGTCCAGTCCGAACGGGGACCCGGAGCGGCCGGCCACGATGATCGCCGCGGACGAGAGCAGCGGCCACAGCGCGATCCACCCGGGGAACGCCCCCTGCACGTCGACCAGCACCCCCACCGAGACCATGCTGAGCAGCCCGGCCCAGCCCAGGGCCACGCGCGCGGTCCGCGGCGGCCTCAGGTAGGGCAGGGCGAGGGCGAGCAGCGACCCGAGGGCGAACTCCCACAGCCGGGTGCGGGTGTCGAAGTAGGCGAACTCCTGCTGGACGGCGGTGCTGTGCACGGACCAGGCCAGGGAGGCCACGAACACGGTGCCGAACATCGCGGCCAGGACGGGGACCGGCCGGAGGCTCCCCCACCGCGTGAGCAGCCAGGCGGCGGCGAAGATCAGCGGCCACAGCAGGAACACCTGCCCCTGGACCGACAGGGACCAGAAGTGCTGGAACGGCGAGGCGGTCGAGTGGTCGGCGGCGTAGTAGTCGACGGAGCTCAGCGCGAGCGCCCAGTTCTCCGCGTAGAACACCGAGGCCAGCGCCTCGGTGCGCCACTGCCCGGCGTCGGAGCCGGGGTAGACGGCGGCCACCAGGACGAGGGTGCCGAGGATGGTGAGCACCGCCAGCGGCAGCAGCCGCTTGAACACGTGCAGCCAGTACCGCCCCAGGGCCAGGGGCCTTCCCGCCTCGAGCTTGCGCACGAAGGACAGGGTGAGGAAGAACGCGGAGATCAGCAGGAACACGTCCACGCCCCCGGAGACCCGGCCGAGGAACACGTGGTAGACCACCACGAGCAGCACCGCGACGAACCGCAGCCCCTGCACCTCGGGGCGGAACCCCGAGTACCGGGCCACCCGCCGGGCCGTGTCCGGCTCGACGCCCCCGGGGCCGCCCGGGGAGGCGGCCCCCGGGTCCGGGCGCGGGGCGCCGGCCTGCACCGTGCTCACGAGGACACCTCCTGGAGGAGCGTGCCGGGGAGCCGGGTCTCGAGGGCCGGCGCCATCGTCCGCGCGTAGGTCCACGTGAGGTGGTGCGGGTCGAAGAAGACGTGCACGTTGCCCACCACGGGACGGCACAGTCCCTCCGGGCAGATGAGGTCGGTGAGGTCGAGCGAGGCGAAGCCGTTCCGGTCCCGCAGGGCGTCGGCCGGGTTGACGGGCGCCAGGACCTGCTCGACGGGCACGCGGCACCGGTCGGCGTCCTGGCCGTGGCGCACGGCGCACTCGTAGGGGTTGAAGTCGAACCGGGGGTTGTCCCGGAAGCCGACGACGTCGATGCCCTGGCCCGTGAGGCGGTCGACCAGCTCCGGGAACCCCCCGACGAGGGCCTCGGCGGGACCGTCCATCCGGGCCGCGTAGGTCGAGGTCGTCATGACCGCGTCCGGGGCGAGCCGCTCCACGTACTCGATCGCCGCGTCGTTGCCCTCGTGGCACGCGTCCCCCTCCGGGCGCACCGCGAAGGCGCAGCCCGGCTGCAGCACGGCGACGAGCTGCCAGTTGCGCTCCTCCGCGAGGGGGATCACCGCGCCCATGAACTGCTCCATGTGGGAGTTGCCGACCACCGCGATCGTCCGCTCGGGGTCCGGCAGGGCCGGGGTCTGGCGGCAGTACTGCTCGAGGACCTCCTGCTCGGGGGCGAACGCCCCGGAGCAGGGCTCGGGCAGCCCGACCCACTCGTCGCCCAGCGCGGAGGCGAGGGGCAGAGTGGGGGCGTCCGGGTCGCCCCGGAACTCGAAGCCCGGGTCCAGCACCGCGGCCCCGGGGTTGTTGCGGGCGGCGTCCTCCGCCAGCGCGGCCGCCCGCCGTGCATCGGCCTGCTGCCACACCAGCACCGGCACCGCCACGAGCGCCAGGCTCACCGCCACCGACGCGGCCAGCCGCCGCTTGTCCCGCTCCGGCCACGCCCACCGCTGGAACGGGCGCTCCACCAGCTTCGTGGCGGCCACCGCCAGCAGCAGGGAGACCAGGATGATCGCGACCCCCGACCGCGGCCCGGCCACGGGCCGGTCCCGCAGCACCAGGTAGGTGATCAGCAGCGGCCAGTGCACCAGGTACAGCGCGTAGGAGGCGTCCCCGAGCCGCACCAGGGGCCGGGAGGCGAGGATCCGGTCCAGGCCGAGGGGCGAGCCGGAGTGCCCGGCCACGATGATCGCCGCCGCCGAGAGCAGCGGCCACAGGGCGATCCAGCCGGGGAAGGCGCCCTGCACGTCGATCAGCACCCCGACCGAGACCATGCTGAGCATCCCGGCCCAGCCCAGCACCACCCGCGCCGCCCGCGGCGGGTGCAGGTACGGCACCGCGAGGGCCAGCAGGGACCCGAGGGCGAACTCCCACAGCCGGGCCCGGGTGTCGAAGTAGGCGAACGCCTGGTCCGTGGCGGTCGTGTGCACCGACCAGGCGAGGGAGACCGCGAGGACCAGCCCGAAGAGCACCGCCAGCACCGGCACCGGCCGCCACCGCCCGCCCCGGCACACGAGCCACGCCGCCCCGAACACCAGCGGCCACAGCAGGAACACCTGACCCTGCACCGACAAGGACCAGAAGTGCTGGAACGGGGACGCCGTGGAGTCGTCGGCGGCGTAGTAGTCCACCTCGGCCAGCGCCAGCGCCCAGTTCTCCACGTAGAGGACCGAGGCCAGCGCCTCCGTGCGCACCCGGTCGATCCGCGCCTCCGGGAAGAACCACCACGCCAGCACCAGGGTGCCCAGGATCGTGAGCACCGCCAGCGGCAGCAGCCGCTTGAACACGTGCAGCCAGTACCGCCCCAGCGCCAGCGGCCTCCCCGCCTCGAGCTTGCGCACGAAGGACAGGGTCAGGAAGAACGCCGAGATCAGCAGGAAGATGTCCACTCCCCCGGACACCCGGTCCAGGAACACGTGGTAGACCACCACGAGCAGCACCGCGACGAAGCGCAGCCCCTGCACCTCCGGACGGAACCCGGCGTAGCGGGCCACCCGCCGGGCCGTGTCCGGCTCGACGCCGGTGGGCGTGCTCTGCGCACCGAGGGTCGTCATGGGCATCTCCTGGGAACACCGTGCCGCCGGGGGCGCGGCAGTGGTCGTGCGGACCCCCGCACTCTACCGGAGGCGCCGGGGCGGCCCCCGGAGACGGCGACGGACCCGCCCCACCGGTGGTGGGACGGGTCCGCGGGGCGGGCCGGCTCGGCGCCGGCCGTCAGTGCCGGCCGTCAGTGCTGGTGGCCGTGGCCGTGCCCCTCGTCCTCGGCGGGCTTGTCCGTCACGAGCGTCTCGGTGGTCAGCACGAGCGCCGCGATGGACGCGGCGTTCTGCAACGCCGAGCGGGTGACCTTGACCGGGTCGATGATGCCGGCGCCGACCATCTCGACGTACTCGCCGGTGGCGGCGTCGTAGCCGTGCCCGGCCTCGAGCTCGGCGACGCGGGAGGCGACCACGGCCCCGTCCTGACCGGCGTTCTGGGCGATCCAGTACAGCGGCTGCCGCAGCGCGCGGCGGACGATGCCGAGCGCGGTCGCGGCGTCCCCGGTGAGCCCGAGGTCGGACTCGTCGAGGACCTTCGCGGCCTGCACGAGGGCGGTGCCGCCGCCGGCGACGATGCCCTCCTCGAGGGCCGCGCGGGTCGCGGAGACGGCGTCCTCGATGCGGTGCTTGCGCTCCTTGGCCTCGACCTCGGTGGCGGCGCCGACCTTGATCACGGAGACCCCGCCGGCCAGGCGGGCGAGCCGCTCCTGGAGCTTCTCGCGGTCCCACTCGGAGTCGGTGCGCTCCACCTCGGCGCGGATCGTGGCGACCCGGTCCTGGATCTCGGCCGGGGTGCCCCCGCCGTCGACCAGGGTGGTGGTGTTCTTGGTGACCGTGACGCGCCGGGCGGTGCCCAGCTGCTCCAGGGTGACCTGGTCGAGGCTGATGCCCAGCTCGCTGGTGATGAGCTGGCCGCCGGTGAGGACGGCGAGGTCCTGCATGATCGCCTTGCGGCGGTCGCCGAAGCCGGGGGCCTTGAGGGCCACGACGTCGAGGGTGCCGCGCAGCCGGTTGACCACGAGGGTGGACAGGGCCTCGCCCTCGACGTCCTCCGCGATGATGGTCAGCGGCTTCTTGGCCTGGAGGACCTTCTCCAGCACGGGCATGAGCTCGGGCACCGAGGAGATCTTGCCCTGGTACAGCAGCACCAGGGAGTTCTCCATGACCGCTTCCTGACGCTCGGCGTCGGTCACGAAGGACGGGGACAGGTAGCCCTTGTCGAACTGCATGCCCTCGGTGACGTCGAGCTCCACCTCGGTGCTCGAGCCGTCCTCGATCGTGATGACGCCGTCCTTGCCGACGGTCTCGAAGGCCCGGGCGATGAGCTCGCCGATCGCCGGGTCCTGCGCGGAGATGGTCGCCACGTGGGCGACGTTGGTGCCCTCCACCGGGCGGGCGTTCTCGAGCAGGCGCTCGGAGACGGCCTCGACGGCCTTCTCGATGCCGCGCTTGAGGCTCAGCGGGTCGGCGCCGGCGGCCACGTTGCGCAGGCCCTCCTTGACGAGCGCCTGGGCGAGCACGGTGGCGGTGGTGGTGCCGTCGCCGGCGACGTCGTTGGTCTTGGTCGCCACCTCCTTGGCGAGCTGGGCACCGAGGTTCTCGTACGGGTCGTCGAGCTCGACCTCGCGGGCGATGGTCACGCCGTCGTTGGTGATCGTGGGGGCGCCCCACTTCTTGTCGAGCACCACGTTGCGCCCGCGCGGGCCGAGGGTGACCTTGACGGTGTCGGCGAGCTTGTTGACGCCGTTCTCGAGGGACTTGCGGGCGGCGTCGTCGAACGCCAGCTGCTTGGCCATGGGCGAAGAGCTCCTTCTGGGGTGGCTGGGGTCGCCAGCGGGTTTCGGGGTCTGGATCGGCGAAGGGTGCCCGCCGCGGGCCCGCCGGAACAGCGGGGCGTGCGGCGGGCACCCTTCGTCAGGACTGCGCGGTCTGCGCCGGGTCGGTGCGGCCCGGTCTACTTGACGACGACGGCGAGCACGTCGCGGGCCGGGAGGACCAGGTACTCCTCGCCGTTGTACTTGACCTCGGTGCCGCCGTACTTCGAGAAGATCACGACGTCGCCCTCCTGGACGTCGACCGGGATGCGGTTGCCGGAGTCGTCGACACGACCGGGGCCGACCGCCAGGACCTTGCCCTCCTGGGGCTTCTCCTTGGCGGTGTCCGGGATGACGAGACCGGACGCGGTGGTCTGCTCAGCGGCGAGCGGCTGGACGACGATGCGATCCTCGAGAGGCTTGATGGAGACCGACACGATCTCTCCTTGTCTGTAGGGGTGGAAAACGGTGGGCGACCGCGGGCGGAGCCCGCCGTCGAGCTTCGGGCCGATCGGCGCACCGACCGTCGTCGCGGTGCCGGTCGATCGCCTGGCCCTTAGCACCCTCACCCGGAGAGTGCCAAGGCCAACTGTAGGAGCGGGCTGGCAGTCGGTCAAGGCGAGTGCCAGCGCGCCGACCCCCGCGGGAACGTCCGGCGGGAATTAGGTCACGCCCGTATTCGCCAATGATTTGCCTCACGCCCGCCCGACCCTCTAGGTTGAGCGGTAAGGCAACCCTTACCTCGGCCGAGCAGCGGTGCCCTCCTCGACGTCCCGGCGCATCCGTGCGCAGGTCCGTCGCGCCCATCGGATCCCGCCGGCGTCCTCCACCCCGGAGCACGCCGGCGTCCTCTGCACGAAGGAAGACCATGAACCGCACCCAGCACCCGGCTGCCCTCCTGGCCGTCGCCGGTGTCCTCGCCCTCACCGCCTGCGGCACGGCCCAGGGCGACGAGGCCGCCTCCGCGGAGTCGTCCGCCCCCTCCGCCGCCACGGTCGAGGTCGAGGACAACCACGGCACGCAGACGGTCGAGGCCCCGCCGGCGTCCGTCGTCGCCACCGACAACCGCACCTTCGAGACGCTCGCCGAGTGGGGCGTCGAACTGGCGGCGGCCCCGCGCGCCCTCATGCCGGACACCATCGCCTACGCCGACGACGAGTCCGTCGTCGACCTCGGCAACCACCGCGAGCCCGACCTCGAGGCCGTCGTCGCCGCGGACCCCGACCTCATCGTCAACGGCCAGCGCTTCGCCGACTACCGCGAGGACTTCGCCGACCTGGTGCCGGAGGCCACCATCGTCGAGCTCGACCCGCGGGAGGACGAGCCCTTCGACGAGGAGCTGAAGCGGCAGACCTCCGTCCTGGGCCAGGTCTTCGACCGCGAGGACGAGGCCGAGCAGATCAACGGCGACTTCGACGCGGCGATGCAGCGCGTCGTCGACGGCTACCGGCCCGGCGACACGGTCATGGCCGTCACCGTCTCCGGCGGCGAGATCGGCTTCATCGCCCCGGGCAACGGACGCACCCTGGGCCCGCTGTTCGAGATCTTCGACTTCGCACCGGCCCTCGAGGTCGAGGGCGCCAGCGACGACCACCAGGGCGACGACATCTCCGTGGAGGCGATCGCCGACTCGAACCCCGACTGGATCCTCGTGCTGGACCGCGACGCCGCGATCTCCGCCGAGGACCCGGAGTACACCCCGGCGCAGGAGGTCATCGAGAACGCCGCGGCCCTGCAGAACGTCACCGCGGTGCAGGAGGGCCAGGTCGTCTACATGCCCCGGGACACCTACACCAACGAGGGCATCCAGACCTACACCGAGTTCTTCGACACCCTGGCCGACGCCATGGGCGCGCAGGACTGACCCATCGTCCGGACGGCGGTGGCGGGGTCCGCCCCACCACCGCCGTCCGCCGGGCACGAGGCCGGAGGAAGGACTGACCCCATGTCGACGATCGTGTCGAGACCCCCCGCGGCGAGCAAGGGCTCGCTGTTCGACTGGAAGCTGCTGCTCGGTGCGCTCGGCGTCCTCGCGCTGCTGGCCGCGTCCCTCCTCACGGGGGTCTACGACGTCTTCGGCGCCGAGGACGGCGACGAGATGTTCGCGATCACGCGGATCCCCCGCACCATCGCCCTGGTCCTGGCCGGCGCCGCCATGTCCATGTCCGGCCTGGTGATGCAGCTGCTCACGCAGAACCGCTTCGTGGAGCCCACCACCACGGGCACCACCGAGTGGGCGGGGCTCGGGCTGCTGCTCGTCGTGCTCCTGATGCCCACCGCCACGGTCCTCACCCGGATGCTCGGCGCCGTGACCGCGGCCTTCATCGGGACCATGGTCTTCTTCCTCTTCCTGCGCCGCGTCTCCCTGCGCTCCTCCCTCATCGTGCCCATCGTCGGCATCATGCTGGGCGCGGTGGTCGGGTCCGTCTCGACGTTCCTGGCGCTGCAGACGGACATGCTGCAGAACCTCGGCGTCTGGTTCGCCGGCAGCTTCACCTCGGTGCTGCGCGGTCAGTACGAGGTGCTGTGGATCGTGCTCCTGGTCGGGATCGCGGTGTTCCTCGTGGCGGACCGGCTCACCGTCGCCGGGCTCGGCGAGGACGTCGCCACCAATGTCGGGCTGAACTACCACCGCACCGTCCTGCTCGGGACCGGGCTGATCGCGGTGGCCACCGGCGTCGTCACCGTCGTCGTCGGCAACTTGCCCTTCCTGGGCCTCATCGTGCCGAACATCGTCTCGATGGTCCGCGGCGACGACCTGCGCAGCAACCTGCCGTGGGTGTGCCTGCTCGGCATCGCCATCGTGACGCTGTGCGACCTCATCGGAAGGATCATCATCATGCCGTTCGAGATCCCCGTGTCCGTGATCCTCGGGATCGTCGGCGCCGTGGTTTTCGTCTGCCTGCTCCTGAGGCAGCGTCGTCGTGTCTGAGGCCGTGCTCAGCACTCCCGCACCCGCACCGGCCGCGGCGCCGGCGGCCCCCGCCGCACGGGGCCGCGCCGGGGCCTTCCCCACCCCGCGGGCCCGGCGGCGGTACTGGACGGTCGTCGCCGTGCTGGCCCTCGCCTCCGCGGGCTTCGCCTTCGGCCTGCTGGCCTGGGACAACCCGATGCCGGTCGGCTCGGACGGCTTCTGGCGGATCGCGGACCGCCGGGTGACGAGCGTGGTCATCATGGCGGTCGTGGCCTTCTGCCAGGCGATCGCGACCGTGAGCTTCCAGACGGCCACGAACAACCGGATCATCACCCCCTCGATCATGGGCTTCGAGTCCCTCTACGTGGCGATCCAGACGTCCACGGTGTACTTCCTGGGCGCCGCGGGGATCCTCGTCCTGCAGGGCGTGCCGCAGTTCCTGCTGCAGGTGGCCCTCATGGTCGCGCTCTCCCTCGCGCTCTACGGCTGGCTGCTCTCCGGCCGGTACGGGAACCTGCAGGTGATGCTGCTCGTGGGCATCATCATCGGCGGGGGCCTCGGCTCCGTCTCGACCTTCATGCAGCGTCTGCTGTCCCCCAGCGAGTTCGACGTGCTCTCCGCCCGGCTGTTCGGCTCCGTGACGAACGCCCAGGCGGACTACCTGCCGGTGGCCGTCCCGCTGTGCCTGCTGGCCGGCGGCGCCCTGTGGCTGAGGTCCTCGCGCCTGAACGTGGTCGCCCTCGGACGGGACGTGAGCCTGAACCTCGGCCTGCGGCACCGCGCCGAGATCATGGGCACCCTCTTCCTCGTCTCCGTCCTGATGGCCGTCTCCACCGCCCTGGTGGGCCCCATGACGTTCCTCGGCTTCCTGGTGGCGACGCTCGCCTACCAGTTCGCCGACACGTACGACCACCGCCACCTCTTCCCCGTGGCGGTCCTCACCGGGTTCCTCGTCCTGACGGGCGCCTACTTCGTCCTCAACCACGTCTTCTACGCCCAGGGCGTCGTCTCGATCATCATCGAGCTCGTCGGCGGCTCCGTCTTCCTCTACGTCATCCTCCGAAAGGGCCGGCTGTGATCACCCTGACCAACGTGCGCAAGGACTACGGCGGTGAGGTCACGGTCGGACCCGTCGACCTCGAGATCCCGTCGGCCGGCATGACCGCCCTGGTCGGCCCCAACGGGGCGGGCAAGTCCACGCTGCTGACGATGATCGGACGCCTGCTCGGCCTCGACGACGGCAGCATCGACATCGCCGGCTACGACGTGGCCCGGACCCGGTCCAAGGACCTCGCCCGGATCGTCTCCGTCCTGCGCCAGGAGAACCACTACATCACCCGGCTCACCGTGCGGCAGCTGGTGGGCTTCGGCCGCTTCCCCCACAGTCGCGGCCGGCTCACCGCCGTGGACGACGAGATCATCGGCAGGTACATCGACTTCCTCGGCCTGGCGCCGCTGGAGCACCGCTATCTCGACCAGCTGTCGGGCGGCCAGCGCCAGCGCGCGTACGTCGCCATGGTCCTCGCCCAGGAGACCGACCACGTGCTGCTGGACGAGCCCCTCAACAACCTCGACATGCGGCACGCCGTGTCGATGATGCAGCACCTGCGGCGGGCCTGCGACGAGATGGGGCGCACCATCGTCATCGTGCTCCACGACATCAACTTCGCCAGCCACTACGCGGACCGGATCTGCGCCGTCAAGGACGGCCGGGTCGCCGAGTTCGGCGAGCCGCACGAGATCATGGACGGCGCGGTCCTCACCCGGGTCTTCGAGACCCCGGTGACCGTCATCGACGGCCCCCGGGGCCGTCTCGCCGCGTTCTACTGACCGGTGCCCGCCCGGACGGGCGGGGGCGGATAGGGTGGACCGATGCAGAACGAGGCGACCGACATCGCACCCCTGCTCACCGCCGAGGGGAGTCGCCTGCTGGAGGCCGTGGGCCCCTACGACGCCGACGACGCCCTGGGGGCCGCGACCCGCCTGCGCGCCGCGGGGCACGATCCCCGGCTCGTCTCCGCGGTGCTCACCCAGGCCCGGCTCCGCGCCAGGGCGCGGGAGAAGTTCGGCGACTTCGCCGACCGCATGCTCTTCACCCGGGCCGGCCTCGAGCAGGCCACCCGGCTGCGGGTGGCCGCCCTGCACGCCCGGCGCTTCGCCGACGCGGACCTGGTGCACGTGGCCGACCTCGGCTGCGGCATCGGCGCGGACGCGCTCGCGCTGGCCTCCCTGGACCGCCGGGTCACCGCCGTGGAGCTCGACGAGACCACGGCCGCGGTGGCCACGCTCAACCTCCTCCCCTTCCCCGAGGCCACGGTGCTGCAGGCCGACGTCGAGCGGCTGGACCTCGCCGCCCTGCCCGGCGGACCGCCGGACGGGGTGTGGCTGGACCCGGCCCGGCGCACCACGTCGTCGTCGGGCACCCGCCGGATCTTCGACCCCGAGGCGTTCTCCCCGCCCCTGTCCTTCGTCGAGGCGCTGGCCGGGCGCGGACTGCCCGTCGGGGTGAAGCTGGGGCCGGGCATCCCGCACGAGGCGGTCCCCGGCGGGTGCGAGGCGCAGTGGGTCTCCGACCGGGGCGACGTGGTCGAGGCCGTGCTGTGGTTCAACGCGGTGGCCCGCCCCGGCGTGCGGCGGGCGGCGCTCGTGCTCTCCGAGCACGGGTCCGCGGAGCTCACCAGCCCCGAGGACCACGACCCCGCCCACGCCGACGCCGTGGTCGGCCCCGTGGGCGCGTACCTCTACGAACCGGACGGCGCGGTGATCCGGGCGGGGCTCGTCACGGACCTCGCCCGGCAGCTGGGCGCGCGGCTGATCCACCCCCGGATCGCCTACCTCACCTCCGACGAGCTCGTGCGCACCCCGCTGGCCCGGGCGTACCGCGTGCGGGAGGTGCTGCCGCACACCGTCAAGGTGCTCAAGCGGTGGGTCCGGGAGCACGAGGTCGGCACGCTCGAGATCAAGAAGCGCGGCACGGACGTCACCCCGGAGGAGCTGCGCCGCCGGCTCGCGCCGAAGGGCCCCGGACGGGCCACGCTCGTGGTCACCCGGACGGCTCCGGGCCCCGGCCCGGAGGGCCCGGGGCGGGGCGGCGCGGGCCCCGCGGAGCAGCGCGTCGTGATCGTCGTGGAAACCGTAGACTGATGGCTCCGCGGGCCGACCGGCCCGCCCCAGAGCACGGAGGACCTGCCGCGTGGAGATCTCGTTCGCCCGCTCCCACCAGTCGACGCTGGGCGTCGAGTGGGAGATCGCCCTCGTGGACGGCACCACCGGGGATCTCGTCCCCCGGGGCCGGGAGACGTTCGAGGCCGTCCTGGACGCCCACCCCGCCTGGGGCACGGACGGCGACCACCCGCACCTGACCGGGGAGTTCCTGCTCAACACCGTCGAGCTGGTCACCGGGGTGTGCCGGGACGTCGCCCACTCCACCGAGCAGCTGTCCACCATGCTGGACGAGATCCGCAAGGTCACCGACCCGCAGGGCCTCGAGGTCTTCGCCGCCGGCACCCACCCGTTCGCCCGCTGGCAGGACCAGCAGGTCACCGACAAGCAGCGCTACCACAAGCTCGTGGACCGCACCCAGTACTGGGGCCGGCAGATGGTCATCTACGGGGTGCACGTGCACGTGGGCCTCGACTCCCGGGCGAAGGCGCTGCCCGTGCTCGACGGGCTGCTGACCTACTACCCGCACCTGCTGGCGCTGTCCGCGAACTCGCCCTTCTGGGCGGGCGAGGACACCGGCTATGCGTCCCAGCGCTCCATGATCTTCCAGCAGCTGTCCACGGCGGGGCTGCCGTACCACTTCCCGTCCTGGGACGCGTACGAGCAGTGCATCACGGACATGATCGCCACCGGCATCATCGAGGAGATGAGCGAGGCCCGCTGGGACGTGCGCCCCGTGCCCCGGCTGGGCACCGACGAGGTGCGCTTCTGCGACGGGCTCTCGACCCTGTGGGAGGTCGGGGCGCTCACGGCGCTCACCCAGTGCCTCGCGGAGTCCATCTCCCGGGACGTGGAGGCGGGCCGGCCCCCCGCCCGCCTGAAGCCCTGGCACATCCAGGAGAACAAGTGGCGCGCCGCCCGCTACGGCCTCGACGCCGAGGTCATCACCGATCCGCGCAACGTCGAGCGGGACCTGCGCACGGACCTGACCGCGCTGCTCGACCGGCTGGAGCCCGTGGCCGCGCAGCTGGGCTGCTCCCGGGAGCTCGCCGACGTGGAGCGGATCCTGGAGCAGGGCGCCGGCTACCAGCGCCAGCGCGCGGTCGCCCGGGCCCACGACGGGGACCTGCACGCCGTCGCCCTCGACATCGTCCGCCGCACCCGGGAGAACGACTGACCCGCCCGCCCGGCACGCCCCGCTGGACGCGGGGACCTGTTCGTCCCTAGGTTGCAGGCATGACGAACACGACCGGCACCGGCCCGGACCCCTCCGCCCGCCACGCCCCGCAGGACCACGGGGTGCTGCAGCTCGGCGCCCTGCACCCCCTGCTGGAGGAGGCGCTGGCCGCCGAGTTCTCCGCCCTGCGCCTGCCCGAGGACCCCGCCGAGCAGGACCGCTTCCTCGAGCGGCACGCCGGCGACGTCAGGGTGGCGGTCGGCTCCGGGCGCACCGGCGTGGGCGCGGACCTGATGCGGCGGCTGCCCCGGCTCGAGGCCGTCGTCCACTTCGGCGTGGGCTACGACGGCACGGACGCCGCCGGGGCCGCCGCGCGCGGCATCGTGATGAGCAACACCCCCGACGTCCTGACCGACGCCGTGGCGGACACCGCGCTGGCCCTCTACCTGGACGTGCTGCGCCGCTTCTCCGCGGCGGACCGCTACGTCCGGCGCGGGCAGTGGGAGAGCACGGGGAACTTCCCGCTGGGCCGGCACGCCTCCGGACGGCGGGTGGGCGTGCTGGGCCTCGGCAGGATCGGCCGGGCGGTCGCCGTCCGGCTGGAGGCGCTGGGCTGCGAGATCCACTACCACAACCGGCGCCCGGCCACCGGCAGCGGGTACGCCTACCACGGGTCCGCGGCGGAGCTGGCGGCCGCCGTCGACGTGCTCGTGGTCGCCGTCCCCGGCGGCCCGGACTCCGCCGGGACGGTCGGCGCGGAGGTGCTGGACGCCCTCGGCCCGGACGGGTTCCTCGTCAACGTCGCCCGCGGCTCGGTCGTCGACGAGCGGGCCCTGGTGGCGGCGCTGCAGGAGGGCCGGCTCGGCGGGGCCGGCCTGGACGTCTTCGCCGACGAGCCCCGGGTGCCGGCCGCCCTGCGCGAGCTCGACACGGTGGTGCTCCTGCCGCACGTGGGCAGCGCGACCGTGGAGACCCGGCGGGAGATGGCCGAGCTCGCCCTGCGCAACCTCCGCAGCTGGCTGGCCGACGGCACCCTGGTCACCCCCGTGCCGTGAGCGGCCCCGGCCGGCTCAGACGGAGACGGTGGTGACCGGCAGCGAGGAGTCAGCGGCGAAGTCCAGCCCGGAGGGCGCACGGCCCTCGGCCACGACCCGGGCGGCCAGCGCGGCGACCATCGCCCCGTTGTCCGTGCACAGCGGCAGCCGGGGGATCACCAGTTCGATCCCGTGCGCGGCGCAGCGCTCGGCGGTGAGCTCGCGCAGCCGGGAGTTCGCGGCCACTCCCCCGCCGAGCAGCAGCGTCCCGAGCCCCTGCTCGGTGCACGCGAGCACGGCCTTGCGGGTGACCACGTCGGCCACCGACTCCTGGAAGGACGCCGCGACGTCGGCGACCGGCACCGGCTCGCCCCGCGCCTCGTAGCCCTCGACGACCCGGGCCACGGCGGTCTTGAGCCCGGAGAAGGAGAAGTCGTAGCGGTGCGGGCCGGGCCGCTCGGCGGAGCCCATGTACTTGCCCGCGCTCAGCCCGCGGGGCAGGCGGAAGGCGGTGGGGTCCCCGTCCCGGGCGGCGGCGTCGATGGCCGGGCCGCCGGGGTAGTCGAGGCCCAGGACGCGGGCCACCTTGTCGTAGGCCTCACCGGCCGCGTCGTCGATCGTGGCCCCGAGCAGGCGCACGTCCCGGGAGAGGTCCTCGACGGCGAGGATCTCGGTGTGCCCCCCGGAGACCAGCAGCGCCCCGAGGCCGGGCGGCAGCCCGTCGTCGAAGTCGCCCTGGAAGCCTTCGACCCCGGAGTCCTCGAGCAGGCCCACGCTGACGTGCGCCACGAGGTGGTTGATCGCGTAGAGGGGCTTGCCCGTGGCCACGGCGAGGGCCTTCGCGGCGGCCGTGCCCACCATCAGGGCCCCGGCCAGGCCGGGTCCGGAGGTCACCGCGAGCGCGTCGAGGTCCGCCAGGCCCACGCCCGCCCGGTCCAGGGCCTCGCGCAGGGCGGGGACGATCGCGTCGAGGTGGGCGCGGGAGGCGATCTCGGGGATCACGCCGCCGAAGCGCACGTGCTCGTCCATCGAGGAGGACACCACGTTGGCGAGCAGGGTGCGTCCCCGGACGATGCCCACGCCGGTCTCGTCGCACGAGGACTCGATGCCCAGCACGAGGGGTCCGTCGGTCATGGGGTCTCCTCCGTCGGGGCGGCCGGGGTGTCGGTGGCGGCCGGGGTGTCGGTTCCGGTGAGGTCGAGGCGCATGATCAGCGCGTCGGCGCCGTCCCGGTAGTAGCGGGGGCGGGTGTGGATCTGTTCGTAGCCGAAGCGGCGGTAGAGCTGCTGGGCGCGCGGGTTGTCGGCGCGGACCTCGAGCAGCACCTCGGTGGCCCCGAGCTCCCGAGCCTGCGCGTGCAGGGCGCGCAGCAGGGCGGAGCCGATCCCGCGGCCCTCGTGCTCGGGGACCACCGCGATGGTCTGCACGTCGCCCACGGGGCGGAGGCACATGAGCCCCGCGTAGCCGACGATCACGCCGTCCTGCTCGGCGACCCAGTACCAGCACACGGGCTGGGCGAGCTCCGCGAAGAACATCTCGAGCGGCCAGGCGTCGACCGGGAAGAGCCGCCGCTCGAGCGCGTGCACCGCCGCGACGTCCGCGGGGACCATCCGGCGCAGCGTCCAGGAGCCGGGGGCGGGGCTCACGCGCCCGCCCGCTTCCGGGGGCCGGGGACCTTCGCGTCGGACTCGCGCAGGTACAGGGGGGTCGTGTCCGGGGACAGCGCCTCCCCGCGGGCGGTGCGGCGCGCGGCGGCGAGGCCCAGGGACGACGCCGTGGGCTGGGCCGCGGCGAACTCCGGCACGGGCCGGGCCAGCCGGTCCGCGTAGATCCCCGCCCCGCGGCCGTAGGCGGGCAGCTCCGGGAGCTGCTCGGCGGCGGCCACGCCGGGGCCCCCGGTGCGCCGCGGGCCGTCCTCGGCCGCGGCGAAGCGGGCCCAGTAGACCTCCCGGCGCCGGGCGTCGGTGAGCACGAGGAACTCCTCGTGCCCGGCCGCCCGGGCGGGGCCGGCCGCGTCCTGGGCGAGGGCCTCGAGGCTCATGAGACCGTGCAGCGGCACGTCCCACGCGAAGGCGAGCGCCCGCGCCGTCGCGATCCCCGCGCGCAGGCCGGTGAAGGGCCCGGGGCCGGTGCCGACGAGGACCCCGTCGAGGTCGGCGCCGGTGACGCCGCGGCCGGCCAGCAGGTCGCGGACCGCGGGGGCCAGGACCTCGGCGTGGGAGCGGGTGTCCGGGCTCGCGTAGGAGGCGAGGACCTCGCCCGCACCGGTGACGAGGGCGGCGGAGGCGACGGCGGAGGAGTCCAGGCACAGGAGGAGCACCCGACCAGTGTAGTGCCCGCCCCCGGGGGCGCCTCCCGGCTCAGTCGAGCCGCGGGGGCCCGTCCGCCCAGCGCGGGCCGATCCCCGTGAGGGTGATGCGGCGGGGCTCGTCGTCCTCGTCCGGGTCCTCGTCCCCGGCCGCGCCGGGGACGAGGGGGTCGGTACCCACGGCGCGCTCCAGCACGATCTCGAGGCGGGAGTCGGCCAGGTGCTCGACCTTCCCGGCCCCCCACTCGACCACGGTGACGGCGGTGTCGGCCGTGTCCTCCAGGTCGATGTCGTCGACCTCCGCCGCGGAGCCCAGCCGGTAGGCGTCGACGTGCACCAGGTCCGGGCCGCCGGGCCGGGGACCGTCCGGGACGTTGGGGTGCCGGCGGACCAGCACGAACGTGGGCGAGATGATCCCCGCGCGCACCCCCAGGCCCCGGCCCAGCCCCTGGGTGAACGTGGTCTTGCCCGCGCCGAGCTCGCCGGTGAGGACCAGCAGGTCCCCGGCGCGCAGCTGGGCGCCCAGACGCTCGGCCAGGGCCTGGGTGCGCCCGGGCCCGTCCACGGTCACGGTCCGGGTCCACTCGCTCATGCCTGCTCCTCCGCCGCGCCCGCCGGGCCCTCCGCGGCGTGCAGGTGCACCCGGGGCACGCGGGGCGAGACGCGGGTGACGATCTCGTAGTTGATGGTGCCGGCGGCGTCCGCCCACGCGCTCGCCGAGGGGTTCTCCCCCGCCCCGAACAGCACGGCCTCCGCCCCGAGCAGCCCGTGCTCGGGGGCGGAGCGTCCCGGCGCGCCGAGGTCGACCACGATCTGGTCCATCGCGACCCGGCCGACCTCCGGGTAGGTGCGGCCCTGGATCCGCACGGGTCCGCCGGTGCCGGAGCGCGGGACGCCGTCCGCGTAGCCGAGCGGGACGAGCGCCAGGGTGGTGGGGCGGTCGGTGACGTAGCTCAGCCCGTAGGAGACGCCCTGGCCCGCCGGCACCTCCTTGACCGCGCTGACCGTGCTCCGCAGCGTCATGGCGGGCACGAGACCGAGCTGCTCCGGGGTGCGGTCCGCGAACGGGGAGAGCCCGTAGAGGGACACCCCCACCCGGACCATGTCCAGGAGCATGTCCCCGGGGCGCTCGAGCCCGGCGGCGGAGAGGAGACCGGGCGAGTTCGCCGCGTGCCGCAGCCCGGGCCGGAGCCCGGCGGCCCGCGCCGTGGCCACGGCCGCGCGGAAGCGCTCGAGCTGCTCCCGGGTCTCGGGCCGGGACGGCTCGTCGGCGACGGCGAGGTGGGTGAAGACGCCGACCACCCGCACGAGCCCCTCGGTCTCGGCCTGCGCGGCGGCCCGCACGAGCTCGGGCCAGAGGGCCTCCGGCGCGCCGTTGCGGCCCAGGCCGGTGTCGATCTTGAGGTGGATCCGGGCGGTGGTCCCGAGCGCGCGGGCGGCCGCGGCGATCGGGGCGAGCTCCCAGCCGCTGACGCCCAGCTCGACGTCGGCGGCGAGCGCCGCCCGGAAGTCGGTGTCGACGGTGTGCAGCCACGCGAGCACGGGCGCCCCGATCCCCGCGGCGCGCAGGGCGAGGGCCTCGCCGACGTGGGCGACGCCCAGGGCGTGGGCGCCGGCCTCGAGGGCCGCCCGGGCCACGGGCACCGCACCGTGGCCGTAGGCGTCGGCCTTGACCACGGCCATGAGCCGGGCGGGGGCGGCGAGGTCACGGAGCCGGCGCACGTTGGCGCGGACGGCGGCGAGGTCGACCACGGCGCTGCGCTCGCAGCGGGGCGGAGGGGGGAGGGCGGATCCGGACGGGGCGGCCGGGACGGGGTCTGGACGGTTCACGGCTCCCATTGTGGCACCGCCGCCCCCGGGCCCGGACCGGGTCCCCGGGCCCGGCGGCTAGAGTTGAGCCGTGTCCGCCGCGCCCCGCCACGTCCTGCTGATCAGCCTGCACACCTGTCCCCTCGAGCAACCGGGGTCGGGGGATGCGGGCGGGATGAACGTCTACGTGCGCCACCTCGCCGAGGCCCTCGTGGACGCCGGCCACACCGTGGACATGGCCACCCTCGACCGGGGCCGCGGCGCCCCGGCCGTCGCCGGCGTGCGGCGCACCCGCATCCGCGAGGGGCTGCGGCTGCTCACCGTCTCGCTGCCGGGTGCCGCCGGGGCGAGCAAGGAGGACCTGCCCGGGTTCACCGCGGCCTTCGCGGAGGTGCTCCGCGCGGAGGCCGACCGGCCCGACGTCGTGCACGCCCACTACTGGCTCTCCGGTGCCGCGGGCCGGGAGCTCGCCGACGGCTGGGGCGTCCCCCTCGTCCTGACCCTGCACACCACGGCGCTCGGGAAGAACCTGCGCGCCCGGACCGGGGAGGGCCTCGAGCCGGCCTCCCGCGCCGAGGCCGAGGCCGGGCTGATCGCCCGGGCCGAGGCCACGGTGGTGAACACCCGGACCGAGGCGCTGCAGATGATCGAGCTCTACGACGCCGACGCGGGGCGCCTGACCGTGATCACCCCCGGAGTCGACCTCTCGGCCTTCTCCCCGGACCCCGCCCCCGGCGAGCCGCGCCGCGCCGACGAGCCGCCCCCCGGCTCACCGGGGCGCCCGCTGCGGATCCTGTTCGCCGGGCGCCTGCAGGCGCTCAAGGGCCCGCACGTCCTCGTCGACGCGCTCGCGCGGATCCGGCGGACCGACCCGGGCCTGCCCGTGGAGCTGGACGTCGTGGGGGTCGGCACCCGGGGCTTCACGGCCGCGCTCCGGGAGCGCGTGCGGGAGCTGGGGCTGGAGGACGTCGTGCGCTTCGGGCCCGCCCTGCCGGCCCCGCAGCTCGCCGCCCGGATGCGCCGGGCCGACGTCGTGGCCGTCCCCTCCTCCTCCGAGACGTTCGGCCTCGTGGCCCTGGAGGCGCAGGCCTGCGGCACGCCGGTGCTCGCCACGGACGTGGACGGGCTGCGCACCGCGGTGCTCGACGGGCTCACCGGCCGGCTCGTGCCCGACCGCGACCCCGGCTCGTGGGCGCGGGCCGTGGTCGAGCTCGCCGGCGACCCGGCCGCCCTGGAGCGCATGGGCCGGGCCGCCGCCCGGCGCGCCGAGGGCCACTCCTGGGACCGCACCGCCCTGGCCACCGCGGAGGTCTACGCCCGGGTCCGCGCCCGGGC
This sequence comes from Kocuria rosea, assembly GCF_006094695.1. Taxonomy (NCBI): domain Bacteria; kingdom Bacillati; phylum Actinomycetota; class Actinomycetes; order Micrococcales; family Micrococcaceae; genus Kocuria; species Kocuria rosea. The sequence continues at coordinate 1,308,626 of NZ_CP035103.1, read as the reverse complement.
GGGGGTACGCGACGGTAGCGGCCGGCGCCTGAATACACTCGAACGGTGACGACCTCCCCCCTCTCCCCCGCAGACCTCGCCCGCCACCTCGACGACCACCGCATCACCGGAGCGGTGGCGACCTCCCGGGAGGCGAACCTGCGCAACATCCAGGGCTTCCTCGACGGCGACCAGCACCAGCACATGGGCGTGGTGCGCACCCTGGAGTGGAGCTTCGACGACGTGTTCGCGCTGATGCGCGACCGCGTCGGCATCTCCCCCGACCGGGCCCACGCCGAGGGCCAGGACACGATCTCCGCGGAGCTGGCCGTCGCCGGGCTGGAACGCTACGCGCGGGTCCTCGGCGAGGTGGTCGCCGCCGGCGGGCGCGTGCTCTTCGCCACCGGCCACCCGGCCGGCCTGTTCCCGGTCTACGCGCAGCTGGCCCGGGTGGCCCGCCGCGCCGGGGCGCACGTGGTGCAGGTCCCGGACGGCTTCCCGTTCGAGGACGGCGACGTCCGGCAGATCGAGAGCGTCGTGATGGTCGAGCAGTACGGCGGGCTGCGGCACACCCACTTCCCCGGGCCGATGTCCCTGACCCTGGAGAAGCTGCGCCGGGACGGGCAGAACCCGCCCGACCTCGTGGTCGCCGACCACGGCCTCGCCGGGGCGGCCGGGTCCCGGGGGCTGCGGACCATCGCGGTCGCCGACTGCAACGACCCGGGCGTGTTCGTGGCGGAGGCGCAGGGCCAGGTCGAGGTCGCCGTGCCGCTCGACGACAACCTCCCGCCGCGCGTCTACGAACCGGTCACGGCGTTCGTGCTCCACCGCGCCGGCCTGGCCGACTACCTCTGAGCCCCCGGAGCACGGGACCCCCGCACCGGCAACGGTGCGGGGGTCCCGTGCTCCGGGGGCGGCGGGCTCAGCGCTCGCGGTCGCCGCGGATGAAGGCCTCCAGGTCCGCCCTGGCCACGTCGTCGGGCAGCTGCTCGGCCGGGGACTTCATGAAGTACGCCGACGCGGAGGTGAGCGGGCCCCCGATCCCGCGGTCCGCCCCGATCTTCGCGGCCCGGATCGCGTCGATGATCACCCCGGCCGAGTTCGGGGAGTCCCACACCTCCAGCTTGTACTCCAGGGAGATCGGGGCGTTGCCGAAGCCGTGGCCCTCCAGGCGCACGAAGGCGAACTTGCGGTCCTCCAGCCACGGCACGTGGTCCGAGGGCCCGATGTGCACGTCGCGCGTGCCGAACTCCCGCTGGACGTTGGAGGTCACCGCCTGGGTCTTGGAGATCTTCTTGGACTCCAGCCGGGTGCGCTCGAGCATGTTCATGAAGTCCATGTTCCCGCCCACGTTGAGTTGATACGTCCGGTCCAGCACGTAGCCACGGTCCTCGAACAGCTTCGCCAGCACCCGGTGGGTGATCGTCGCCCCGATCTGGGACTTGATGTCGTCGCCCACGATCGGCACTCCGGCGTCGGTGAACTTCTGTGCCCACTCGTCGGTGGAGGCGATGAACACGGGCAGCGCGTTGACGAAGGCCACCCCGGCGTCGATCGCGGCCTGGGCGTAGAACCGGTCGGCCTCCTCCGAGCCCACCGGCAGGTAGGACACCAGCACGTCCACCTGCGCCTCGCGCAGGGCGGCGGCCACGTCCACCGGGGGCACAGCCGACTCCTGGACCATCTCCCGGTAGTAGGATCCGAGTCCGTCCAGGGTGGGCCCGCGCTGGACGGTGACCCCGGTGTGCGGGACGTCGGCGAAGACCAGGGTGTTGTTCTCCCCGGCGCCGATCGCCTCGGAGAGGTCGTACCCGACCTTGGCGGCGTCGACGTCGAAGGCGGCCACGAACTCGATGTCGGACACGTGGTAGTCGCCGAAGACCACGTGCATCAGCCCCGGCACGGTGGCGGCCGGGTCGGCGTCGGCGTAGAAGTGCACGCCCTGGATCAGCGAGGAGGCGCAGTTGCCGACACCGGCGACGGCCACGCGAATGGGATGGTGGGACACGGGACTCCTTTGTCTGGTCGTCTGGGTCCCGTCCCCGGCGCCCGGCCGGGCAGGACCCAGCGCTCCAGTCTAGTGCCCGCCGGGGGCGGGCCCGGCCCGGGGGCCGGCCGGCGGGCTCACAGCGTGCTGAGCAGCAGGCCGAGGGCCAGCACGAGGAACAGCACGCCGGCGGCGAGCTCCACGGCCGCCCCGTGCCGCCGGAAGCCCGCGGCCAGCCGCTCGACCGAGCCGACCCACGCGACGGCGGTGAACCAGGCGAGGCCCACGGCCACGAGCAGCGCGAAGACCAGGGCCGCCTCCCACCACAGCGCGCCCACGGGGACCACGTTGGCGAACAGCGCCACGAAGAAGATGATGGCCTTCGCGTTCGAGAGGTTCGTCACGAGTCCGAGCACGAAGGCCCGGCCGGGGGTGACGGAGCGCCCCGGCGGGGCCTGCGGCTCCCCCGGGACGCTGCCGGGCCCTCCGCCCGCCGCGCTCGGCACCCGGTCCGGCACGGCCCGGGCGGCGAGACCCGCCCGGATCCCGCTCACGCCCAGCCAGCCGAGGAACAGCGCCCCGGCCACCTGGATCAGTCGCTGGAGCGTGTCCGCCTGGCCGATCAGGACGGTCACCCCGGTGAGGGAGAGCGTGATCCACACGAGGTTGCCGGTCATCACCCCCACCGCGGTGAGCACGCCGGCTGCCCGGGAGCCCAGCGACGCGTTGCGCAGGATCACCAGGACGTCCGGGCCGGGGGCGACGATCCCTGCGATCCACAGCCCGAGCAGGGCGAGGTACTGCGAGGCCTCCACGGCTACCGGGCCCCGCCGCTCACGCGGTCTTGGAGTCGCGGGCGCCCGCCCAGATGTTGATGTCGGAGTCCGTGGCCAGCCGGTCGATCGACTCCAGCTCCTCCGGGGTGAAGGAGAGGTGGTGCACGGCGCCCACGCTGTCCTCGAGCTGCTGCGGCGAGGACGCGCCGACGAGCGCGGTGGTGACCTGGCCGTCCGCCTGCTCGCGCAGCACCCACGCGATCGCCATCTGGGCCAGGCTCTGCCCTCGGGCGGCGGCGATCTCGTGCAGACCGCGGACCTTCTCCAGGGTCGTGCCGGTCAGCCACTCCGGGTTCAGGGACTTCTCCGCGGCGGCCCGGGAGCCCTCCGGGACGCCGTCCAGGTACCGGTCCGTGAGCATGCCCTGGGCCAGGGGGGAGAACACGATCGAGCCCATCCCCGTCTCCGTCAGGGCGCCCAGCAGGGAGGTCCCCGACGGTCCGGGGGACTCGATCCACCGGTTGAGCATCGAGTAGGACGGCTGGTGGATCAGCAGCGGCGTGCCCAGCTCCCGCATGATCTGCTGGGCGCGCAGGGTCAGCTCGGCGTTGTAGGAGGAGATCCCCACGTACAGGGCCCGCCCGGAGCGCACGATGTGGTCGAGGGCCCGCATCGTCTCCTCGAGCGGGGTGTCCGGGTCCGGGCGGTGGTGGTAGAAGATGTCCACGTGGTCCAGGCCCATCCGCTGCAGGGACTGGTCCAGGGAGGACACGAGGTACTTCCGGGAGCCGCCGAAGTGGTACGGGCCCGGGCCCATGGTCCAGCCGGCCTTGGAGGAGATCACGAGCTCGTCCCGGTACGGCGCGAGGTCCTGCGCCAGGATCCGCCCGAAGTTCAGTTCCGCGGCGCCGGCCGGCGGGCCGTAGTTGTTGGCGAGGTCGAAGTGGGTCACGCCGAGGTCGAAGGCCCGGCGCAGCGTGGCGCGCTGGGTGGCGAGCGGCTTGTCGTCGCCGAAGTTGTGCCACAGCCCGAGCGAGATCACGGGCAGCTTCAGCCCGGAGTCGCCCACGCGGCGGAAGGGCATGGTCTCGTAGCGGTCGTCGGCCGGGAGGTAGGGGACGTCGGGTCCGTAGGTGCGCACGGGGGCCTTTCGAGGGTCGGGGAGGTCGTTCGGTGGACGGCGGAGAGGGCTCAGTAGCGCACCACGGCGGCGCCGTGGGCGGGCAGCGCGGCGACGCCGCCGCCGCCGGAGCCCGCGGTCAGCGACACGTCGCCGGAGCGGTAGAGCACCTCGGCGTCCGGGCGGCCGGGGAAGGGCACCTGCGCGGGCCCGGCGCCGAAGTTCAGCAGCACCGCGACCCCGTGGTCGGAGCCCGGGGCCGTGGCACGGCGCAGCACGAACCAGCGGGCGTCCTCGTCGAGGTCGGTGCCGATCGTGTCGAAGCGCGGGTCGGTGAGCTCGGGCACGGCGCGCCGCAGCGCGATGAGCTCGCGGTAGGCGCTCAGCACCCGGGCGTGGTCGTCCCGGCCGAGTTCGTCCCAGTCGAGCTTCGAGTTCGTGAACGTGCTCGGGTCCTGGGGGTCCGGGACCGTGTCCTCGTCCCAGCCCATGGACGCGAACTCCGCCTTGCGGCCCTTGGCCACGGCCTCCCCGAGCTCGGGCTCGGGGTGGGCGGTGAAGAACTGCCACGGTGTGGACGCGCCCCACTCCTCCCCCATGAACAGCATGGGGGTGAACGGCTGGGTGAGGAGCAGTGCGGCGCCCAGCACGAGCTGGTCCGGCGTGAGGCTCGCGCTGATCCGGTCCCCCGCGGCGCGGTTGCCGATCTGGTCGTGGTTCTGGATGCACGTGACGAACTGCCACGGGCGCACCCGCTGCTTGTCGACCGGCCGCCCGTGGTGGCGGCCGCGGAACACCGACATGGTGCCGTCGTGGTAGAACGCGTCCCGCATCACCTTGTCGAGGGTGCCGAGGGCGGCGAAGTCTGCGTAGTAGCCCTGCGTCTCCCCGGTGAGGGCGACGTGCGCGGCGTGGTGGAAGTCGTCGAGCCACTGCCCGGTCATGCCGAGGCCGTGGGCCGTGGTCGGCGTGATCATCCGGTGGTCGTTGAGGTCGGACTCCGCGACGGTGAACAGGGGCTTGCCGGTCTCCACGCCCACGCGCTCCACGAGCTCGGCGATCTCCTCGAGGATGTGCACGGCCCGGTGGTCCTGGAGGGCGTGCACCGCGTCGAGGCGGAACCCGTCCACGTGGTAGTCGCGCAGCCACATCTCGACGTTGTCGAGGATGTAGTCCCGCACGCCGTCCGAGCCCCAGCCGTCGAGGTTGATGAGGTCGCCCCAGGTGCTGGAGCCGGGCTTGAAGTAGTCGGCGAACAGGGGCAGGTAGTTCCCGGACGGGCCCAGGTGGTTGTAGACGACGTCCTGGATCACGCCGATCCCGCGCTGGTGGCACGCGTCCACGAAGCGCTGGTAGGCCGCGGGCCCGCCGTAGGACTCGTCCACGGTGTACCAGAGGACACCGTCGTAGCCCCAGTTGTGCTCGCCGTTGAAGCCGTTGACGGGCAGCAGCTCCACGAAGTCCACGCCGAGCTCCACGAGGTGGTCGAGCCGCTCGACCGCCGAGTCGAGGGTGCCCTCCGGGGTGAACGTGCCGGGGTGCAGCTCGTAGACGACGGACCCGGCCAGGGTCCGCCCGGTCCACGCGGCGTCCCCCCACCGGTGCGCGGAGGGCTCGAACGTGCAGGAGAGGTCGTGCACGCCCTGCGGCTGGCGGCGGGAGCGCGGGTCCGGCAGGACCTCGGAGACCTGCGAGCGCTCCTGCGCCGTGCCCTCGTCGAAGGTCTTGCCCAGGAGGTAGCCGTAGCGCACGGTGCCCTCGGGGACGTCCGCGCCGTCGGGCAGGGTCCACCAGCCGTCGCGGCGTGCCGCCGTGCCCGCCGGGGAGTCCTCGGGCAGGTCCGCGGCGGGGATCATGTCGTGGTCGTCGCCCTCGATCCGCACGGTCACCGTCCTGGCGTGCGGGGCCCAGACGTCGAAGCGGTTCAGGTGCTCGCGGGTGTTCATGGGGCTCAGGAGTCCTTCCGGCGCAGCAGCGCCACGGGGTAGTCGGCGAGCAGCCGGGACAGCGCCACGGTGCCCGAGTGCGTGCGGCGGGTCAGCAGGTCCTCGAACCCGCCCGCGGGCAGCTCGAGGGTCTCGCCGTCGAAGCCGCCCGCGGCGGCGAGGCCGAGGGGCAGGCGGGTGGCCACGGTCACGGCGCCGCCGCGGTCGAACGCGAACACGTGCCCGGCCAGCGGGCCGGACGCGGTCAGCGGGGTGTAGCCGGTGAACAGCTCGGGGTGGTCCCGGCGCAGCCGCAGGGCGCGGCTGGTGACGAGCAGCTTGGCCGCGCCGTCCGGTCCCACGGCGGGGATCCCGTCGGCGGTGCCGCCCACGGGGGTGTCCAGCCGGGCGAGCCCGGCGGCCCGGGCCCCGAAGTCGACGGGACGGCGGTTGTCCGGGTCCACGAGGGACTCCGCCCACAGCTCGGAGCCCTGGTAGACGTCCGGGACGCCGGGCATCGTGAGCTGGACGAGCTTGGCGGCGAGCCCGTTCGCCCAGCCGGCCGCGGTGACGTGCTCGGCGAAGCCCTCGACGACGGCCCGCATCTGCGGGTCGTGGTGGACGAGCTCGACGAACCGGGTGAGCCGCTGCTCGAACCCGGCGTCCCCGTCGACCCAGGCGGTGGAGTTGCCGGCCTCGCGAGCGGCCTTGAGGGCGTAGTCCAGCACGCGCTCCTGCGAGATGGGCCAGGCGCCCACCACGGCCTGGAGCACGAGATTCACGAGCGGGCCGTCGCCCACGAGGGCCCCGGCCTGCTCGGCGAGCTTCTTGACGGTGCCGACCACGCCGGCCCACTGCTCCCCCGCCTCGGCGAGCACGGTGATCCGTGCCCGCACCGCCTCGGAGCGCTTGGTGTCGTGCGTGGACAGCGTCGTCATCGCGAGGGGCTCCTCGGCGGCCCGGCGGGCGAGCTCGGCGTGCGCCTCCTCGGGGGTCACGGCGAAGTGCGACGGGTCGCCGCCCACCTCGGTCAGCGAGGTCAGGCGGGGGAAGCGGTAGAACGCGGTGTCCTCGACGCCCTTGGCCATCACCATCCCGGAGGTCTGCTGGAAGCGGCGGGCGAGCTCCCCGAGCCCGGCCTCGTCCGTGGCGTCGACCCCGAGCAGCCCGCCCAGGGTCCCGATCGCGCCGGCGAGGTCCGGGCGCTGCTCCCGGGCGGCGTCGAGGGCAGCCCGCAGGTGCTCGGCGCCCTCGGGCAGGTAGCTGCGGTAGACGGGGAAGTTCGCGAGGATCTCCGCCAGGGCGTCCTCGGCGACGGCCCGGTCCAGGCCGGCGTCCCCGGGCACGAGGCGGGCGAGGCGCCGGACCTCGGCCAGCAGCGCGCCGTCGGCCATGGCGCGCTTGGTGCCGTGGATCATCTCGTCCCAGTGCACGGGCTCCCCGCCCCGCAGCCGGGCGTCCAGGCTGGTGAGCGCGTACTCCCCGGCCGGGTCGGTGAGCAGCCGGTCGATCACGCCGAGGGCGTCGTAGCCGGTGGTGCCCGCGGTGGCCCAGTCGCGGGGCAGCCGCTCGCCGGGCTCGAGGATCTTCTCGACGACGACGTAGGCGCCGCCCGTGAGCTCCTTCAGCTGCTCGAGGTACTGCCGCGGGTCGCGCAGCCCGTCGGGGTGGTCGATGCGCAGGCCGTCGACGAGGCCCTCGTCGATCCACCGCTTGATCTCCGCGTGGGACTCCTCGAAGACCTCCGGGTCCTCGACGCGCACGCCCGCGAGCGTGGCGACGGTGAAGAACCGGCGGTAGTTGAGCTCGGCGTCGCCGCGGCGCCAGTTCACCAGCTCGTAGTGCTGCCGGTCGTGGACGTCCTGCGGGTCGTCGCCCTCCGCCCAGGTGCCCTCGGCCAGCGGGTAGACGTTGTCGTAGTAGCGCAGCGTGCCGTCCTCGACCCGCAGCTGCGCGAGCTCGTCGTCGCCGTCGCCCAGCACGGGGATCAGCACCCGGCCGCCGCCGGACGCCCACTCGACGTCGAAGGCCTTCGCGTACGGCGAGGCCTGGCCCTGCGCGAGCAGCGACCACCACCAGGGGTTCTGCTCCGGGGCGGCGACGCCCTGATGGTTGGGGACGATGTCCACCAGCACGCCCATGCCGCGGGCGTGGGCGGCGTCGGCGAGCGCCTTGAGCCCGGCGGCGCCGCCCCGGACGGGGTCCACCTCGGCGGGGGACGCGACGTCGTAGCCGTGGTCGGAGCCGTCGACGGCCCGGAGGATCGGCGACAGGTAGACCCAGTCCGCGCCGAGGTCGTGGAGGTAGTCCACGAGCCCCGCGGCGCGGTCGAGCGTCAGGTCGGAGGTGATCTGGAGTCGGTAGGTCGAGATAGGTGTGCGCACCGCACCAGTCTGTCGGCCCGGCCCCGGAAACGCCAGCAGGCTGTCGACCCGTGTCCGGGTCGACAGCCTGCTGGGGCCGTCAGCTCACTGGTCCTGCGGCGTCTTCGCGTACGCGGCCACGGAGGCGGCGACCGACGCGTCGGGCTCCTCCTCGGGGGCCTCGTAGGCGCGCAGCACGACCATGGACTTGCCGTCCAGGGTGATCGAGGTGCGGGCCTTGCGGATCTGGCCGTCGGCGTACTTGCCCGCGGTGTCGATGACCTCCTCCCACTGCCGGCCGTAGCGCACCGGCGGGAGCTTGACCTTCACGGGCTCCGGGTTGGAGTTGAAGTACACGATGAAGTTCACGTCCGTGATGGGCCGCCCGCGCATGTCCACGCCGGCGATGCCGTTGCCGTTGAGCCACATCCCGAAGGACCGGGACAGGGGCTCGTCCCAGTCGGCGGGCTTCAGCGGCGCGCCGTCCGTGGTCAGCCACGCGATGTCGGGCATCGGGCGGCCGGTGTCGTCCGCGTCCATCTCGACGGGACGGCCGTCGAAGAACTCCGAGCGCCGGAAGGACGGGTGGTCGTGGCGCAGGTGGGTCACGGCGGCGACGAACTCGGTGAGCGGGCCGTCCATGGTGTCCCAGTTGATCCACGACAGCTCGTTGTCCTGGCAGTACGTGTTGTTGTTGCCGTCCTGCGTGCGGCCCAGCTCGTCGCCGTGCAGCACCATGGGCGTGCCCTGGGACAGCAGCAGCGTCGCGAGGTAGTTGCGCTGCTGGCGGGAGCGCAGGGCCAGCACCTCGGGGTCGTCGGTGGGGCCCTCCACGCCGCAGTTCCAGGAGCGGTTGTGGGACTCGCCGTCGTTGTTGCCCTCGCCGTTGGCCTCGTTGTGCTTCTCGTTGTAGGAGACCAGGTCCCGCAGCGTGAAGCCGTCATGGGCGGTGACGAAGTTGATCGAGGCGAACGGCCGGCGGCCGCTGTGCTCGTAGAGGTCCGCCGAGCCGGTGATCCGGGAGGCGAACTCGCCGAGGGTCGCGGGCTCCCCGCGCCAGAAGTCGCGCACGGTGTCCCGGTACTTCCCGTTCCACTCCGTCCACTGGGGCGGGAAGTTGCCCACCTGGTAGCCGCCGGGGCCCACGTCCCACGGCTCGGCGATGAGCTTCACCTGGGACACGACCGGGTCCTGCTGGACGAGCTCGAAGAAGGTGGCCAGCTTGTCCACGTCGTAGAACTCGCGGGCCAGGGCGGAGGCGAGGTCGAAGCGGAAGCCGTCCACGTGCATCTCGGTCACCCAGTAGCGCAGGGAGTCCATGATGAGCTGCAGCGAGTGGGGATGGCGGACGTTGAGGGTGTTGCCGGTGCCCGTGTAGTCCATGTAGAACTTCTGGTCGCCCTCCACCGTCCGGTAGTAGGCCTGGTTGTCGATGCCCTTCATGGACAGCGTGGGGCCCATGTGGTTGCCCTCGGCCGTGTGGTTGTACACCACGTCGAGGATCACCTCGATGTCGGCCTGGTGCAGGGCGCGCACCATGGCCTTGAACTCCTGGACCTGGCCGCCGAGGTCGTTGGTGGAGTGGTACTCGTTGTGCGGGGCGAAGAACCCGATGGTGTTGTAGCCCCAGTAGTTGCGCAGCCCCTGGTCGAGCAGGGTGCTGTCCTGCACGAACTGGTGCACGGGCATGAGCTCGATGGCGGTGACGCCGAGCTTTTTCAGGTGCGCGATCACCGCGGGGTGGGCCACGCCGGCGTAGGTGCCGCGCTGGTCCTCCGGCACCTCGGGGTGCTGCTGGGTGAGGCCCTTGACGTGGGCCTCGTAGATCACGGACTTGTGGTACGGCGTGCGGGGGGTGCGGTCGCCCTCCCAGTTGAAGAACGGGTTGATCACCACGCCCATCATCATGTGGGGGGCGGAGTCCTCGTCGTTGAACGAGTCCTCGTCGCCGAAGTCGTAGGAGAACAGCGCCTGGTCCCAGTCGATCTGGCCGGAGACGGCCTTGGCGTAGGGGTCGAGCAGCAGCTTGGCGGAGTTGAAGCGCTGGCCCTCGGCGGGGTTCCACGGTCCGTGCACGCGGTAGCCGTAGCGCTGCCCGGGCTGGACGGTCGGGAGGTAGCAGTGCCAGACGTAGCTGTCCTGGGCCGCGACGTCGATGCGGGTCTCGGTGCCGAGCTCGTCGAACAAGCACAGCTCGACCTTCTCGGCGCCCTCGCTGAAGAGGGCGAAGTTCGTGCCGGTCCCGTCGAAGGTGGCTCCGAGGGGATAGGGCTGACCTGGCCAGACTTCCATGGGGGATCTCCTGTCGTACCGCCGGGCAGGGGTCACCGTCAGCGGGCTGGGTGTTGGGGCAAGTGGGATCGATCTTAGCCCGGACCGGAGGCGCCCGTGTCCCCGGGGCGGTCCGCCGGGGCCGGGACCGCCGGCTCAGCGGTCCCGGCGCAGGACCGTGCGCACGTTCGCGGACAGCGCCGTGGGGGGCACGGGGCCGAGGCCCTCCAGCCGGGAGGCGTAGCCGTGCACGGCCACGGCGAGGGCGGCGGCCACCGCGCGGCGGGTGTCCCCGCGGGCCCAGTCCCCCGCGGCGGCGAACGCGTCCGGGTCCTCGGCGCTGCCGGCGAGCGCTGCGCCCATGATGCCCGCGAGGGTGTCCCCGCTGCCGGCGGTCGCCAGCCACGGGCTGCCGTCGGCCTGGGAGAACAGCGTCCCGTCGGGGGACGCCACCAGGGTGGTGGCGCCCTTGAGGACGACGACGGCGCCGGTCGCCTCCGCGGCCGCGCGCGCCCACCGGGCGGGCTCGGCCTCGATCGCCGCCCGGTCCGGCGCCTGCCCGCCGCCGCCGAGGGCGGCGAGCCAGGCGAGCACCTGCTCGAGCTCCCCGGCGTGCGGGGTGAGGACCTTGCCGGGGCCGAGGGCGCCGTCGGCGGCCGCCCGGGCCGCCGCGTCGAGGGCGCCGGCGTCGACGACGGCGGGGATCGGGGCCGCGAGCACGGCGCCGATCCGGGACTCCTGGGCCGCGTCGCCCACCGCGCCGGGGCCCACGACCCACGCCTGGACGTGGACGTCGTCGGGGTGGTCCTCGGAGGCGACCACTTCGGGGCTGGTCAGGCACACCAGGGAGCGGGTGGCGGCGTCGCCGAGGTGGCGGACCATGCCGGCGCCGGCGTCCACGGCGGCGCGCGTGCACATCAGCGCCGCCCCGGGGTAGGTCGGGGAGCCGGCCACGACGCCCACCACGCCCCGGGAGTACTTGTGGGAGGCCGCCCCCGGCCGCGGCCACAGCTCCGCGACGTCGTCGGGCTCCAGGCGCCGCAGCGCGGGGGCGGGCAGGGCGTGCTCGATCCCGAGGGGCACGGTCCGCACCTCGCCGCACCACCGGTCCCCCGGCGGCAGGAACAGCCCGGCCTTGGCTCCGCCGAACGTCACGGTGACGTCCGCGGCCAGGACCGGCCCGGCCACCGCGCCCGTGTCCGCCGAGACGCCCGAGGGGACGTCGCACGCCACGACCGCGGGGGCCCCCTCCGGGGGCCACCGGTCCAGGACCGCGCGGACGAGCTCCGCCGCCGGCCCGCGCAGCCCGCCCCGGGCGCCGGTGCCCAGCACGGCGTCGAGCACGAGGTCGGCGCGGAGCACCTGCTCGGCCGCCTCCTCGAGGGCGGGCCCGCCGTCCCCGGCGCGCAGCACCCGTCCCCCCGCGGCCTCGAGGGCGGCCCCGCCCTCGGGGTGCAGCCGGTCGCCGAGCGCCACGGCGAGCACGGAGGCGCCGCGGCCCGCCAGCTCCGCCCCCGCCCACAGCCCGTCCCCGCCGTTGTTGCCGGTGCCGGCGAGCACGACCACGCGCGCTCCGGCGACCCGCCCCCGGCGCCCGCGCAGGCGCTGCGCGCCGACGAGGGCCAGGCCGTGGGCGGCGCGCCGCATCAGGGCGGGGCCCTCCCCGCGCTCGAGGAAGGGCGTCTCGGCCGCGCGCACCTGCGCCCCGGTCCAGGCGGCGATCACGCCTGCCCCCCGTCCCCGGTGCGCTCGGCGATGACCATGGCCATGGCGATCCCGCCGTCGTGCGTCATGGTGAGGTGCCACCGGTCGATGCCCTGCCGGCGCGCCTCCTCCGCCACCGTTCCCTCGGTGCACAGCAGCGGGGCACCGGAGGGGTCCTTCTCGATCCAGCAGTGCTGCCAGATCATCCCGGGCGGCGCCTTGAGCGCCTTCGCCGCCGCCTCCTTGGCGGCGAAGCGCGCGGCGAGCGAGCGCACGTGCAGATCCCGCTCGAGCGGGGTGAACAGCCGGGCCACGAGGCCGGGGGTGCGGGCGATCTGCTCCTCGAAGCGGGCGATGTCCACCACGTCGATGCCGGTGCCGATGATCATGGTCCCCAGCCTAACGACCGCCGGCCCGCCGCCCGGGAGGAACCGGGGCGGCGGGCCGGCGCAGCGGCGGGCGCGGACTACTCGACGGTGACGGACTTCGCGAGGTTGCGGGGCTGGTCGACGTCGTAGCCCTTCGCCGTGGCCAGCTCGCACGCGAAGATCTGCAGCGGGACCGTGGTCAGCAGCGGCTGGAGCAGCACCGGGGACTGCGGCACGCGGAAGATGTGGTTCGCGTAGTCGGCGACGGCCTCGTCCCCCTCCTCCGCGATGACGATGGTCACGGCCCCGCGGGCACGGATCTCCTGGATGTTGGAGACCACCTTCGCGTGCAGCGAGTCCCGTCCGCGCGGGGAGGGGACGATGACGAACACCGGCTGGCCCTCCTCGATGAGGGCGATCGGCCCGTGCTTGAGCTCGCCGGCGGCGAAGCCCTCGGCGTGGATGTAGGCGATCTCCTTGAGCTTGAGCGCGCCCTCGAGGGCCACCGGGAAGCCGACGTGGCGGCCCAGGAAGAGCACGGACGAGGCGTCCTTCATGGACTGCGCGAGATCCTTGACCGCGGCCTGCGCGTCGATGACCTGCTGGATCTTGGCCGGCATGGCCTCCAGCTCGGCGAGGATCTCCCCGATCTCGTCCTTGTACTTGTTGCCGCGCAGCTGGGCCAGGTAGAGGCCCAGGAGGTAGGCGGCGGTGATCTGGGCCAGGAACGCCTTGGTCGAGGCGACGGCGATCTCGGGTCCGGCGTGCGTGTAGAGCGCGGCGTCGGCCTCGCGCGGGATCGTGGAGCCGTTGGTGTTGCAGATCGCCACGACCTTGGCCCCCTGCTCCTGGGCGTGCCGGACCGCCATGAGGGTGTCCATGGTCTCGCCGGACTGGGACAGGGCGACCACCAGGGTCCGCTCGTTGACGATCGGGTCCCGGTAGCGGAACTCGTGGGCGAGCTCGACCTCGGTGGGGATCCGGCACCAGTGCTCGATCGCGTACCGGGCGACCTGCCCCGCGTAGGCGGCGGTGCCGCAGGCCACGACGACGATCTTGTCCACGGCGCGGAGCACCGCCTCGTCGATCCTGAGCTCGTCGAGGACCAGGTTGCCGTCCGGGTCGGTGCGGCCCATGAGGGTCTGCTCCACGGCGGCGGGCTGCTCGTTGATCTCCTTCTCCATGAAGGACGGGAAGCCGCCCTTCTCGGCGGCGGCCGCGTCCCACAGCACCTGGAAGGGCTTGCCGTCCGCGTGGTTGCCGTGGAAGTCGGTGATCTCGTAGTCGTCGGCCGTGATGGACACGACCTGGTCCTGTCCCAGCTCCACGGCGCTGCGGGTGTAGTCGATGAACCCGGAGACGTCGGAGCCGAGGAAGTTCTCGCCCTCGCCCAGCCCGAGCACCAGCGGCGAGTTGCGGCGGGCGGCGACCACGCGGCCGGGGTGGTCCACGTGCACGGCGAGGAGCGTGAACGCGCCCTCGAGCCGGCGGCACGCGACCTGCATGGCCGCGGTCAGGTCCTGGTCGCCGAGGTCGTTGTAGGTGTCGGCCAGGAGCACGGCGGCGACCTCGGTGTCGGTCTCCGAGCGGAACTCGTGGCCCTTCTCGATCAGCTCGCGCTTGAGCTCGGCGAAGTTCTCGATGATGCCGTTGTGGATCACGGCGAGCCGGCCGCCGTCGACGACGTGCGGGTGGGCGTTGACGTCCGACGGTCCGCCGTGGGTGGCCCAGCGGGTGTGTCCGATGCCGGTGGTGGAGCGGGGCAGCGGGCTGTCGCGCAGCTCCTGCTCGAGGTTGAGCAGCTTGCCGGCCTTCTTGCGGAAGCCGACGGTGCCGTCCGCGACGACGGCCACGCCCGCGGAGTCGTAGCCGCGGTACTCGAGGCGCCGGAGGCCCTCGACGAGGACGTCCAGGGCGTCGTGCCCGGAGCCGGGCACGTCCGAGCGCTGGGAGGAGGGGCCCACATATCCAACAATTCCACACATGCGCTTCACAGTACCGCATGGATCTCGCCCGGCCGGGCGCACCGGACCCGGCGGGCCGGGCCGTGTTCTCGCCTCTTCTGGGGACACGGCCCGTCCCGCCTGTGGGCCCTTCCGTGGGGTCCGGTCAGCCCCGGCGCTCCCGGACGGCGTCGGCCACCAGCGCCTCGAGCGGCGGGAAGAGCGGGTGCCCGGCGTCCAGCCCCGTGATCTCCCGGACGGCGTCGGCCGGCTCCAGCGTGTCGAGGAGCTCGCCCAGCCGGACGGCCTCCGGGTCGTCGGCCGGGTCGAAGCGCAGGGCGGCCCCCACGGCCGCCTGCAGCCCGTCGGTGCCCAGGCCCCGTTCGGCCAGCTCGGCCGCCGGGCCCACGAACCGCTCGTGCCGGCCGAGCTTGCGCAGCGGGGCGCGGCCCACGCGCTCCACGGTGTCGGGGAGGTGCTCGTTGGCGAAGCGGTCGAGGATCTTCGCGACGTAGCGTCCGTGCTCCTGCTCGTCGAACCCGTGCTTCGCCACGAGCAGCGCCTGCGTCTCCGCGAGCGCTGCCGCGACCCGCTCCCGGATCCCGGGGTCGGCGATCGCCTCCGCGATGCGGTGCCGGCCGGCCCGGTAGCCGAAGTACGCGCACGCGGCGTGGCCGGTGTTGACCGTGAACAGCTTGCGCTCGATGTAGGGCACGAGGTCGTCGACGTAGGTCGCCCCCTCGATGGCCGGCTCGCCCCCCGCGAACGGGGTGCGGTCGATGACCCACTCGTGGAACTGCTCCACGACCACGTCGAGCCCGCCGCCGTCCTGCTGGGGCACGATCCGGTCGACGGCGGTGTTGGCGAACACCGCCCGGCGGTCGAGGTCCTCGCCGCCGTACTCGGCGCGGACGGCCTCGGCGAGCAGGTCCGTGGCGGACAGGGCGTTCTCGCACGCCATGACCGCCACGGGGGATGCGCCGTCCGGGCGCGCGGCGATGCCGCGCGCCACGAGCGGCGCCACGAACTTGAGGATGTGCGCGCCCACGGCCGTGGTGACCACGTCCGCCGTGGCGATCTCGGCGACCACGGACTCCGGGGCGTCCGCCGAGTTGAGCGCCCGGTACCCCTCGACGACCGTGTCGCGGGAGCCGGCGCCGACCTCGTGCACGGTGTAGCTGGGGGTCGACGCCAGCGCGTCGATCAGCGGGGCCGCCACGTCGGCGAACACGACCTCGTAGCCCGAGCGGTGCATGAGCAGGCCGACGAAGCCGCGGCCGATGTTGCCCGCCCCGAAGTGGACGCACTTCATCAGTCGTTCACCTTCCCCAGCAGGTCGAGCACTTCGTCGGCGGTCCTCGCCTCGTCCAGCTGGCGCACCTTCTCCTTGTTGCCGAAGATCTTCGCGACCCGGGAGAGGATCGCGAGGTGCTCGTTGTCCTTGCCGGCGATGCCGATCACCCAGGTGACGGGCTTGCCGTTCCAGTCCAGGCCCTCGGGGTAGCGCACGACCGACAGGGCCGAGGAGCGGATGCTGTCCTTGGCCTGGTTGGTGCCGTGCGGGATGGCCAGGCCGTTGCCCATGAAGGTGGACACCGACTCCTCGCGCTCGTGCATGGAGGCCACGTACGCGTCGGTCACGGCACCGGCCGCCACCAGCAGGCCGCCGGCCTCGTCGATGGCCTGCGCGGCGTTGCGCGCGCCGCCGTCCATGACGATCCGGTCCCTGGTGAGGATGGTGGCGTCCCCGGACGTCCCGGCGCCCTCGCCCGGGTCCGCGGCCACGGTGTCGCCGCCGGAGGCCGCTCCCCCGCCGCCGGCCGTGGCCGCCGCCGCGCCGCCGCCCGCCGGGACGGCGGCGCCGTTGCGCTGCTGCACGGCCTCGACGATCTCGTCGTAGCGGGGGCTGCCCATGAAGTTGTCGACGGTCACCACCGCGGCGCTGGGCACCTTCGGCCGGGCGCGGGTGGCCAGGTCCTGGTGGGTGACCACGATGTCGAAGTCGTCGGTGAGGTTGGCGATCGCCGCGTTGGTGACCTTGACGTCGGCGAACCCGGCCGCCTTGACCTTGTTCCGCAGCACGGAGGCGCCCATCGCGGAGGAGCCCATGCCGGCGTCGCACGCGAACACGATGCGCTGCACCGGTCCGCCGTCGGCCAGCTCACGGGCGGGGGTCCCGCCGGTGTCCGCGCCGCCGCTGGTGCCGACGATCGCGGAGGACACGGAGCTCTTCTTGCCCTTCATCCCCTCCATCCGGGAGGTGGCCTCGGTGAGGTCTCCCTCGCCCTTGTCCTTGGAGGCCTTGAGGATGATCGAGGCCACGAAGAAGGACACGGCGGTCGCGGCCGTCACCGCGAGGGCCACGCCCACGTAGCTGTCGGTGGTGGCCTGGGCGAAGATCGCGATGATCGAGCCCGGGGCGGCCGGGGCGCGCAGGCCCGCGTCGAAGAGGGTCAGCGTGAAGATGCCCGTCATGCCTCCCGCGATCGCCGCCAGGATCAGCGCCGGCTTCATCAGCACGTACGGGAAGTAGATCTCGTGGATGCCGCCCACGAAGTGGATCAGGGCCGCGCCGGGGGCCGAGGCGCGCGCGGCGCCGCGGCCGAAGACCGTGTAGGCCAGCAGGATGCCCAGACCGGGGCCGGGGTTGGCCTCGAGCAGGAAGAGGATCGACTTGCCCTCCTCCAGGGCCTGGGCGGTGCCCAGGGGGGTGAGGATGCCGTGGTTGATCGCGTTGTTGAGGAACAGCACCTTCGCGGGCTCGATGAGGATCGAGGTCAGCGGCAGCAGCCCCCGGGTGACCAGGAAGTCCACCGCCGAGGCGGCCGCGTTGGAGAAGGCCAGCACGGCGGGGCCGATCAGGAAGAAGCCGAAGATGGCCATGGCCGCGGCCAGGATGCCGGCGGAGAAGTTGTTCACGAGCATCTCGAAGCCGGGCTTGATCTTCCCGTCCCAGATGGCGTCGACCTTCTTCATCACCCACGCGGTCAGCGGGCCCATGAGCATCGCCCCGATGAACATGGGGATGTCGGTGCCCACGATCACGCCCATCGTCGCGATCGCCCCGACCACGCCGCCGCGGACGTCGTAGACCATCCGCCCGCCCGTGTAGGCGATCAGCAGCGGCAGGAGGTAGGTGATCATCGGGCCGACGAGGCCCGTGTACGGCTCGCCCTCGGCGTTCTCGCCGAACCCGCCCAGCGGGCCGAAGGGGGTGAAGCCCGCCTCGATGAAGAACGCGGTGATCAGCCCCCAGGCGATGAACGCCCCGATGTTGGGCATGATCATCCCCGAGAGGAACGTGCCGAAGCGCTGCACGTGCGCGCGGGCCGCCGTCGACCGCCCTCCCGCCGGTGCTGTGGTCTCTGAGGTCGTTGCCGTCGCCATGGTCCTGTCCTGACTCTCGAGCGGGGTGGTCCTCCACCGGCGGAGCGCACGCGCCGTGCACTGCTGTGAGTTCTCTCACGGCGAATACCGGATCGAGACCAAATCTACACCCGGGTACGGGGCCTGTCTCCGGTACACCTCGGGCGCCGGGGTGCGGTCTAGACTGTGGTCGATGACCGCATCTACGCTGAGCGAACGCGCCTCGCCCTTCGTGGAGCTCGACCGGCAGACCTGGTCGAGACTCTCCCACGAGATCGACGTTCCCCTCACCTCTCGGGAGATCGAGAACCTGCGCGGCCTCGGCGACCGGCTCGACGTCGCGGAGGTCCGCGAGGTGTACCTCCCCATCTCGCGGCTGCTGACCCTCTACGACGAGTCGTCGAACCGGCTCAACGCCTCGACCAACGCGTTCCTCGGCGAGGAGCACGCCCGGACCCCGTTCGTGATCGGCATCGCCGGCTCCGTGGCCGCCGGCAAGTCCACCACGGCCCGCCTCCTGCGCGAGCTGCTGTCCCGGTGGCCGTCCACCCCCCACGTGCAGCTCATCACCACGGACGGGTTCCTGTACCCCAACGCGGAGCTGCAGCGCCGCGGGCTCATGGACCGCAAGGGCTTCCCGGAGTCCTACGACCGCCGCGCCCTGCTGCGCTTCGTCGCCAAGATCAAGTCGGGCGCCCCCGAGGTGCGGGCGCCCAAGTACTCGCACCACAGCTACGACATCCTGCCCGGCGAGGAGGTCGTGGTGACCCGCCCGGACGTGGTCATCATCGAGGGGCTCAACGTGCTCGCCCCCGCCAAGGTGGGCCCCGGGGACCGGGCCGCCCTCGCCCTGAGCGACTTCTTCGACTTCTCGATCTACGTGGACGCCCGGCCCGCGGACATCGAGCGCTGGTACGTGGAGCGGTTCCAGGCCCTGCGCTCCTCCGCGTTCGCCGACCCCGGCTCCTACTTCCACCGCTACGCCGACCTCTCCGACGAGAAGGCCGTGGCCACCGCCACCGGCATCTGGCGGCGGATCAACGAGCCCAACCTGATCGAGAACGTGCAGCCGACGCGCGGCCGCGCCCGGCTGATCCTCTCCAAGGACTCCGACCACTCGATCCGGCGCGTGCTGCTGCGCAAGAACTGATGGACGCCCTGCGCGCCGGCGCCCTCCTGCTCACCGCCGCGGTGCTCGTGGCCGGGTGCGCACCTGATCCCGGGGCCGCTCCCCCGGCCCCGCCGGAACCCTCCGGCACCACCGCGGCACCGGCCGCGCCCGCCCCGCCCGGGTCCGGTCCTGCGTCCGTGCCGGCTCCGGCGTCCCCGTCCGGGCCGGCGTCCGCCTCCGGCACGGCGTTGCCAGCACCGGCGCCCACCACCGGCCGGGGGCCGGGACCGCGCCCGGAGCTGGACGACCCCGCCTCGCTCGCCGTGGTGGTCAACAAGCGTCGGCCCCTGGACCCGCAGGACTGGGCACCCGCCGCCCTCGAGGACCTCGAGGGGCACCTGCTGCGCCCCGAGGCGGCCGCCGCGGCGCGCACGCTGCTGGCCGCGGCCCGGGCGGACGGCGTGCCGGTCCGGATCGTGTCGGGCTACCGCTCCTTCACCGAGCAGTCCCGCACGTACGCCGGGTGGGTGGCGCAGAAGGGCCTGGAGGCCGCCGACACGGCGTCCGCCCGCCCGGGTCACTCGGAGCACCAGACCGGGCTGGCGGTGGACGTCGGCGAGGGCTCCGGGTGCGACCTGCGCGTGTGCTTCGACGGGACGGCCACCGCCGCGTGGGTGGCCGAGCACGGGCCGGAGCACGGCTTCGTGGTCCGCTACCCCTGGGGCGAGCACGGCACCACCGGCTACTGGTACGAGCCGTGGCACCTGCGCTACCTCGGGACGGAGCGGGCCCAGGAGCTCGCGCGCTCGGGCGCCGCGACGCTCGAGGAGTTCTCCGGCCTGCCGCCGGCCCCGGACTACGGAGCACCCGCGCCCGGCTAGTCTGTGGCCATGCTCAAGGGATTCCGGGAATTCATCATGAAGGGCAACGTGCTCGACCTGGCCGTCGCCGTGATCATCGGCGCGGCGTTCGCCCAGGTCGTCAACGCCATGGTCGAGGCGGTGCTCATGCCGCTCATCTCCGCGCTGGTCGGCTCGCCCAACTTCGACTCGTTCGCGGTGCTCACCGTCAACGGCAACGACATCAGGTTCGGCGTGCTGCTCACCGCGCTCGTCAACTTCCTGCTCGTGGCCGCCGCCGTGTACTTCGCCATCGTGCTGCCGATGAACAAGATGATCGAGGCCCGCAACCGCCGGCTCGGCATCGATCCCACCGAGGAGGAGGCCGACGCCCAGGTGCAGCTGCTCACCGAGATCCGCGACGCCCTGCGCCGGCGCACCTGATCCCGGTCCCGCCGAACCCGCCGGACGCCGGAGGCCGGCACCGTGCGCACGGTGCGGGCCTCCGGCGTCCGGCGGGACCGGCTCAGACGGTGAGGGCCAGCTCGCGCTCCACGACGGACGCGAGGAACTCCGTCTCGGCCCGGGCGATCTCCTCGGAGGCCGCCTCGACCATCACGCGGACCACCGGCTCGGTCCCCGAGGGGCGCAGCAGCACGCGGCCCGTCTCGCCGAGGCGCTGCTCGACCTCCGCGACGGCCGCCTGCACCCCGGGATTGGAGCCCACCGCGGTGCGGTCCACCCCGCGCACGTTGAGCAGCACCTGCGGCAGCCGCGTCATCACGCGGGCCAGCTCCGCGAGCGGTGCGCGGGTCTGGGCCACGCGCGAGGCCAGCATCAGCCCGGTCAGCAGCCCGTCGCCGGTGGTGGCGTAGTCGGACATGATCACGTGGCCGGACTGCTCGCCGCCCAGGTTGTACCCGTGCTCGGTCATCGTCTCGAGGACGTAGCGGTCCCCCACGGCGGTCTCCCGCACGTCGATGCCCGCGTCCCGCAGGGCCAGCTTGAGGCCGAGGTTGCTCATCACGGTGGCCACGAGCGTGTCCTCGACGAGCCGGCCCGCGTCCTTGAGCGCCAGGGCGAGGATCGCCATGATCTGGTCCCCGTCGACCTCGCGGCCGGTGGCGTCCACGGCGAGGCAGCGGTCGGCGTCGCCGTCGTGGGCGATCCCGAGGTCGGCCCCGAGCTCGACGACGGCCCGCTGGAGGGGCTCCAGGTGGGTCGAGCCGCAGCCGTCGTTGATGTTCAGGCCGTCGGGCTCCGCGCCGATGACGTGCACCTCGGCGCCCGCGCCGCGGAAGGCGTCCGGCGAGACCCCGCTGGCGGCGCCGTTGGCGCAGTCCAGGACCACGCGCATCCCCTCGAGCCGGTGCGGGATGGCCCCCACCAGGTGCAGGACGTAGCGGTCCTCGGCGTCCGTGAGCAGGTGGATGCGCCCGACCCCGGCGCCGGTGGGGCGCCGGAAGTCGCCGGACTCGAAGACCTGCTGGATCTCGTCCTCCACCCGGTCCGGGAGCTTCCGCCCGCCGTGGGCCAGGAACTTGATCCCGTTGTCGGGGGCCGGGTTGTGCGAGGCGGAGATCATCACGCCGAAGTCGGCGTCGAGGTCCGCCACCAGGTAGGCCAGCGCGGGGGTCGGCAGGACCCCGGCGTCGTGGACGTCCACGCCCGAGCCGGCGAGACCCGCGGTCACGGCGGCGCTGAGGAACTCCCCGCTGGCCCGCCCGTCCCGGGCGACGACCGCCGTGGGGCGCCGCCCCTCGCGTGCGTGGCCGTGGCCGAGCACGATCGCGGCGGCCTGGGCCAGGTCCAGGGTCATGTTGGCTGTGAGGAGGTCGTTCGCGAGCCCGCGCACGCCGTCCGTTCCGAATAATCTAGACATCGCCCCCATCCTACGTTCCCCGCGGCCCGGACACCGGCAGGCGGGCAGAAACGACGGGACCCCGTCCGACACCGGTGTGCACCGGGTCGGACGGGGTCCGTGACGCTGGGGCGGGCCGGGAGGCCCTCCGATCAGCGCTTCGAGTACTGCGGAGCCTTGCGGGCCTTCTTGAGACCGGCCTTCTTGCGCTCGATGACGCGCGGGTCGCGGGTCAGGAAGCCGGCCTTCTTGAGGGTCGGGCGGTTGTTCTCGAGGTCGATCTCGTTCAGGGCACGCGCCACGCCGTGGCGCAGGGCACCGGCCTGGCCGGAGGGGCCACCGCCGTGGATGCGGGCGATGACGTCGTAGGCGCCCTCGAGCTCCAGCACCTTGAAGGGGTCGTTGACCTCCTGCTGGTGCAGCTTGTTCGGGAAGTAGTTCTCCAGGGTGCGGCCGTTGACGGTCCACTGGCCGGAGCCGGGGACGACGCGCACGCGGGCGACGGCCTCCTTGCGGCGGCCGACGGCCTGGCCGGAGACGGT
Organism: Kocuria rosea; assembly: GCF_006094695.1. Classification (NCBI taxonomy): domain Bacteria; kingdom Bacillati; phylum Actinomycetota; class Actinomycetes; order Micrococcales; family Micrococcaceae; genus Kocuria; species Kocuria rosea. The sequence goes on along the minus strand of NZ_CP035103.1, from coordinate 1,286,471 downwards.
GAGGGCCGGGCGCTCGGCGGCGGCCTCGGTCTCCTCCGCGGGGGAGGACTCGGAGGTGTAGCTGCTCAGCTGCTCCTCGCCGTCCACGATGTTCTGCTCTTCAGTATTCTGAGCCACGATTTTCCTCGCTCGTTTCTGTCGTAGGCCCGGTTACTGGGCGACCTGGGTGAACTCGAAGGTCTGCGGCTGCTGGGCACCGTGGGGGTGCTCCGGGCCGGCGTAGACCTTGAGCTTGGACATCTGCTGGGCGGCCAGCTTGTTCTTCGGGAGCATGCCACGGATGGCCTTCTCCACGGCGCGGACCGGGTGCTTCTCCAGCAGCTCGGCGTAGGAGCTGGACTTGAGCCCGCCCGGGTAGCCGGAGTGGCGGTAGGCCCGCTTCTTCTCGAGCTTGGAGCCGGTCAGGGCCACCTTCTCGGCGTTGATGATGATGACGAAATCACCGGCGTCCACGTGGGGAGCAAAGATCGGCTTGTGCTTTCCGCGCAGCAGCGTTGCGGTCTGGCTGGCAAGGCGACCCAGGACGACGTCGGTGGCATCGATGACGTGCCACTGGCGCTGGATGTCACCGGGCTTCGGGGTGTACGTACGCACGTTAGTTTGCCTTCGTTCGGGTTATCTCGGTGGCGCTAGTTGGGATCACGCCGTTTCTCGGTGTGCCGTCCGGGGCTCGGGTGAGGGCCGAGCTGCATCCGGTGCCCGAGACCCCGGTGCACCGGACCGCCAGGCGTCCTGCAACGGGACAGCGGATCCGGGTACACGTGAACCGAGGCGGGACACGCACAACAGCACCCCACGGTACCGGATGGAGCGGCCAAAGACCACTCGGGCCATACACCCGGAGGGTGCGGCGGTCAATCTCCCCGCGGGCGCCCGGGCCCGCGGAGGCTCACGCTCCGCCGTGCCGGGGCGTCCCGGGAGCGTCGCGGGGATCTCCTCGGAGCTCCTCGCGGGCGGGGTCGCCGAGCGGGGCGCGCCGCGCCCGGGTGCGCTCGGCCCGCTCCCCCAGGGCGGCGTCCCCGGGATAGCGGACCTCCTCGAGCACGAGGGCGTGCGGCGGGGCCATCAGCGCCTTGGCGTCCCGGACCCGCTCCGCGAGCCGGCGGCCGAGCCAGTCGGGGTCCTCGCGGCCCGCGCCCACGCGGGCGGCCGCGCCCACGACCGAGCGGACCATGTGGTGGCAGAAGGCGTCCGCCTCGATGCCCAGCAGCACGAGCCCGTCCCGGTCCCGCTCGACGGACACGTCCAGGACCTCCCGCACCGTCGTGGCGCCCTCCCGGGGGCGGCAGAAGGACAGGAAGTCGTGCAGCCCCACCAGCTCCTGCGCCGCCCGGGCCATGACAGGGACGTCGAGCACGTCCTTCGACCACCACGTCAGGTGCCGGGTCAGCGGGTCCCGGCCCGCCGCGCCGTCGTCGATCCGGTAGCTGTAGCGGCGGGAGACGGCGGAGAAGCGGGCGTCGAAGCCGGCGGGGGCGGCGCCCGCGCGGCGGACCACCACCGCGCCCGGGCACTCGGGCAGGCCCTGCGCGCGGCGGCCGCGGCCCAGGACGTGGGCCAGGGCCCCGGTGAGGCGGCGTTCGAGCGCCCGTCCCGGGTCCTCGTCCCGGCCGCGGGCGAGACCGGTCCACTCCGAGGGGGCCAGGTCCAGGTGCGCCACCTGGCCGCGGGCGTGCACCCCGGTGTCCGTCCGGCCGGCCACCGCGACCCGCACGTCCCGGCGGACCAGCACGGCGAGGGCGTCCTCCACGGCCCCCTGCACGGTGGGCAGGCCCGGCTGACGGGCCCACCCGGCGAACGGCGCGCCGTCGTAGGCCAGGTCGATCCGCACGCGCACGGGGGAATCGGACGGGCTCATGGTCAGCTCCTGGAAGGGGGTGGTGGGGGGTGCGGCGGGCACGACGACGCCGCCGGGGACCAGGTCCCCGGCGGCGTCGCGGTGTCCGTCCGTGCGTCGTCCGGTCAGCGCAGCTTCTGCGCGGCGGCGCCGCCGGCCGGCTGGAAGCCGGCGGCCTCGGCGTTGGCCGGCGAGTCGAACCAGATCTCGGCGGTGGTGCCCGCGTACCAGCGGGAGCCGGGCACGTGGTACTTCATCGAGTTCTTGTTGCCCTTGACCTCGAAGCCCTCGGGAGCCTCGCCGGACTCGAGCGGGGCGCGCGAACCGGGGAACTCGGCGTCGGAGTTCTCGGCGGCGACCTCGGCGGCCTGCTCGGAGCCGACCTCGGGGGCCTGCTCGTCGGCGGGGATCTCCTCGGCGGCGACCTCACCGGCGGTGGAGTCCGCCGGGGTGTCGACCGGGGCGGCGGGGGCCGGGGCGGCCTTCTCGGTGGCGCGCTCGGCCTCGGCCACGGTGGCCTTGGTCGCGACGGGCTCCATCACGAGCTCGATGACCGCCATGGGGGCGTTGTCGCCCTTGCGGTTGCCGATCTTGGTGATGCGGGTGTAGCCGCCGTTGCGGTCCTCCATCGCCGAGGCGATGGTGGTGAACAGCTCGTGCACCACGGACTTGTCGGTCAGCTGCGCCAGCACGCGACGGCGGGCGGCCAGGTCACCGCGCTTGGCGAAGGTGATCAGGCGCTCGGCGTAGGGACGCATCCGCTTCGCCTTGGTCACGGTGGTGGTGATGCGCTTGTGCTCGAACAGCTGCTGCGACAGGTTCGCCAGCATCAGGCGCTCGTGCGCGGGTCCGCCTCCGAGGCGGGGTCCCTTGGTGGGAGTAGGCATGGTTGTTGATCTCCTGGAAGTGTGTCCCGGCCCGGGCGGGCACCCGTCGGGACGTCAGCGGGAAGGACTAGTGGTCGTCGTCGTCGAACGGGTTCTCGTCGTCGATCGCGGCGGCGCGAGCGGCGAGGTCGAAACCGGGGGGCGAGTCCTTGAGGGACAGCCCGAGGTCGACGAGCTTGGCCTTGACCTCGTCGATCGACTTGGCGCCGAAGTTGCGGATGTCCATCAGGTCCGCCTCGGAACGGCCCACGAGCTCACCCACGGTGTGGATGCCCTCGCGCTTGAGGCAGTTGTAGGACCGCACGGTGAGCTCGAGGTCCTCGATGGGCAGCGCCATGTCGGCGGCCATCGCGGCGTCCGTCGGCGAGGGCCCGATCTCGATGCCCTCGGCGGCCGTGTTGAGCTCCCGGGCGAGACCGAACAGCTCGACCAGGGTGGTGCCGGCGGAGGCCACGGCGTCACGCGGGGTGATGGCCTCCTTGGTCTCCACGTCCAGGACCAGCTTGTCGAAGTCGGTGCGCTGCTCCACACGGGTGGCCTCCACGCGGAAGGTCACCTTCAGGACGGGCGAGTAGATCGAGTCGACCGGGATGCGGCCGATCTCCGCGTCCCCGGCCTTGTTCTGGGCGGCGGAGACGTACCCGCGCCCGCGCTCGATGGTCAGCTCGAGCTCGAGCTGGCCCTTCGCGTTGAGGGTCGCGATGTGCAGGTCCGGGTTGTGGATCTCCACACCGGCCGGGGCCGTGATGTCCGCGGCGGTGACGACGCCGGGGCCCTGCTTGCGCAGGTAGGCGACGACGGGCTCGTCCTGCTCCGAGGAGACGGCGAGCTTCTTGATGTTGAGAATGACCTCGGAGACGTCCTCCTTCACGCCCTCCACGGTGGAGAACTCGTGGAGCACCCCGTCGAGCCGGATGCTGGTCACGGCGGCACCGGGGATCGAGGACAGGAGGGTGCGGCGGAGGGAGTTGCCGAGGGTGTAGCCGAAGCCGGGCTCGAGCGGTTCGATCACGAAGCGGGACCGGTTGTCGGCCACGACCTCTTCAGAGAGGGTGGGGCGCTGTGCGATGAGCACTGATGTTTCCTTTCAGCGGGCATCCGCTATATGACGCGCGCAAATGGTGGAAAACAGTTGATGGGTGCGGACCGGTGCCCGGTCCGTTGTCGGCACGCGCACCGGGACCCCGCAGGGTCCCGGTGGGCGTGCTCACATCAGACGCGGCGGCGCTTCGGCGGGCGGCAACCGTTGTGCGCGCTCGGGGTGACGTCCGAGATGGAGCCGACCTCGAGGCCGGTGGCCTGCAGGGAGCGGATGGCGGTCTCGCGCCCGGAGCCGGGGCCCTTGACGAACACGTCGACCTTGCGCATGCCGTGCTCCTGCGCGCGCTTCGCGGCGGCCTCGGCGGCCATCTGGGCCGCGAAGGGGGTGGACTTGCGAGAGCCCTTGAAACCCATCTCGCCGGCGGACGACCAGGAGAGGACGGCGCCGGAGGGGTCGGTGATGGTGACGATGGTGTTGTTGAACGTCGACTTGATGTGGGCCTGGCCCTGGGTGACGTTCTTCTTGTCCTTGCGGCGGGGCTTGCGGGCAGCCGCTGCGCGAGTCTTCGGGGGCATGGAGATCTCCTACAAAGTTCGGGAAGAGTGGTGGTGGGCCGCTCGGGGGACCGCGGGGTCCTGGCGCACGAGCGGCAGCGGGCTACTTCTTCTTGCCGGCGACCGTGCGCTTCGGACCCTTGCGGGTGCGGGCGTTGGTCTTGGTGCGCTGACCGTGCACGGGCAGGCCGCGGCGGTGCCGGATGCCCTGGTAGCTGCCGATCTCGACCTTGCGGCGGATGTCGGCGGCCACCTCGCGGCGGAGGTCACCCTCGACCTTGTAGTTGTCCTCGATGTAGTCGCGCAGCTCCACGAGCTGGGCATCGGTGAGTTCGCGCACGCGCAGGTCGCCCGAGATGCCGGTGGCGTCCAGGGTGGCGAGCGCGCGGGTGCGACCCACGCCGTAGATGTAGGTGAGCGCAATTTCCAGCCGCTTTTCGCGGGGGAGGTCGACGCCTGCGAGACGAGCCATATCGGCGGTTCTCCTTGTGGTGTTCCAGAGGTCTGGAGCATCGCTGTCCGGTCGGGGACGTCATGTCCCCTCCGGTCCCCGGCCTCTGTACCGGGGGCGCCCGCCTGGATCTCTCCGGTCGGGAGCGGTGCCTTTGTGGATCCACTTGCGTGGGCAGCTCGGGGCGGGTCAGCCCTGACGCTGTTTGTGGCGCGGGTTCTCGCAGATCACCATGACCCGCCCGTTGCGGCGGATCACCTTGCACTTGTCGCAGATCGGCTTCACGCTCGGTTGGACCTTCATCGCATTCCTTCGCGTCGTTCTCTCGAGTGGTGTGCGGCCCGGACGGCCGCCGGTCCTACTTGTAGCGGTAGACGATACGACCGCGGGTGAGGTCGTACGGGCTCAGCTCCACCACCACGCGGTCCTCGGGGAGGATCCGGATGTAGTGCTGTCGCATCTTCCCGGAGATGTGGGCGAGGACCAGGTGACCGTTGTTCAGCTCAACGCGGAACATCGCGTTGGGCAGAGCCTCGACCACAGTGCCTTCGATCTCGATGACTCCGTCTTTCTTGGCCATATCCTCCGCTAACTTCAGGTGCCCCCCGCCGGGGCGGCGAGCAGGGTTTCGGGTGTACATCGTCGTTAAACGCCGCAGCGGACCCGTACGCGCGCACCATCACCGTTCGTGGTGCACGGTGAGGTCGGCGTGGTCCGAAGTGTGCGGAATCGCTGGAGCACAGACAACCAACAGGACACTCTACGGGATTGGGGGCGCCTCCCGCAACGCGGGAGGCGCCCCCGGGGAGCGGTGCCGGGGACGACGGCGCTCAGACGGTCGCGGCGAGCTGCCCGCAGGCCCCGTCGATGTCGGAGCCGCGGGTGTCCCGCACGGTGGTGGGGATGCCGTGGGCCCGGAGCCGCTCCACGAAGTTCTGCTCCACGCCGGGCCGGGACGCGGTCCACTTGGAGCCGGGGGTCGGGTTGAGCGGGATGGGGTTCACGTGCACCCACCCCCCGCCGCGGGCGTTGAGCTTCTCGCCGAGGAGGTCGGCCCGCCACCCGTGGTCGTTGATGTCGCGGATCAGGGCGTACTCGATCGAGACCCGCCGGCCGGTGGCCTGGTAGTAGTCGTAGGCGGCGTCGAGGGCCTCGTCGACCTTCCACCGGGTGTTGATCGGGATGAGCTCGTCGCGCAGCTCGTCGTCCGGGGCGTGCAGGGACAGCGCCAGGGTGACCGGCAGCTTCTCCTGCGTGAACTTCCGGATCCCGGGCACCAGGCCCACCGTGGACATGGTGATGCCGCGGGCCGAGATGCCGAGGCCCTCCGGGGAGGGGTCGATGAGGCGGTGGATCGCCCCGATCGAGGCCTTGTAGTTGGCGAGGGCCTCCCCCATGCCCATGAACACGATGTTGGAGATGCGCAGCGGCTCCTGCTCGGCCCGGCCCACCCTGCCGCCGCGGAGCATCCGCGCGCCCTGCACGACCTGCTCGACCATCTCCGCGGTCGAGAGGTTGCGGGTCAGGCCCGCCTGGCCGGTCGCGCAGAAGGGGCAGTTCATCCCGCAGCCGGCTTGGGAGGAGATGCACATGGTCACCCGGTGGGTGTAGCGCATGAGCACGGACTCCACGGTGGCGCCGTCGAAGCACCGGTGCACGTTCTTGACGGTGTTCCCCTGGTCGGCCTCGAGGCTGCGCACGGTGGTCAGCAGCGTGGGCAGGGCCTGGGAGACGAGCTCCTCCCGGCCGGCCGCGGGCAGGTCGGTCATGTCCTCGGGGGCCGTGGCGAACCGGTCGAAGTAGTGGCGGGAGAGCTGTCCCGCCCGGAAGGGCTGGTGCCCCAGCTCGGCGAGGAACTCCCGGCGGCCCGCCATGTCGAAGTCGGCGAGGTGGCGCGGGGGCTTGCCGCGCCGCGGCGCGGCGAAGGTCAGCTGACCGGGCCGCGGCTTCACGGTGAGCTCGACGGGTGTGCTGGTGGTGCTCTGCTGCGGCTGCTGGGCCACGGTGTTCTCCTCGCGGTGTCGCGGGTCCGGGGTGGTGGAGGGCTGCCCGGTCACGGCAGGTCCTCCGGGATCGGGACGGGGCGCACGCCGAGGGGCTCGAGCTCCGAGGCCCCGCCGTCCTCGGCGGTGAGCACCCAGACGCCGTCGGCGTGCAGGGCCACGGAGTGCTCCCACTGGCTGGAGCGGGCGCCGTCGGTGGTGACCACGGTCCACTCGTCGTCGAGCACGCGGGTGCCGATCCCGCCGCGGACGAGCATCGGCTCGATGGCCAGTGCCATCCCGGCGCGCAGGCGGGGCCCGCGGTCGGTGCTGCGGAAGTTGAGCACGTCGGGGGCCATGTGCATCTTGGACCCGATCCCGTGTCCCACGTACTCCTCGAGGATCCCGAAGCGGTGCCCGGAGGCCTTGCGCACGTAGTCCTCCACGGCCGCGCCGATGTCGCCGACGTGCGTGCCGGTGGCCGCCGCCGCGATGCCGTGCCACATGGCGTTGCGGGTGACGTCGGAGAGCTCGGCGTCCGCGGGGTCCGGGCGGCCCAGGAGCACGGTGCGCGCGGAGTCCCCGTGCCAGCCCTCGACCACGGCCCCGCCGTCCACGGAGAGGATGTCCCCCTTCTGCAGCACCTGGTCCCCCGGGATGCCGTGGACGACCACCTCGTTGACGGACACGCACACGGCGGCGGGGTAGCCGAAGTAGCCGAGGAAGTTGGAGCTCGCCCCGTGCTCGTCGAGGACGGAGCGGAAGACGTCGTCGAGGGACGCGGTGGTCGCGCCGGGCACGGCGGCCGCCACGGCGGCGTCGAGGGCGCGGGAGGTCACCACCCCGGCGCGCTGCATGGTGCGCAGCTGGGCGTGGGTCTTGTACTCGATCCGGCGGCGGCCGAACATGCGGTCTTCCTTCCGAGCCGCTCCCCCGGTCGGGGAGCTCGCGGCTGTCGTGGGTTAAACGTGAGACCCCCGGGGGTGTCCGGGGGTGTCACGGCGTGCGCGGTGCGGGACGGTGCGTCAGGACAGCGCTGTCATGATCCGCTGGGAGACCGCGTCGACGGTCCCGAGCCCGTCGACCTCGCGGACGATGCCGCGCCGGTCGTAGACGTCGACGACCACGGCGGTCTCGGCGTCGTACACGTCCAGGCGGTGCCGGATGACCGCCTCCGTGTCGTCGGTGCGCCCCTCCTTCTGGGCCCGCCCGAGGAGCCGCTGGACGAGCTCGTCGCGGTCGGCGGTCAGCTTCAGCACCACGTCGAGCTCCTGCCCCAGCTCGGCGAGGATGGCATCGAGCTCGTCCACCTGCGCGGCGTTGCGCGGGTAGCCGTCGAGCAGGAAGCCGTCGGCGGTGTCCGTCTCGGCGAGGCGGTCGCGGACCATCCGGTTGGTCACGGAGTCCGGGACGAGGTCGCCGGCGTCGATGTAGCTCTTGGCCTCCTGCCCCAGGGGGGTCCGGCCCTTGATGTTGGCCCGGAAGATGTCGCCGGTGGAGATCGCCGGGATGCCGAGCCGCTCCGAGATGCGCACGGCCTGCGTGCCCTTGCCTGCGCCGGGGGGTCCGATGATGAGCATGCGGGTCATGAAGTCTCCTTGCGGTCGGTGGTGGCTGCGCTCCCAGTCTACCGGGGCGTGCCCGCCGTCCCCGGCGGGGGACGGCGGGGAGGGGTCAGCGCAGCAGGCCCTCGTAGTTGCGCTGCTGCAGCTGGGCCTCGATCTGCTTCACCGTGTCCAGGCCGACGCCCACCATGATCAGCAGCGACGGACCGCCGAAGGGGAAGTTCTGGTTCGCGTCGATCAGCACGAGCGCCACGAGGGGGATCATCGACACGATGCCCAGGTAGAGGGCGCCCGGGAACGTGATCCGGCTGAGCACGTAGGCGAGGTACTTCTCGGTGGGCCGTCCCGCGCGGATCCCCGGGATGAAGCCGCCGTAGCGCTTCATGTTGTTGGAGACCTCCTCGGGGTTGAACGTGATCGACACGTAGAAGTACGTGAAGAACACGATCATCAGGAAGTACATCGCCATGTACACGGGGTGGTCGCCGGTGACGAGGTAGGTGTTGATCCAGTTGACCCAGCCGGGGATGTCCGTGCCGTCGTCCGGCATGCCGAACTGGGCGAGCATGCCGGGGAGCATCAGCATCGAGGACGCGAAGATGATGGGGATGACACCGGCCATGTTGACCTTGAGCGGGATGTAGGTGGTGGTCCCGCCGATCGTGCGCCGGCCCACCATCCGCTTGGCGTACTGCACGGGCACGCGGCGCTGGGACTGCTCCACGAACACCACGCAGGTGATCACCACGAGCCCCACGGCCAGCACGGAGAGGAACACGCCCCAGCCCCGGGTGCGGAGGATCTCGCCCAGCGCGGAGGGGAAGGTCGCGGCGATGGACGTGAAGATGAGCAGCGACATGCCGTTGCCCACGCCCTTCTCCGTGATCCGCTCCCCCAGCCACATGATGATCGCTGTGCCGGCGGTCATCGTGATGATGATGATCAGCACGGTCAGCCAGGTGTCGTTCGGGATGATCGGCAGGGGGCAGTCCCCCAGCAGGGCGCCGGACCGGGCGAGCGAGACCACCGTGGTGGCGTTGAGCAGCGCGAGGCCGATGGTGAGGTAGCGGGTGTACTGGGTCAGCTGCGTCTGCCCCTGCGCCCCCTCCTCGTGCAGCTCCTGGAAGCGCGGGATGACCACGCGCAGCAGCTGCACGATGATGCTCGCGGTGATGTAGGGCATGACGCCCAGGGCGAAGACCGACAGCTGCAGCAGAGCGCCGCCGCTGAAGAGGTTCACCATGTCGTACACGCCGCCCGTGGTGGTCCCGAGGGCCAGGCACTGCTGCACGTTGCCGTAGTCGACGCCCGGCGCCGGGATGAACGTGCCCAGGCGGTAGAGCACGATGAGGGCGAGGGTGAACCCCAGCTTGCGTCGCAGGTCGGGGGTTCGCAACGCCCGTCCGAAAGCGCTGAGCACATGTCCTCCTAGAGACTGGGTCCGACCGGCATCCGGTGGCGGGGGGTGTGGTGGTGCGGGAGCTCGGTCCGGGGTCCCCGCGCCCGGTGGGCGCGGGCGACTCCGGCAAGTCTAGCGAACGCGGCCCGCCCGGGACTCACCGGGGGCGCGCGCCGACGGGGCGGGCTCGTGCCCGCCGACGGATCAGGCCCCGCCCACGCTGGCGTGGACGGGGCCTGATCCGTGGGTGCCGCGGGGCCGGGCGTGCGCCCGGCCCCGCGGCCCGCGCTCACAGCGCGGTGGTGCTGCCGCCGGCGGCGGCGATCTTCTCCGCGGCGGAGCCCGAGAAGGCGTGCGCCTTCACGTCGACCGCGACCGCGATGTCGCCGGAGCCCAGGACCTTGACGGGCTGGTTCTTGCGCACGGCGCCGCGGGCCACGAGCGACTCCACGGTCACCTCGCCGCCCTCCGGGAAGAGCTCGGTGAGCTTGTCCAGGTTGACGACCTGGTACTCCACGCGGAACGGGTTCTTGAACCCGCGCAGCTTGGGCAGGCGCATGTGCAGCGGAAGCTGCCCGCCCGCGAAGCCCGCCTTGACCTGGTACCGGGCACTGGTGCCCTTGGTGCCGCGGCCGGCGGTCTTGCCCTTGGAGCCCTCACCGCGACCCACGCGGGTCTTGGCGGTCTTCGCGCCCGGGGCCGGACGCAGGTGGTGCACCTTGAGCGCGTGCACCTTCTCGTTGCTCTGAGCGGTGTTCTCAGCAGTGTTCTCTGCCATGGTTACTTGGCCTCCTCGACCTTGACCAGGTGGGCGACGGTGTTGACCATGCCCGCGGTCACGCCGTCGGCCTTGCGGACCACGACGTTGCCCGGCCGCTTGAGGCCGAGGGACCGCAGGGTGTTGCGCATGTTCTGCTTCTGGCCGACCACCGACCGGACCTGCGTGATGCGCAGCTCCGTGCCGTCGGGCTGGATACGCTTGCCGGACATCAGGCACCTGCCTTCTGGATCGAGCGCAGCAACGGACCGGGGACGACCTCGTCCATCGGGAGCCCACGACGGGCCGCGACGGCCGCCGGCTCCTCGAGCTGGCGGAGCGCCTCGATGGTTGCGTGCACGATGTTGATCTGGTTCGACGAGCCGAGGGACTTCGACAGCACGTCGTGGATGCCGGCGCACTCGAGCACGGCACGGACCGGACCACCGGCGATCACACCGGTACCCGGGGTCGCCGGGCGCAGCATGACGACGCCTGCGGCGGCCTCGCCCTGCACACGGTGCGGGATCGTGCGGTCCTCGATGCGCGGGACGCGGAAGAAGTTCTTCTTCGCCTCCTCGACGCCCTTCGAGATCGCCGCCGGCACCTCCTTGGCCTTGCCGTAGCCGACGCCGACCATGCCGTTGCCGTCGCCGACGACGACGAGGGCGGTGAAGCTGAAGCGACGACCACCCTTGACGACCTTGGAGACACGGTTGATGGTCACGACGCGCTCGAGGAACTTGTCCTTCTCCTCGTCGCGGCCGCCGCGGCCACCGCGGCCGCCGCGCTCGCCACGGCCCCCGCGCTCACCGCGGCCGCCGCGCTCGCCACGGCCCCCGCGGTCACCGCGGGAGTCCTGGGAGCGGTTGGCCTCGGTGGTCTGCTGGGCCCCGGTCGCCTCCGTGGAGGCAGTGCTGGCTTCGGTCACCTGGGTTTCCTTCTCGTTGTTCTGCTCGCTCACAGTGCCAGACCTCCTTCGCGGGCGCCGTCGGCGACAGCCGCCACGCGACCGTGGTACTTGTTGCCGCCGCGGTCGAACACGACGGATTCGACACCGGCGGCCTTGGCGCGCTCGGCCACGAGCTCACCCACGCGCTTGGCCTTGGCGGTCTTGTCCGCGTCGGCGCCGCGCAGGTCGGCCTCCATGGTGGAGGCCGAGGCCACGGTGACACCCTTGGTGTCGTCGACGACCTGGACGAACACGTGGCGGGCGGAGCGGTTGACGACCAGGCGCGGGCGCGCGGCCGTGCCGGCCAGGTGCTTGCGCACCCGGACGTGGCGGCGGCTGCGGGCGGCGGCCTTGGACTTGCCCTTGATCTTCAGAGCCATGGTTACTTACCAGCCTTTCCGGCCTTGCGGCGGATCTGCTCGCCGGCGTACCGCACGCCCTTGCCCTTGTAGGGCTCGGGGGCGCGGAGCTTGCGGATCTTGGCGGCGACCTCGCCGACCTGCTGCTTGTCGATGCCGTTGACCGAGAGCTTGTTGACGCCCTCGACGGCGAACGAGATGCCCTCCGGCGCCTTGAAGGTGATCGGGTGGCTGTAGCCGAGGGCGAACTCGAGGTCCTGCCCCTTGGCCTGCACGCGGTAACCGGTGCCGACGATCTCGATGCCCTTGGTGTAGCCCTGGGTGACGCCCTGGATCATGTTGGCGATCAGGGTGCGGGTGAGACCGTGCAGCGAGCGGGACTCGCGCTCGTCGTCGGGTCGGGTGACGGTGAGGGTGCTGTCGTCGAGCGCGACGGTGATCGGGCTGGCAACGGTGTGCTGCAGCTCGCCCTTGGCGCCCTTGACGGAGACGACGTTGCCGTCGATCTTGATCTCCACACCGGCCGGCACAGAGATGGGGAGACGTCCGATACGTGACATGTTCTCTTCCTTTCTGTTCCGGGTTACCAGACGTACGCGAGGACTTCGCCGCCCACGCCCTTCTTCGAGGCCTGCTTGTCGGTCAGCAGCCCGGAAGACGTGGACAGGATGGCGATGCCCAGGCCGCCCAGGACCTTGGGGAGGTTGGTGGACTTGGCGTAGACGCGCAGGCCCGGCTTGGAGATGCGCCGGACGCCCGCGATGGAGCGCTCCCGGTTGGGGCCGAACTTCAGGGAGAGCGTGAGGGTCTTGCCGACCTCCGCCGCCTCCTCCTTGTAGTCCGCGATGTAGCCCTCGGCCTTGAGGATGTCCGCCACGCGAGCCTTGAGCTTCGAGTACGGCATGCTCACGGAGTCGTGGTAGGCGGAGTTGGCGTTGCGCAGACGCGTCAGCATGTCCGCGACAGGATCTGTCATTGTCATTTTGGGGGCACGTGCCCTTCCTCGTCCCGGTTTCCGCACCTGGCGGCGCCCGTGGGCGCCCGGCCGGACCTGGAACGTAGCGAGATTAGTTGGTCTTGAAGGGGAAGCCGAGCGCCTTCAGCAGCGCGCGGCCCTCGTCGTCGGTCTTCGCGGTGGTGACCACCGTGATGTCCATGCCGCGGACCCGGTCGATGCGGTCCTGGTCGATCTCGTGGAACATGGACTGCTCGGTGAGGCCGAAGGTGTAGTTGCCGTTGCCGTCGAACTGGCGGTCGGACAGACCGCGGAAGTCGCGGATGCGCGGCAGGGCCAGGGTCACCAGGCGGTCGAGGAACTCCCACATGCGGTCGCCGCGCAGCGTGGTGTGCGCGCCGATCGGCATGCCCTCGCGGAGCTTGAACTGCGCGATGGACTTCTTCGCCCGGGTCACGAGCGGCTTCTGGCCCGTGATGGCGGTGAGGTCGCGGACGGCGCCGTCGATGAGCTTCGAGTCCTTCGCGGCGTCACCGACACCCATGTTCACGACGACCTTGACGACGCGCGGGATCTCCATGACGTTGCCGTAGCCGAACTGCTCCTGCAGCGCGGGCACGACGGTCTCCTGGTACTTGTCCTTGAAGCGCGGGGACACGCTGATCTCGGTGGTTTCGGTCATCACAGGTCCTTGCCGGTGCTCTTGGAGACGCGGACGCGGACGGTCTTCTGGCGTCCGTCGCGCTCCACGGTCTCGGTGCGGTGGCCGACGCGGGTCGGCTTGTTGGTCTCCGGGTCCACGAGCGCCACGTTGGACACGTGGATCGGGGCCTCGACCTTGTCGATGCCGCCGGCTTCGCCCTGCATGGAGGCCTTGCGGTGGCGGGTGATCACGTTGATGCCCTCCACGACCACGCGGGAGGTCTCGGGGATCACGCGCAGGACCTTGCCCTGCTTGCCCTTGTTGTCCTTGCTGCCGGAGATGACCTGCACCAGGTCGCCGGTCTTGATCTTGAACTTCGCCATGGTCAGAGCACCTCCGGGGCCAGCGAGATGATCTTCATGAACTTCTTGTCGCGCAGCTCACGGCCCACGGGGCCGAAGATGCGGGTACCACGGGGGTCACCGTCGTTCTTCAGGATCACTGCGGCGTTCTCGTCGAACTTGATGTAGGAGCCGTCCGGACGACGGCGCTCCTTCTTGGTACGGACGATCACGGCCTTGACCACGTCGCCCTTCTTCACGTTCCCGCCGGGGATCGCGTCCTTGACGGTGGCGACGATGATGTCGCCGATGCCTGCGTAGCGACGTCCGGATCCACCGAGAACACGGATGGTGAGGATTTCCTTCGCACCCGTGTTGTCGGCGACCTTCAGTCGCGACTCCTGCTGAATCACTGATTACTCCTGTCGTCACGCCGGTTCCAACACCGATCGAGAGCACGGTGCGGGCCTTGCGGAACAGCTTGTCGGATGATGTGCCCTCCCCCGGCGCGCACGCCGGACCGGGCCCAGCCCTCCATGCCAGGAGCATCTGAACCCGCCACCAGGTGGCACGGGGGCGCCCTGCACGCGGTCATTATGCGCTGGCACGAAGAGCTGTGGATTGCACGGACAGAGATTTCCGCCCATACAAGCTCACCAGCCTAGCACAGGCGGGGCGCCGTCCGTGCGGGCGGTGAACGGGCGACGGCCCGCCCCCTCCAGGAGGGGACGGGCCGTCGGGGCCGTGGCCGGCTCTAGCGAGCTCGGGTCACTTGGCCTTCTCGAGGATCTCCACGATCCGCCACCGCTTGGTCGCGGACAGCGGGCGGGTCTCGGAGATCAGGACGAGGTCGCCGACGCCGGCGGCGTTCTGCTCGTCGTGGGCCTTGACCTTCGAGGAGCGGCGCATGACCTTGCCGTACAGCGAGTGCTTGACGTTGTCCTGCAGCTGCACCACGACGGTCTTGTCCATCTTGTCGGAGACCACGTAGCCACGACGGCTCTTGCGGTCACCGCGCTCGTCGGCCTGCTCGGCCTCGTTGTTGATCTGCTCGGTCACTTGGCGTCCTCCTCGGAGGTGGTCTCGGCGGTGGTCTCGGCGGAGCCCGCCTGGGGCCGGATGCCGAGCTCGCGCTCGCGCAGCACCGTGTAGATGCGCGCGATGTCGCGCTTGACGGCCTTGAGGCGGCCGTTGTTCTCGAGCTGACCGGTTGCGGACTGGAAGCGGAGGTTGAACAGCTCCTCCTTGGCCTTGCGCAGCGCCTCACCCAGAGAGTCCTTGTCGAGGGCCGCGAGGTTCTCGATGCTCAGATCCTTGGATCCAACAGCCATTCTCATTCACCACCTTCGCGACGCACGATGCGTGCCTTCATCGGGAGCTTGTGGATCGCCAGGCGCAGGGCCTCGCGGGCGACCTCTTCGGAGACACCGGAGAGCTCGAACATCACGCGCCCGGGCTTGACGTTGGCGACCCACCATTCGGGGGAGCCCTTGCCGGAGCCCATGCGGGTCTCGGCGGGCTTCTTGGTCAGGGGGCGGTCCGGGTAGATGTTGATCCAGACCTTGCCGCCACGCTTGATGTGGCGGGTCATGGCGATACGGGCGGCCTCGATCTGACGGTTCGTCACGTAGGCCGGCGTCAGCGCCTGGATGCCCCACTCGCCGAAGGCGACAGTGGTGCCGCCCTTGGCAGCGCCCGACCGCTTCGGGTGGTGCTGCTTGCGGAACTTCACACGACGTGGGATGAGCATTTACTTACCACCCTCTGCGTTGGTCGCTCCCGCGGCCGGAGCCGGGGAGGCGGCGGAGTCGTTGCGCTCACGGCGTCCGCCACGGTCGTTACGGTCGGGACGACGACGGTCGCCGCCGCCGCCTCCGCGACGCTCGCCCGGACCGCCGCGACGGTCACGGTCGCCGCCGCGGCCGCGCGAGGGAGCGGCGGCCTGCTGGGCCGCCAGTTCCTTGGCGGTGAGGTCGCCCTTGTAGATCCAGACCTTCACGCCGATGCGGCCGAAGGTGGTCTTGGCCTCGAAGAAGCCGTAGTCGATGTTCGCGCGCAGGGTGTGCAGGGGCACACGGCCTTCGCGGTAGAACTCCGAGCGGCTCATCTCGGCGCCGCCGAGGCGGCCGGCGCACTGGATGCGGATGCCCTTCGCGCCGGCGCGCTGCGCCGACTGGATGGCCTTCTTCATGGCGCGGCGGAAGGCCACGCGGGAGGCGAGCTGCTCGGCGACACCCTGGGCGACCAGCTGGGCGTCCACCTCGGGGTTCTTGACCTCGAGGATGTTCAGCTGGATCTGCTTGCCGGTGAGCTTCTCGAGCTCGCCGCGGATGCGGTCGGCCTCGGCGCCGCGGCGGCCGATGACGATGCCGGGGCGGGCGGTGTGGATGTCCACGCGCACGCGGTCCCGGGTCCGCTCGATCTCGACCTTGGAGATGCCGGCCCGCTCCATGCCCGTGGACATGAGCTTGCGGATCTTGATGTCCTCGCGGACGTAGTCCTTGTAGCGCTGGCCCTCCTTGGTGGAGTCCGCGTACCAGTGCGACACGTGGTCGGTGGTGATGCCCAGCCGGAACCCGTGCGGGTTGATCTTCTGTCCCACTTAGCGGACCTCCTCGCTGTCAGGGCTCGCCACGATCACGGTGATGTGGCTCGTGCGCTTGTTGATGCGGTAGGCGCGGCCCTGGGCCCGCGGCTGGAACCGCTTCATGGTCGGACCCTCGTCGACGAAGGCCTCGCTCACGACGAGCTCCTCCTCCTTGAACGGCAGGCCGTCGCGGTCCGCCAGCTGGCGCGCGTTGGCGACCGCCGACTGGAGGACCTTGAACACCGGTTCCGAAGCACCCTGGGGGGCGAACTTCAGAATCGCCAGAGCCTCATTCGCCTGTTGGCCACGAATCAGGTTGACGACGCGCCGGGCCTTCATAGGCGTCACGCGGATGTAGCGCGCAGATGCCTTGGCTTCCATTGCTTTCCTTCTCTCGTCTTCTCGAAGTGCTCACGCTGCGGGATCCCGGAGGATCAGCGGCGCTTGCCCTTCTTGTCGTCCTTCACATGGCCGCGGAAGGTCCGCGTGGGGGCGAACTCGCCGAGCTTGTGCCCGACCATCGACTCGGTGATGAACACGGGGATGTGCTTGCGTCCGTCGTGCACGGCGATCGTGTGCCCGAGCATGTCGGGGACGATCATCGAGCGGCGGGACCACGTCTTGATGACGTTCTTGGTGCCCTTGTCGTTCTCCTTGGCGACCTTCAGGAAAAGGTGCTGATCGACGAAAGGGCCCTTCTTCAGGCTGCGTGGCATGTGTCAGGCTCCTTAGCGCTTGTTCTTGCCGGTGCGACGACGGCGGACGATGAGCTTGTCGCTCTCCTTGTTGGGGCGGCGGGTGCGGCCCTCGGGCTTGCCGTTCGGGTTGACCGGGTGACGGCCACCGGAGGTCTTGCCCTCCCCACCACCGTGCGGGTGGTCGACGGGGTTCATGACCACACCGCGGACGGTCGGGCGGACGCCCTTCCAGCGGTTGCGGCCGGCCTTGCCCCAGTTGATGTTCGACTGCTCGGCGTTGCCGACCTCGCCGACCGTCGCGCGGCAGCGCACGTCGACGTTGCGGATCTCGCCGGAGGGCAGCCGGAGCTGGCCGTACTTGCCCTCCTTGGCGACGAGCTGCACCGACGCGCCGGCGGAGCGGGCGAGCTTGGCGCCGCCGCCCGGACGGAGCTCGACGGCGTGGATCACGGTGCCGACGGGGATGTTGCGCAGCGGCAGGTTGTTGCCGGGCTTGATGTCGGCGCCGGGGCCCGACTCGACGACGTCGCCCTGGGACAGCTTGTTCGGCGCGATGATGTAGCGCTTGGAGCCGTCCACGAAGTGCAGCAGCGCGATGCGCGCCGTGCGGTTCGGGTCGTACTCGATGTGCGCGACCTTGGCGTCGACGCCGTCCTTGTCGTGGCGACGGAAGTCGATGACGCGGTACTGGCGCTTGTGCCCGCCACCCTTGTGCCGGGTGGTGATGCGGCCGGTGTTGTTCCGCCCGCCCTTCTTGGGCAGCGGCCGGACCAGCGACTTCTCGGGGGTCGTGCGCGTGATTTCTGCGAAGTCGGCAACGGAGGAGCCGCGACGGCCCGGGGTTGTCGGCTTGTGCTTACGGATAGCCATGTGTCAGTTCCTCGTTAAAGTGGTCTCCGCTCAGGCGAGCGGACCGCCGAAGATGTCGATGGTGCCTTCCTTGAGGGTCACAACGGCACGCTTGGTGCCCTTGCGCTGACCCCAGCCGAAGCGCGTGCGCTTCCGCTTCCCGGCACGGTTGATGGTGTTCACGGACTCGACCTTGACGCCGAAGATCTGCTCGACGGCGTACTTGATCTGGGTCTTGTTCGAGTCGGGCGCCACGAAGAACGTGTAGCGGCCCTCGTCGATGAGCCCGTAGGACTTCTCGGAGACGACCGGCGCGATGATGACGTCCCGGGGGTCCTTGATGGTGGTCGCGCTCACTTGGCGTCCTCCTGCTTCTTCTTGCTGGCGGCCGCCACGAAGGACTCGAACGCGTCCTTGGTGAAGACCACGTCGTCGGAGACCAGCACGTCGTACGTGTTGAGCTGGTCCGCGTAGAGGGTGTGCACGTCGTCGAGGTTGCGCACCGACAGCGCGGCCACGTCGTCCGAGCGGTGCAGGACGACCAGCAGGTTCTTGCGGTCGGAGAGCCCGCGCAGCGTCGCCTGGGCGGCCTTCGTGTTGGGGACGGTGCCCTCGACGAGTGCCTCCACGACGTGGATGCGGTTGTTGCGCGCCCGGTCCGAGAGGGCTCCGCGCAGGGCGGCGGCCTTCATCTTCTTGGGGGTGCGCTGGCTGTAGTCGCGCGGGGTCGGGCCGTGCACCACGCCGCCGCCGGTCATGTGCGGAGCGCGGATCGAGCCCTGGCGCGCGCGGCCGGTGCCCTTCTGCTTGAAGGGCTTGCGGCCGGCGCCGGAGACCTCGGCGCGGTTCTTGGTCTTGTGCGTGCCCTGGCGGGCCGCGGCCAGCTGAGCGACGACGACCTGGTGCAGCAGGGGCACGTTGGTCTGGACGTCGAAGATCTCGGCGGGCAGGTCGACGTTGACGGTCTGAGTTGCCATGGTCTGATCAGGCTCCCTTCACTGCGGTGCGGACGAGGACGACCGAACCCTTGGGGCCCGGCAGGGCGCCCTTGATGAGCAGCAGGGAGTTCTCGGCGTCCACGGCGTGAACGGTGAGGTTCTGCGTCGTGTGACGGACGGCGCCCATGCGGCCCGCCATGCGCATGCCCTTGAACACGCGAGCGGGGTAGGACGCGCCGCCGATGGATCCCGGCTTGCGGTGGTTCTTGTGGGCACCGTGGGAGGCGCCGACGCCGGAGAAGCCGTGACGCTTCATCACACCGGCCGTGCCCTTGCCCTTGGTCTTGCCGATCACGTCGACCTTCTGGCCGGCCTCGAAGAGCTCGACGGAGAGCTCCTGGCCCAGCTCGTAGGTGTCGGCGTCGGCCGTGCGCAGCTCCACGACGTGGCGGCGCGGCGTGACGCCGGCCTTCTCGAAGTGGCCGGCCAGCGGCTGGGTGACCTTGCGGGGGTCGATCGCACCGAACCCGATCTGGACGGCCGAGTAGCCGTCACGGTCCTGGTTGCGCAGCTGGGTCACGACGTTGGAGTCCGCCTTGACGACGGTCACCGGCACGAACTTCCCGTTCTCGTCCCAGACCTGGGTCATGCCGAGCTTCGTGCCCAGCAGGCCCTTCACCTGGCGTTCGAAAGTGGTAGTCATTGGGATGCGATCCTCTTTACAGCTTGATTTCGATGTTCACGTCAGCCGGCAGGTCGAGGCGCATGAGCGAGTCGACGGCCTTCGGCGTGGGGTCGATGATGTCGATCAGCCGCTTGTGCGTGCGCATCTCGAAGTGCTCACGGCTGTCCTTGTACTTGTGCGGCGAGCGGATGACGCAGTACACGTTCTTCTCCGTGGGCAGCGGCACGGGGCCGACCACCGTGGCGCCTGCGCGCGTCACCGTCTCAACGATCTTCCGGGCCGAGACGTCGATGACCTCGTGGTCATAAGACTTCAGCCGGATGCGGATTTTCTGTCCCGCCATGGCGTCGTGACTCTCTTTCTTGAACGATCTTCCCTGTGACGGAGCCGAGGGCTCCTTGTGCATGGCGCCACCTGGTGGGCGCCCCTCCACGCAGACTGAATCCGGAAGGATCCGGGTTCCTCACCCTGCTGGAGCTCCGACCCCCGAACTCGGGCGTGTCGTCCCGTGCTGGCACGGGGGCACACCGATTCCGTTTCTCGGGGCGGGCTGTATGTGGTCCGTGCGTGGCAGCTTCCAGGAGCTGCTGACCCCGGTTCTGCTTCGGAACCCGATGGTGTCCTGGGGTCTGCCGGTTCGAACCGTTGGGAGCACGCGTCGGCGCTTGAACAACGTCCTCCATCCTGCCAGAGATGGCAGACCGGTGCAAACGCACGGCCGGGGGCAGGCCGTGCGCAACCGTGCCGGAACCGTGAGCCGACCGCGACCGGCGCCGGCACCCGCGGTCGTATCCTGGCCTCGTCCGCACCCCGACGTCCCAGGAGATGGGTCCCATGCTGTCCACCGCGAGACTGGTCGCGATCGTCCCCGTCCGGGAGCTCGACCGCGCCCGCCGGTTCTACCAGGAGACGCTGGGGCTCTCCCCCGCCGACGCCCCCGAGCCGGACAGCGTCCTGTTCAGCGAGGACGGGCACACCGGCCTGCAGCTGCTGCTGCGCCCGGACGCGCCGGCGTCCGGGCTGACGCAGGTCAGCTTCGAGGTCCCCGACGTCGAGGCCGCGGTCCGGGAGCTCGAGGGCCGGGGCGTGCGCTTCGAGGACTACGACCTGCCCGGCCTGCGCACCGTCGACCACGTCCTCACCGCCGACGGGATGCGCGCGGCGTGGTTCACCGACTCCGAGGGCAACGTCCTGTGCCTGCACCAGCTCACCGGCTGAACCCCGTCGTGGTTGCCCCGGAACGCGCGGAACCCCCCGCCGCTGCAGGAGCGACGGGGGGTTCTGCGCAGATCGGCAGTCCGGGGACTACTTGATGATCTTGGTGACGCGGCCGGAGCCCACGGTGCGGCCACCCTCACGGATGGCGAAGCCGAGGCCCTCCTCCATGGCGATCGGCTGGATCAGCGCGACCGTCATCTCGGTGTTGTCGCCGGGCATGACCATCTCGGTGCCCTCGGGCAGCGTGATGACGCCGGTGACGTCGGTGGTCCGGAAGTAGAACTGCGGACGGTAGTTCGAGTAGAACGGGTTGTGACGCCCGCCCTCCTCCTTGGAGAGGATGTAGACGTTGGCCTCGAAGTCGGTGTGCGGGGTGATGGAACCCGGCTTGCACACGACCTGGCCGCGCTCGACGTCGTCACGCTTGAGACCGCGCAGCAGCAGGCCGCAGTTCTCGCCCGCCATGGCCTCGTCCATCTGCTTGTGGAACATCTCGATGCCGGTGACCGTGGTCTTCTGGACCGGACGGATGCCGACGATCTCGACCTCGGAGTTGATCGGCAGCGTGCCGCGCTCGGCACGGCCGGTCACCACGGTGCCGCGACCGGTGATGGTGAAGACGTCCTCGATGGGCATGAGGAACGGCTTGTCCATCTCACGGATGGGGTCGGGCACGTTCTCGTCGACGGCCTCCATGAGCTCCTCGACCTTGGCGACCCACTCGGGGTCGCCCTCGAGGGCCTTCAGCGCCGAGACGCGGACGACCGGCGCGTTGTCGCCGTCGAAGCCCTGGTCGGAGAGGAGCTCGCGCACCTCCATCTCGACGAGGTCCAGCAGCTCCTCGTCGTCGACCATGTCGGACTTGTTCAGGGCCACCAGCAGGTAGGGCACGCCCACCTGGCGGGCGAGCAGCACGTGCTCGCGGGTCTGGGCCATGGGGCCGTCCGTGGCGGCGACCACGAGGATGGCGCCGTCCATCTGCGCCGCACCGGTGATCATGTTCTTGACGTAGTCCGCGTGACCCGGGGCGTCGACGTGCGCGTAGTGGCGCTTCTCCGTCTGGTACTCGATGTGCGCGATGTTGATGGTGATGCCGCGCTGCTTCTCCTCCGGAGCGGAGTCGATGGCACCGAAGTCGCGCTGCTCGTTCAGGTCCGGGTACTTGTCGGCCAGGACCTTGGAGATGGCAGCCGTGAGCGTCGTCTTGCCGTGGTCGACGTGGCCGATGGTGCCGATGTTGACGTGCGGCTTGGTGCGCTCGAACTTGGCCTTCGCCATGGTTGTTCCTCCTAGAACATTTGTCGAAACTTGCTCAGCACTACCCCACCGCGTGTTTCCGGGGGGAGCTTGAGGCGCTCAGCAGTACTGAAACCTCTGCAAGTCTACTTTGGCTGTGCGTGATTGATGAAATTCCCGGCCGGGGCCGAGGGGTGGTGCCTACTCGCCGCGGTTCTTCTGGACGATCTCCTCGGCGACGGCCTTGGGGACCTCCGAGTAGCTGTCGAACCGCATCGAGTACACGGCGCGGCCCTGGGTCTTGGACCGGAGGTCGCCGATGTAGCCGAACATCTCGGACAGCGGGACGAGGGCGTTGACCAGCTTGATGCCGCTCACGTCCTCCATCGACTGGATCTGACCGCGGCGGGAGTTCAGGTCGCCGATGACCTCGCCCATGTACTCCTCGGGGGTGCGCACCTCGACCGCCATGAGCGGCTCGAGGAGGACGGGCTGCGCCTTGCGGGCACCCTCCTTGAACACCATCGAGCCGGCGATCTTGAACGCCATCTCGGAGGAGTCGACGTCGTGGTAGGCGCCGTCGAGCAGAGTGGCCTTGACGCCCACGACCGGGTACCCGGCGAGGACGCCGAGACGCATTGCGTCCTGGATGCCGGCGTCCACGGAGGGGATGTACTCGCGCGGGACGCGGCCGCCGGTGACCTTGTTGTCGAACTCGTAGAGCTCCTCGGCGTCCAGCGGGATCGGCTCGAACGCCATCTGCACCTTGGCGAACTGGCCGGAGCCGCCGGTCTGCTTCTTGTGCGTGTAGTCGATCTTCTCGACGGCCTTCTTGATCGTCTCGCGGTAGGCCACCTGCGGCTTGCCGACGTTCGCCTCGACCTTGAACTCGCGCTTCATGCGGTCCACCAGGATGTCCAGGTGGAGCTCGCCCATGCCGCCGATCTCGGTCTGGCCGGTCTCCTCGTTGAGGGACACGGTGAACGTGGGGTCCTCGGCGGAGAGCTTCTGGATCGCGATGGAGAGCTTCTCCTGGTCGCCCTTGGTCTTCGGCTCGATGGCCACCGAGATGACCGGGGCCGGGAAGGACATGGACTCGAGCACGATCGGCTTCTGCAGGTCGCACAGGGTGTCGCCCGTGGTGGTGTCCTTGAGCCCGATCGCGGCGTAGATGTGCCCGGCCTGGACGGTGTCGACCGGGTTCTCCTTGTTGGAGTGCATCTGGAACAGCTTGCCGATGCGCTCCTTCTTGCCCTTGGTGGAGTTGAGCACCTGGTCGCCGTTGGACGCCTTGCCGGAGTACACGCGGATGTAGGTGAGCTGCCCGTAGAACGGGTGGTTGGCCACCTTGAAGGCGAGCGCGGAGAACGGCGCGGTCGAGTCGACCGGGCGGGAGAGGATCTCCTCCTCGTTGTTCAGCGCGTGGCCCTCGACGTTCGGGACGTCCAGCGGGGACGGCAGGAAGTCGATGACGGCGTCGAGCATCGGCTGCACGCCGCGGTTCTTGAACGCGGAGCCGCACAGCACGGGGTACGCCTGCGAGGTGATGGTGAGCTTCCGGATGCCGGCCTTGAGCTCCTCGAGGGTGAGCTCCTCGCCGCCCAGGTACTTCTCCATGAGCTCGTCGTCGGCCTCGGCGACGGACTCCACCAGCTGGTTGCGGTACTCCTCGGCCCGCTCCTGCAGGTCGGCGGGGATCTCCTCGATCTCGTACTTGGCGCCGAGGGAGACATCGCCCTTGGAGTCGCCCGGCCAGACGAAGGCCTTCATGGTGAGCAGGTCGACCACGCCGGTGAACTCGGACTCGGAGCCGATCGGCAGCTGCATGACCAGCGGCTTCGCGCCGAGGCGGTTGATGATGGTGTCGACGGTGAAGTAGAAGTCGGCGCCCAGCTTGTCCATCTTGTTGACGAAGCAGATGCGGGGGACGTCGTACTTGTCGGCCTGGCGCCAGACCGTCTCCGACTGGGGCTCGACGCCCTCCTTGCCGTCGAAGACCGCCACGGCGCCGTCGAGCACGCGCAGGGAGCGCTCGACCTCGACCGTGAAGTCCACGTGGCCCGGGGTGTCGATGATGTTGATCTGGTTGTCGTGCCAGTAGCAGGTCGTCGCGGCGGACGTGATCGTGATGCCGCGCTCCTGCTCCTGCGCCATCCAGTCCATGGTGGAGGCACCATCGTGGGTCTCGCCGATCTTGTGGGAGATACCGGTGTAGAACAGGATGCGTTCGGTGGTGGTGGTCTTCCCGGCATCGATGTGCGCCATGATGCCGATGTTGCGGACCTTCTTGAGGTCGGTAAGCACGTCAAGTGCCACGGTGGTTCCCTTTCGGAGATGGTGCCGGCGGCCTGTCGGCCCGGGTGGGGCCGACAGGCCTGGAAGATTCTACCAGCGGTAGTGGGCGAAGGCCTTGTTGGACTCCGCCATCTTGTGGGTGTCCTCCCGGCGCTTCACGGCGGCACCGAGACCGTTGGACGCGTCCAGGATCTCGTTCTGCAGACGCTCGGTCATGGTGTTCTCACGGCGGATCTTCGAGTAGCCGACGAGCCAGCGCAGGGACAGCGCCTGGGCGCGGCCCGGCTTGACCTCGACGGGCACCTGGTAGGTGGCGCCGCCGACGCGGCGGGACTTCACCTCGAGGGCCGGCTTGACGTTCTCCAGGGCCTTCTTGAGGGTGGCGACGGGGTCGGCACCGGACTTGGCGCGGACACCCTCGAGGGCACCGTAGACGATGCGCTCGGCGGTGGACTTCTTGCCGTCCTGGAGGACCTTGTTGATCAGCTGCGTGACGACCGGGGAGCTGTAGACCGGGTCGACGACGAGCGGGCGCTTGGGAGCGGGACCCTTACGAGGCATTACTTCTTCTCCTTCTTGGCGCCGTAACGGGAACGGGCCTGCTGGCGGCCCTTGACACCCTGGGTGTCGAGCGCGCCGCGGACGATCTTGTAGCGGACACCGGGGAGGTCCTTCACGCGACCGCCGCGGACGAGCACGATGGAGTGCTCCTGCAGGTTGTGGCCCTCACCGGGGATGTAGGCCGTGACCTCCACGCCGCCGTTGAGCTTCACGCGGGCGACCTTGCGCAGCGCGGAGTTCGGCTTCTTGGGGGTGGTGGTGTAGACGCGGGTGCACACGCCGCGCTTCATGGGGCTGCCCTTGAGTGCGGGCGCCTTGGTCTTGACGACCTTCGGGGTCCGGCCCTTGCGGACCAGCTGCTGGATTGTAGGCACAGTGTCTCCTGATCGGACGGGACGCGTCAGCGGCCCGCTGGGTGTTCGGCTCCCCCGCGACCGGCCGGGGCCGGGAGCGGGTGCGGCGCCTGTCGTGGGCCCGGCGGGCGGGCACCACGGTCGCCGCGCCGAAGGTAGCTGGGCAGACGAAAAGGATGGCATTTCGGTACACAACGCGTACCGGAGGACCGAGTCCGTTCTGCCATGATTTCTTCGGCCTCCAGGGGCGCGGGCGCCGAGGGATGACCGTTCAATTCCTCGACAGCCTATCAGACCCCGGCCGGGGCGGGGAAGCGGGGCCGGGCCGGCCCGCTCAGCGCCCGGTCGCGGCGAGGTCGGCGGAGATCCTCCGGGCGCACTCGAGCAGGGGCGGCACGACGTCGTCCACGGGGTCACCGGCGCTGGCGCCGGGCATCCCCACGCGCATGGAGACGTTCACGGCCGCGACCACGCGCCCGGTGCCGTCGGTGACGGGGGCGGCGACCGAGCGCAGCCCGACCTCGAGCTCCTGGTCGACGAGCGCCCAGCCCTGGGCGCGGACCCGGCGCAGGTCGGCCTCGAGGGCCGCGCGGTCGGTGAGGGTGTGCTCGGTCAGGCGCTCGATCCGCGCCGTGCGGAAGTACTCGTCGAGCTCCTCCGGGTCCAGCCCGGCCAGCAGCACCCGGCCCATGGACGTGGCGTGGGCGGGGAACCGGGTGCCCACGGCGATCGCCACGGTCATGATCCGGTGCGTGGAGACGCGGGCGACGTAGACGATGTCGGCGCCGTCCAGCACCGAGGCGGACGTGGACTCCTCGACCTGCGCCGAGAGGGTCTCGAGGTGCGGGGCGGCCAGGGCGGGCAGCGGCTGCGAGGAGAGGTAGGAGTAGCCGAGCTGGAGGACCACGGGGGTGAGCTCGAAGAGCCGCCCGTCGGTCCGGACGTAGCCCAGCTCCTCGAGCGTGAGCAGGAACCGGCGCGCGGTGGCGCGGGTCAGCCCGGTGCGCCGGGCCACGTCGCTGAGGGTCATCCGGGGGTGCCGGGCGTCGAAGGCCGTGATCACGCCGAGCCCGCGCGCCAGGGACTGCACGAACTGTCCGGGGGTGCCCCGCTCCCCCGCCGGGACGGTCGGGTCCTGCTCGGTCATCGGTGGCCTCCTGCGGGCCTCGTCCGGGGTGCGGCGGCCGGTGCCGGCCCGCCGCGCCCCGTGAGCGGTGCTGGGCTCAGCGGGCGGGCCGCAGCGGGACGTCGACGATCTGCTGGAGCTCCTCGAAGCTCGTGCCGAAGGTCTCGCGCACCGTCACGCCGTCCTCCTCGAGGAGGAACACGGCCTGGTCGGTGTAGATCCGGGAGACGCAGCCGACGCCGGTGAGCGGCATGGTGCACTGCTCCACGAGCTTGGACCGGCCCTTCTTGGTCAGCAGGGACATCATCACGAAGGTCATCTTCGCACCCGTGGCCAGGTCCATGGCCCCGCCCACGGCGGGGATCGCGTCCGGGCTGCCGGTGTGCCAGTTGGCGAGGTTGCCCGTCCGGTCCACCTGGAAGGCGCCGAGCACGCAGTAGTCCAGGTGCCCGCCGCGCATCATGGCGAAGGAGTCCGCGTGGTGGAAGTAGGAGCAGCCCGGCGTCTCGACCACGGGGATCTTGCCGGCGTTGATGAGGTCGGCGTCGACCTCGTCGCCGTGGGCCTCGGGGCCCATGCCGAGCATCCCGTTCTCGGTGTGCAGGGTGACGTCGTCCTCGGCGCTCAGGTAGTTGGAGACCAGGGTGGGCTGGCCGATGCCGAGGTTGACGTAGGAGCCGGCGGGGATGTCGCGGGCCACCACGCGGGCCAGCTCCTCCGGGGCGAGGGGCGTCTCGGAGGTCCTGGGCACGGTGTCCACGGTGTTCTCGCTCATCTCAGATGTCCTCTCGGGGGTCGGTCTGGGCGGGTGCGTCGATCCGCACGACGGTGTCCACGTAGATGCCGGGGGTCACGACGGCCTCGGGGTCCAGCCCGCCGCGCTCCACGAGCTCCGCGACCTGCACGATGGAGGTGGCGGCGGCGGCGGCCATGATCGGGCCGAAGTTGCGGGCCGTCTTGCGGTAGACGAGGTTGCCGGCCCGGTCGGCGACGTGCGCCTTGGTCAGCGAGAAGTCGGCCTTGATGGGGTGCTCGAGCACGTAGTGGCGGCCGTCGATCTCACGGACCTCCTTGCCCTCCGCGAGCAGGGTGCCGTAGCCGGTGGGGGTGAAGAACCCCCCGATGCCGGCGCCGGCGGCGCGGATCCGCTCGGCGAGGTTGCCCTGGGGGACGACCTCGAGCTCGATCTGCCCGGCGCGGTACTTCTCGTCGAAGTGCCAGGAGTCGGACTGGCGCGGGAAGGAGCAGATGATCCTCCGCACGCGGCCGAGCTGGATCAGCCGGGCCAGGCCCACGTCGCCGTTGCCGGCGTTGTTGTTCACGACCGTCAGGTCGGTGGCCCCGTGCTCGATGAGCGCGTCGATCAGCTCGACGGGCTGGCCGGCCACGCCGAAGCCGCCGATCATGACGACGGCGCCGTCGTGGATCGGGGCCACGGCCTGCGCGCAGCTCTCTGCGATGTTCAGCATGCGTTGTGCCTTCCTTCGGTGGTCTTCTCCGCCCGGGTCCCGCGCGGGTCTCAGGCGTTCTGGTTCTCGAGCACGACGGCGAGGCCCTGGCCCACGCCGATGCAGATGGCCGCCACGCCCCAGCGGGCCCCGGAGGCCTGCAGGGACTTCGCGAGCGTGCCGAGGATGCGGGTGCCCGACGCCCCGAGGGGGTGGCCGATGGCGATGGCGCCGCCGTGCCGGTTGACGATCGCGGGGTCGATCCCCCACGCGTCGACGCAGGCGAGGGACTGGGCCGCGAAGGCCTCGTTGAGCTCGACGGCGGCGACGTCCTCCCACGTGATCCCGGCGCGGCGCAGCGCCAGGTTCGCGGCCTCGACCGGGGCGAAGCCGAAGAACTGCGGCTCGTTGGCCGCGGCGGCCCGCCCGGCGATGCGGGCGAGGGGCTGCAGACCGGTCAGCTCGGCTGCCTTCTCGGAGCCCAGCAGCGCCGCGGAGGCGCCGTCGTTGAGGGGCGAGGCGTTGCCGGCGGTGACGGTGCCGCCCTGGTCCGCGGGGCGGAAGACGGTCTTGAGCCCGCCCAGCTTCTCGACCGTCGAGGACGCACGGACGGACTCGTCCCGGGTCAGCTCGGTGCCGGGGACCGGGACGGTGAGGTCGTCGTAGAAGCCCTCGTCCCACGCCTGCTGGGTGAGCTGGTGGGAGCGGAACGCGAACTCGTCCATCCGCTCGCGGGTGATGCCGTGGCGCTCGGCGAGCTGCTCGGTGGCCTCGCCCAGGGACACGGTCCACTCCGGGTTCATCGCCGGGTTCACGAGGCGCCAGCCCAGCGTGGTGGAGGCGAGGGTCAGGTCGCCGGCCGGGTAGGGCTTCTCCGTCTTCGGGAGCACCCAGGGGGCACGGCTCATGGACTCGACGCCGCCGACGAGCATCAGGTCGGCCTCGCCCGCGTTGATCTGCCGGGACGCGATGATCGCGGCGTCCAGGGACGACCCGCACAGGCGGTTGACGGTGGTGCCGGGGAGCTCGACGGGCAGGCCGGCCAGCAGCGTGCCCATGCGGGCGACGTTGCGGTTCTCCTCGCCGGCGCCGTTGGCGTTGCCGAGGATCACCTCGTCGATCGCGGCGGGGTCCAGCGCGGACGCGCGCCGGACCTGCTCGCCGATCACCAGGGCGGCCAGGTCGTCGGGGCGCACGCCCGCCAGGGCGCCGCCGAAGCGGCCGAAGGGGGTCCGCACGGCGTCGTAGATGTAGGCCTCGGTCATGGTGTTCCTCACTTGCGTCGTTGCACGTCGGTCACGGGGTGCCAGAATGGGGTGGTCGGAGGGTCGGCAGGTCAGGGGGCCGGGGGCGCCGCGGAGTCCTCGGCGTCGAGGGCGTCGAGGGCGTCGAGGACCTGCTTGGCGTGCTTGAAGGCGTTGTTGGCGGAGGGCACGGAGAGGTAGATCGCCGACTGGAGCAGGATCTCCTTGATCTCGTCCCGCTCCAGGCCGTTGCGCAGGGCGGCGCGCACGTGCATCTCGAACTCCTCCCAGTGCCCGGCGGCGATCAGCGCGGTCAGGGTCACGGCGCTGCGCATCCGCCGGTCCAGTCCCGGCCGGGTCCAGATCTCGCCCCACGCGTAGCGGGAGATGAAGTCCTGGAACTCGGCGGTGAAGGCGTCCTTGCCGGCCTCGGCGCGGTCCACGTGGGCGTCGGAGAGCACCTCGCGGCGCACGGCCATGCCGTCCGCGTGGGCCTCCTGCTCGGTGCGCCGGGGGTTGCCGCTCATGCTCGTGCTCCTTCGTGGTGGGGTGGGTGGGCGCCGATGTGCTCGTCCAGCAGGCGTGCCACGTCCTGCGGGGCCTCGGCGGGCACGAGGTGGCCCGCGCCCTCGACGACCACGAGGCGGCCGCCGGTCGCCCCGGCCAGCTCCGCCACGGCGTCGGGCGGCCTGGCGGCGTCCTGCGCGCCGACCACGGCGAGCACGGGGACGTCGACGGCGCCGAGGCGCCCGGTCGCGTCGAAGCCGGCGAGGGCCTCGCAGGCCCGGGCGTAGGAGAACCGGTCCGCGTCCTGGAGGGCGTGCAGCAGCCCGGTGGTCGTGACCGCGTCCCGCTCGATGAAGCCCGGGGCGAACCACCGCTGCGCGGAGCCGACGATCTGGGTGGGGGTGCCGGCGGCGGCCACGAGCCGGGCGCGCTCGGACCACGCAGCGGGCTCCCCCACCCGGGCGGCGGTGCCCACCAGCACGGCCGCCGCCGGCCGGTGCGGCGCGTCGAGCAGCAGCTGGAGGCCGACGCAGCCGCCGAGGGAGGTGCCCGCGTAGTAGAACGGACCTCCGGTTTCGAGGCCGGCGGCCTCCTGGTACCGGTCCACGGCGTCGAGCACGCCCCGGGCCAGCTCGGCGGTGCCGAACGGCTCGTCGGCGGGCGCGGAGCCGCCGTGGCCGGGGAGGTCCCAGCCGACCACGCGCAGGTCGGCCTCCAGCAGGTGCGCCGCGGCGGACCACAGCGAGGCGGCGGAGGTGCCGAGCCCCGGGCCCAGCACCAGCAGGGGCGCCCGCGGCGACGGGGCCCGGCGGGTCGAGAACTCGACGAGGGTGAGGACGGGGACGGTCATGCGGATGCTCCTGGGCTGGTCCGGGTGATGGACGGACGGTCGTTCGCGGACCGGCGGTGCTGCGCGAGCACGCGGTCGATCAGCAGGTCGTTGGCCCCGAGGTACCCGGCGGGGTCGAGCAGCCCGGCCACGACGTCCCGGTCCACGGGGGTGCCGTCGGCCAGGGCGGTGCCGGCGGCGAGGCCCACGAGGGCGTCGAGCATGCCCGGTCCGTCGGTCGCGTGCTCGCGCACGACCTCCTGCACCCGCTGCCGCCCCGTGGCGCCGTCGGCGGCGGGCGGCAGCAGGGGCGCGAGCTCCGCGCTGATCCGCTCGGCGAGCACGGCGGGACCCGACGCGTCCAGGTTGGCCCGCATCCGGGCGCTCTGCACGGTGAGCCCGGCCGTGAGCTCGGCCGCGTGCGACGACGCCGCGACGGCGAGCCGGGCGAGCTCCCGCAGTGCCGGCCACTCCGTGTGCCAGGCGCCGTCGGGGCGCTCGTCGACGAACTGGGCGGCGGCGACGTGGAGCTGGGCCACGAGCTGCGGCGCCGTCAGGGCGGTGCGCTTGAGCAGCACGGACAGCACCGGGTTCTGCTTCTGCGGCATCGCCGAGGACACGCCGCGCCCTTCGACGGCCGGTTCCCGCAGCTCGCCGAGCTCGGGGCGGGAGAGCAGCAGGACGTCGTTGGCGATCCGGCCGAGGGCCGCGCAGACCGCCGCGAAGGTCCCGCCGGTGCGCAGCACCGGCCGCCTGGTGGCGTGCCACACGTGCGGCGGCAGGCTCAGGCCGAGCTCGTCGGCCCAGCGGCGGGCGAGCTCGAGGGCCTGCTCGGCGGCGTCGGGGGCGCCCGGGAAGAGCGCGAGGCTGCCGGCGAGGGTGCCGGCGGCGCCGCCGCAGGACACCGGGAGCCGGGCGAGCCCGGCGAGGTCCGCCTCGAGGTCCTGCAGCCCGGCCAGCCAGCCGGCGGCCTTGAGCCCGAAGGTGGTGGGCAGCGCGTGCTGGGTCAGGGTGCGGGCGGCCTGGACGGTGCCGCGGTGGGCGTCCGCCAGCCGGGCCAGGGCGTCTGCCGTGTCGGACAGCTGCTCGGCGAGGGGGACGGCGGCGCGCCGGGCCAGCAGCATCATGGCGGTGTCCATGACGTCCTGGCTGGTCAGGCCGCGGTGCACGAAGCGCACGGCGCCGGGATCGAGCTCCCCCAGCCGGCGCCGGTAGTCGGCGAGGAGCGGGATGACGGGGTTGCCGCCGCCCTCGGCGCGCCGGGCGATGTCCCCGGCGTCGTAGTCGGCGGCGCGGGCGGCCGCACGCGCGGACGCCGCGGCGGCGCGCGGGGCGAGCCCGGCGTCCGCCTGCGCGGCGACCCAGGCGGCCTCGACGTCGAGCAGCGCCTGGAGCACCGCGGTGTCGTCCGTGTGCGCGTCACCCCGGTGGGCTCCGGGGCGGAGCAGCCCGGCGTCGGTCATGCGCGTCCTCCTTCGGTGGTCGTCGGGTCGTCCGTGGCGGGGTGGTGCCGTGCGGGGGCCCCGGGGCGGCCGGGGCCCGCGCACGGAACGGTCACGCCTGGAGGTTCGGGTAGGTGAGGAAGACGGTCTCGCCCTCGCCCTGGAGCCGGAGGTCGAAGCGCAGGGAGCCGTCGGCCTCCCGCTCGGCGACCAGGGTGCGGCGGCGGTCCTCGGGCAGGGAGCGCAGCAGCGGGTCGTTCGCGAGGGCCTCGGTGTCCTCCGGCAGGTAGATGCGGGTGAACAGCCGGTTCGTCACGCCCCGGGCGAAGACGGTCAGCGTGATGAACGGCGCCTTGCCGGGCTCGGTCGGCCCCGGGTCCACGGTGGTGAAGGTGTAGTGGCCCTCGTTGTCGACGGACGCGCGGCCGAAGCCGGTGAAGGTGTAGCCGTCGCGCACGAGCGAGCCGGTCGCGGTGGGGACGTCGCCGTTGCCGTCGGCCTGCCAGATCTCGAGCATGGCGTCCGGCACGAGGTCGCCGTGGCCGTCGGTCACCGTGCCGTGCAGGCGCACCGCCTGCGGGTGCCCGAACGGGACGAGCAGCTCGCCCTTGTCGTAGGGCAGCGCGTAGCCGAAGAACGGCCCGATGGTCTGGCCGGGGGTGGCCGGGAGTGCGGGGGTCGCGGGGGTCTCAGACATTGGAGTCGCCTTCCGTCCAGGTGCGGTTCGAGCCGCTGAGCACGATGTCCCAGGTGTAGCCGAGCAGCCACTCGTGCTCGGACGCCTCGTGGTCGTAGTCGGCCACGAGCCGGCGGCGGGCCTCGGGGTCCACGATCGACTGGAAGATCGGGTCCAGCGCGAACAGCGGGTCCGAGGGGAAGTACATCTGGGTGATCATCCGCTGGGTGAAGTCCGTGCCGAACAGGGAGAAGTGCACGTGCGCGGGCCGCCAGGCGTTGTGGTGGTTCTTCCAGGGGTACGGCCCGGGCTTGATGGTGACGAACTCGTAGGATCCGTCGTCGCCGGTCAGGCAGCGCCCCACGCCGGTGAAGTTCGGGTCGATGGGAGCCGGGTGCTGGTCCCGCTTGTGGATGTACCGCCCGGCCGCGTTGGCCTGCCAGATCTCCACGAGCTGGCGGCGCACGGGCCGGCCGTCGCCGTCGAGGACCCGGCCGCGGATCTTGATCCGCTCGCCGATGGGCTCCCCGCCCGACTGGATGGTCAGGTCCGACTCGAGCCGGTGCACGTCCCGCTCGCCGAAGGCGGGCGCGTGCAGCTCGATGGTCTCCGGGTCCGCGTGGTGCAGGTCCTTGGTGGGGTGCCGCAGGATCGAGCTGCGGTAGGGCGCGTAGTCCAGCCGCGGCTGCGTCTCGGTGCGGCCGGACGCGCTGTAGTCGGCGCTGATGCCGGCCATCTCGCGGTCGAGGTCGGCCTGCGTGTCCGCCGCGTCGTCGGGGCCCTTCGGGGTGAGGTGCACGAAGGACTCCTCCGGCCCCTGGTCCTGGTCGGTCATGGTTCAGCTCCTTTGTTGCGAGGTGGCTGCCGCACCGGCGGGCGTGGTGCCCGCGGCGAACTCTCCGAGGCTAGCGCATTCGGTGCAACATTCGCACATGTGTTCACTGTGCGAACTTATTGTGGGGTCACAGTGGGGAGGTCCGGCGGGGCCGGGGGTCAGCGGTCGTCGGGCCAGCCGGTGTAGGACTCCGCGAAGTAGGCGGCGCCGCGCTCGGAGCCGGTGATCGCCTTGAACTCGCCGCGCCGGCGCTTCTGGTTGAAGGGGTTCTCCCCCGGCTGGGTGTGCATGAGGTGGGTGGCCCAGTAGGAGAAGTTCTGCGCCTTCCACACCCGCTCCAGCGCCGTGGCCGAGTACCCGGCCAGCCCGGTGCCGTCGCCCGTGCGGAAGAACTCGACGATCGCCGGGGCGAGCACGCGGACGTCGCAGAACGCGAGGTTCAGGCCCTTGGCGCCGGTCGGGGGGACGGTGTGGCCTGCGTCGCCGACGAGGAACAGGTTGCCGTGGCGCAGGGGCTCGCAGACGTAGGAGCGGAACTTCAGCACGGTCTTGTCGAAGATGGGGCCCTCCTGGAGCCGGAGCCCGTCGGAACCCTCGATCCGGCGCTGGAGCTCGGCCCAGATCCGCTCGTCGCCCCAGTCGTCGACGTCCTCCTCCGGGTCGCACTGGAAGTACATCCGCTGGACGGTCCCGCTGCGCTGGGAGATGAGGGCGAAGCCGTGCTCGGAGTTCGAGTAGATGAGCTCCGGGGCGCTCGGCGGGGCCTCGGCGAGGATGCCGAACCAGGCGAAGGGGTACTCGATGAAGTTGTCGGTGCGCTCCTGCTCCGGGATGGCGCGGCGGCAGATGCTCTGCGAGCCGTCGGCGCCCACGAGGATCTCGCAGCGGATCTCGAAGTCCTCGCCCGCGGCGTCGGTGAAGCGGATGCCCGGCCGGTCGGTGGTCAGGTCGACCACCTCGGTGTCCGTGACGGACCAGCGGACGTCGCCGCCGTCGCGCTCCCGGGCGTCGGCCAGGTCCAGGAACACCTCGTTCTGCGGGTAGAGCCACACGGACTCGCCGACGAGCTCCTTGAAGTCGATCCGGTGGCTCTCCCCCTCGAAGCGCAGCACGGTGCCCTCGTGCTCGTGGCCCTCCGTGAGCACCCGCCCGTCGACGCCGGAGTCGGTCAGCATCCGCACCGTGGGCGCCTCGAGGATGCCCGCCCGGTGGGTGGCGTGGATGGTGTCCTTGTCGCGCTTCTCGACCACGATGCTGTCGATGCCGGCGCGGCCGAGCAGGTGGGCCAGCATCAGCCCGGCCGGGCCGCCGCCCACGATGCCGACCTGCGTGCTGAGAACGGTGCGCTGTGCGCTCATGAGTGCTCCTGGTGATACGACGGGAATCGTGTCCAGTGTCTCAGCGGCCTGTGGGCGGCACCACAGTCGTCCCGTTGAACGGGATGCTGGGGGCGACGGGCACCGTGTGCCCGGGAGCCGGCGCCGCGGCCGGTCTCAGCGCGGGGCGTCCCGCAGGGTCCGGCGGATGCCGTGCGCCGCGGTGTGCAGCGCCTGGACGATCGCCCCGGCCCGCGCGGCCGGGTCGCCCGCCGGGGTGATGACGCCCAGGCCCGCCACCACCTGGTCGCCGCGCCCCCGCACGGGGACGGCGATGCCCGCCGTGCCGGCCTCGAGATAGCCGGTCTGCAGGGCGTGGCCCGCGCCGCGGATCCGCTCGAGCTCCGCGGCCAGCACCGCGGGCTCGGTCGGCGAGAGCTCGGTGAAGGCGGTGAGGGGCCCCTGCAGGTACTCCTCCTGGTAGTCCTGGGGGGCGTGCGCCAGCAGCACGAGGCCCGTGGCCGACAGGTGCAGGGGCAGCCGGCCGGCCACCTCCGACCGGACGGGCACCGCCCGGGGGTGGGAGAGCCGCTCCACGAGCAGCACCTCGCGGCCCTCCACGATGCCGAGCTGCACGTGCTGGCGCAGCACCGCGTGGATGTCGCCCATGAAGGGGCGGGCGGCGCGCGCCAGACCGAGCTCGCGCGAGGAGCGGTTGACCAGCTCCCACAGCCGGGTGCCGACCACGTAGTGCCCGCCCTCCACCCGCTCGAGCCAGCCCTGGCGGGCCATGTCCCGGGCGAGCCGGTGCGCGGTGGCGGTGGGCAGCCCGGTGAGGGCCGCGATCCGGCCCCCGGTCAGCCGGGAGTCCTCCGCCGTGAACGCCGCGAGGATCCGGTCCGCCCGCTCGAGCACGGACTCCCCGGTGGGTGAGTTCGCCATGGTGACTCCTGGGGCTCCTTCCTGGTCCGCGGCCCGGCCCCGTGGCCGGCCGCGGGACGGGGGCAGCCCCGCCCCGGAAGACGATTCTTCCGGAACGGGGCTGCCGTGGTGACCACGAGGGTGATCACGTCCTGCGCGGGACGCCGACCTCAGTTGGAGCCGAAGTCGTAGTCCTCCAGCGGGATCGCCTGGAACTCGGCGGGCGAGGAGTTCTCCTCCGCGTAGCTGAAGTCCGAGAACGAGCCCGGCTCCGTGAACAGCGAGGCCTTCGCCTCGTCCGTCGGCTCCACGTCGATGTTGTTGTACCGCGCGAGCCCGGTGCCGGCCGGGATCAGCTTGCCGATGATCACGTTCTCCTTGAGGCCCACCAGCGGGTCGGACTTGCCCTCCATGGCCGCCTGCGTGAGCACGCGGGTGGTCTCCTGGAAGGACGCGGCCGACAGCCACGAGTCGGTGGCCAGCGAGGCCTTGGTGATGCCCATCAGCTCCGGGCGGCCGGCGGCCGGCCGGCTGCTCTCGGCCACGGCCTTGCGGTTGGCCTCCAGGAAGCGCACGTTCTCGACGAGCTCGCCCGGCAGCAGGTCCGTCTCGCCCGACTCGATGATCGTCACGCGGCGCAGCATCTGCCGCACGATGACCTCGACGTGCTTGTCGTGGATGCCCACGCCCTGGGAGCGGTACACGCGCTGCACCTCGTCCACGAGGTGCTTCTGCGCCTGCCGCGGACCGCGGATGCGCAGCACCTCCTTGGGGTCGACGGCGCCCGAGACCAGCTGCTGGCCGACCTCGACGTGGTCGCCCTCGGTCACGAGCAGCTTGGCGCGGCGCAGCACCGGGTACCCGATCGCCTCGTCCCCGTTGTCCGGGGTCACGACGAGCTTCAGGGCCTTCTCGGTGTCCTCGATGCTGACCCGCCCGGCGACCTCCGAGATCGGCGCGACGCCCTTGGGCGTGCGGGCCTCGAAGAGCTCCTGGATACGGGGCAGACCCTGGGTGATGTCGCCGTCCGAGGACGCCACACCACCGGTGTGGAAGGTGCGCATCGTGAGCTGCGTGCCCGGCTCGCCGATGGACTGCGCGGCGATGATGCCGACGGCCTCGCCGATGTCCACCAGCTGGTTGGACGCCAGCGAGCGGCCGTAGCAGGCCGCACAGACGCCCACCGCGGACTCGCAGGTCAGCACGGAGCGCACGCGCACCGTGTCGGCCCCGCCCGCGAAGAGGGCGCTGATGAGCCCGTCGGAGAGGTCCGTGCCGGCCTCGGCCAGGATCTCGCCGTTGGCGTCCACGACGTCCACCGCGAGCACCCGGCCGTGCACCGTGTTCTCGATGTCCTCGTGCAGCACGCGGGACCCGCTCTCCTGCAGGTCGGCGAGCGGCAGGTTCAGGCCGCGCTCCGTCATGCAGTCCGCCTCCCGCACGATGACGTCCTGGGAGACGTCGACGAGACGACGGGTCAGGTAGCCCGAGTTCGCCGTGCGCAGCGCGGTGTCGGCCAGGCCCTTGCGGGCACCGTGGGTCGCGATGAAGTACTCCAGCACCGACAGGCCCTCGCGGTACGAGGACTTGATCGGGCGGGGCATGATCTCGCCCTTGGGGTTGGACACGAGCCCGCGGATGCCGGCGATCTGGCGGACCTGCATCCAGTTGCCTCGGGCGCCGGAGGACACCATGCGGTTGATGGTGTTCAGCGGCGACAGGTTCGCCTGCATGGCCTGGGCGACCTCGTCCGTGGCCTTGGTCCAGATGTCGATGAGCTCCGAGCGGCGCTCGTCGTCGTCGATCAGACCGCGGTCGTACTGGCCCTGGATCTTCGCGGCCTGCGCCTCGTAGCCCTCCATGATGGCGGGCTTCTCCGGCGGGGTCGCGATGTCCGAGATCGCCACGGTCACGCCCGAGCGGGCCGCCCAGTGGAACCCGGCGTCCTTGAGCTCGTCCAGCGTGTGCGCCACGGTGACCATCGGGTACCGCTCCGCGAGATCGTTGACCAGCGCGGACAGGTGCTTCTTGTCCGCGACG
This sequence comes from Kocuria rosea, assembly GCF_006094695.1. Classification (NCBI taxonomy): domain Bacteria; kingdom Bacillati; phylum Actinomycetota; class Actinomycetes; order Micrococcales; family Micrococcaceae; genus Kocuria; species Kocuria rosea. The sequence continues at coordinate 1,248,943 of NZ_CP035103.1, read as the reverse complement.
GCCTCGTCCCAGGGGTAGTCCTCGGGCAGCGTCTCGTTGAACAGCACGCGGCCCAGCGTGGTCTGCACCAGCACCGGCTGACCCGGCTCCCAGCCCTCGGGGGCCTCCCAGCCCTCGAACGGCACGAAGTCGTCCAGCTCGATCCGGCACAGCGCGTTGAGGTGCAGCCGGCCGGCGTCGTGGGCCATGATCGCCTCGGCCACGGAGGAGAACGAGCGGCCCTCCCCCTCCTCGCCCTCGCGGACGGTGGTGAGGTGGTACAGCCCGATGATCATGTCCTGCGAGGGCAGGGCGATCGGCTTGCCGTCCGAGGGCTTCAGGATGTTGTTCGAGGACAGCATCAGGATGCGCGCCTCGGCCTGGGCCTCCGGGGACAGGGGCAGGTGCACGGCCATCTGGTCGCCGTCGAAGTCGGCGTTGAACGCGCCGCACACGAGCGGGTGGAGCTGGATGGCCTTGCCCTCGACGAGCTGCGGCTCGAACGCCTGGATGCCCAGACGGTGCAGGGTGGGGGCACGGTTGAGCAGCACGGGGTGCTCGGTGATGACCTCCTCGAGCACGTCCCACACCTGGGGGCGGTAGCGCTCGACCATGCGCTTGGCCGACTTGATGTTCTGCGCGTGGTTGAGGTCCACGAGCCGCTTCATCACGAACGGCTTGAACAGCTCCAGCGCCATCTGCTTCGGCAGACCGCACTGGTGCAGCTTCAGCTGCGGGCCGACCACGATGACCGAGCGGCCGGAGTAGTCGACGCGCTTGCCGAGCAGGTTCTGCCGGAACCGGCCCTGCTTGCCCTTGAGCATGTCGGACAGCGACTTCAGCGCACGGTTGCCCGGCCCGGTGACCGGGCGGCCGCGACGGCCGTTGTCGAACAGCGAGTCCACGGCCTCCTGCAGCATCCGCTTCTCGTTGTTGACGATGATCTCCGGGGCGCCCAGGTCCAGCAGGCGCTTGAGCCGGTTGTTGCGGTTGATCACGCGCCGGTAGAGGTCGTTGAGGTCCGACGTGGCGAAGCGGCCGCCGTCGAGCTGGACCATCGGGCGCAGCTCCGGCGGGATCACCGGGACGGCGTCCAGGACCATGCCCAGCGGGGAGTTGTCCGTGGTCAGGAACGCGTTGACGACCTTGAGCCGCTTCAGGGCGCGGGTCTTGCGCTGACCCTTGCCGGTGGCGATGGTCTCCCGCAGGGACTCGGCCTCCGCCTCGAGGTCGAAGGTCTCGAGGCGCTTCTTGATCGCCTCGGCCCCCATCGAGCCCTCGAAGTACATGCCGTAGCGGTCCACCATGACGCGGTAGAGCGCCTCGTCTCCCTCGAGGTCGTTGACCTTGAGGTTCTTGAAGCGGTCCCAGACCTGCTCGAGGCGGTCGATCTCCAGGTTGGCGCGCTTGCGCACGTTGGCCATCTGGCGGTCGGCGGAGTCGCGGAGCTTGCGCTTCTCCGCGGCCTTGCCGCCCTCCTCCTCGACCCGGCCGAGCTCGGTCTCGAGGTCGCGGGCGATCGCGGCGATGTCGGAGTCGCGGGTGGACTCCATCTGCGCCTTCTCCCGGTCCACGGCGGCCTGCAGGTTCGGCAGGTCGTCGTGGCGGGCGTCCTCGTCCACCGACGTGATCATGTACGCCGCGAAGTAGATGACCTTCTCCAGGTCCTTCGGGGCGAGGTCCAGCAGGTAGCCGAGCCGCGAGGGCACGCCCTTGAAGTACCAGATGTGGGTCACGGGAGCGGCGAGCTCGATGTGGCCCATGCGCTCACGGCGCACCTTGGCCCGGGTGACCTCCACGCCGCAGCGCTCGCAGATGATGCCCTTGTAGCGCACGCGCTTGTACTTGCCGCAGTAGCACTCCCAGTCCCGGGTGGGACCGAAGATCTTCTCGCAGAACAGGCCGTCCTTCTCGGGCTTGAGCGTGCGGTAGTTGATGGTCTCCGGCTTCTTGACCTCGCCGTAGGACCAGGTCCGGATGTCCTCCGCGGTCGCAAGACCGATCCGCATGAGGCCTAGTGAAGATTCGTTGGACATGAGGGTCCTTTATCTCTTTCTCTGGAAAAGTTGACGTCTCGTCGGGGTGGACCGAGCGGGATCAGACCTCTTCGACCGAGCTGGGCTCGGAGTGCGAGAGATCGATGCCCAGTTCCTCGGCCGCCCGGAAGACCTCGTCATCCGAATCGCGCATCTCGATGGTGTTGCCGTCCGCCGAGAGCACCTCGACGTTCAGGCACAGCGACTGCATCTCCTTGATGAGGACCTTGAAGGACTCAGGGACACCCGGCTCGGGGATGTTCTCGCCCTTCACGATGGCCTCGTAGACCTTCACGCGCCCGTGCACGTCGTCGGACTTGACCGTCAGCAGCTCCTGCAGCGTGTAGGCGGCGCCGTACGCCTCGAGCGCCCAGACCTCCATCTCGCCGAAGCGCTGGCCGCCGAACTGCGCCTTACCGCCCAGCGGCTGCTGGGTGATCATGGAGTACGGGCCGGTGGAGCGCGCGTGGATCTTGTCGTCCACCAGGTGGTGCAGCTTCAGGATGTACTGGTAGCCCACCGACACCGGGTCCGGGAACGGCTCGCCGGAGCGGCCGTCGAACAGCCGGGCCTTGCCGGACCGGTCGATCAGCCGCACGCCGTCGCGCGTCGGGTTGGTGTGGTCGAGGAGGTCGAAGATCTCCTCCTCGCGCGCGCCGTCGAACACCGGGGTGGCCACGTTCGTGGGGCCGGACTGCTTCGGGAAGTTCGGCAGCCGGTCGAGCCACTCGGGGTCGCCCTCGATGTTCCAGCCCTGCTTCGCGAGCCAGCCGGTGTGCACCTCGAGGACCTGCCCCAGGTTCATGCGGCCGGGCACGCCCAGCGGGTTGAGGATGATGTCCACGGGGGTCCCGTCCTCGAGGAACGGCATGTCCTCCAGGGGCAGGATCTTCGAGATGACGCCCTTGTTGCCGTGGCGGCCGGCGAGCTTGTCGCCGTCCGTGATCTTGCGCTTCTGCGCCACGTACACCCGGACCACCTGGTTGACGCCCGCGGGCAGGTCGTCGTCCTCGTCGTCGCGGTCGAAGACGCGCACGCCGATGACGGTGCCGGACTCGCCGTGGGGCACCTTCAGGGACGTGTCGCGCACCTCGCGGGACTTCTCGCCGAAGATCGCCCGCAGCAGGCGCTCCTCCGGGGTCAGCTCGGTCTCGCCCTTCGGGGTGACCTTGCCCACGAGGATGTCGCCGGCCTGGACCTCCGCGCCGATGTGGATGATGCCGCGCTCGTCGAGGGCGGACAGCACCTCCTCGGACACGTTCGGGATGTCCCGGGTGATCTCCTCGGCGCCCAGCTTCGTGTCGCGGGCGTCGATCTCGTGCTCCTCGATGTGGATCGAGGTGAGCACGTCCTCCGAGACCATGCGCTGGGAGAGGATGATCGCGTCCTCGTAGTTGAGGCCCTCCCAGGACATGTAGGCGACCAGCAGGTTCTTGCCCAGGGCCAGCTCGCCCTGGTCCGTGGAGGGGCCGTCGGCGATGACCGAGCGCTCCTCGACGCGATCGCCCTCGGAGACGATGACGCGCTGGTTGTAGGTGTTGCCCGGGTTGGAGCGCGTGAACTTGTTGATCGGGTAGACCGTGGTCGTCCCGTCGTCGTTGAGCACGCGCACGAGGTTCGCCGAGACCTCCTCGACCACGCCGGCCTTGCGGGCCAGCACGGAGTCCCCGGCGTCCAGGGCCGCGTAGCGCTCCATGCCGGTGCCCACGAGCGGGGCCTCGGACTCGAGCAGCGGCACGGCCTGGCGCTGCATGTTGGCGCCCATGAGCGCGCGGTTGGCGTCGTCGTGCTCCAGGTACGGGATGAGCGCGGTCGCCACGGACACCATCTGGCGCGGGGAGACGTCCATGAACTGCACGGCGGTCGGGTCGACCAGCACGGCCTCGCCCGAGCCGTCGGCGGCGCGCGCGAGGACGGCGTCCTCGGCGAACCGGTTGTCCGGGCCCAGCGGGGCGTTGGCCTGGGCGATCGTCACGCCGCGCTCGTCGTCGGCGGTGAGGTACTCGACCTCGTCGGTGACGAGGCCGCCGACGACCTTGCGGTACGGGGTCTCGATGAAGCCGAACGGGTTGATCCGCCCGTAGGTCGCCAGCGAGCCGATGAGGCCGATGTTGGAGCCCTCGGGGGTCTCGATCGGGCACATGCGGCCGTAGTGCGACGGGTGGACGTCACGGACCTCCATGCCGGCGCGGTCGCGGGAGAGACCGCCCGGGCCGAGCGCGGACAGGCGGCGCTTGTGGGTCAGGCCCGCGAGCGGGTTGTTCTGGTCCATGAACTGCGACAGCTGCGAGGTGCCGAAGAACTCCTTGATCGCCGCCACGACGGGACGGATGTTGATCAGGGTCTGCGGGGTGATCGCCTCGACGTCCTGGGTGGTCATGCGCTCGCGCACCACGCGCTCCATGCGGGACAGGCCCGTGCGGATCTGGTTCTCGATCAGCTCGCCCACGGCGCGGATGCGGCGGTTGCCGAAGTGGTCGATGTCGTCGACGTCCACGACGACCTCGCGGGGTTCGCCGTCGCGCACGCCCTTCATGGTGCCGCCGCCGGCGTGCAGGGTGACGAGGTAGCGGATCATCGCGACGATGTCGTCGACCGACAGCACGGAGGCGTCCTCGTCCTCGAACGCCTTGTCGAGGCCCAGCTTCCGGTTGATCTTGTACCGGCCGACCTTCGCGAGGTCGTAGCGCTTGGAGTTGAAGTACATGTTGTCGAGCAGCGCCTGCGCGGCGTCGACCGTGGGCGGCTCCCCCGGGCGCAGCTTGCGGTAGATGTCCAGCAGCGCGTCCTCGCGGGACTCGACGGTGTCCTTCTCGAGGGTCGCCCGGATGGAGTCGAACTCCCCGAACTCCTCGAGGATGCGGGACTCGCTCCAGCCCAGAGCCTTGAGCAGCACGGTGACCGACTGCTTGCGCTTGCGGTCGAGGCGCACGCCCACCTGGTCGCGCTTGTCGATCTCGAGCTCGAACCACGCGCCGCGCGAGGGGATGATCTTCGCGGAGTAGATGTCCTTGTCCGAGGTGCGGTCCTGGCCGCGCTCGAAGTAGGCGCCCGGCGAGCGGACGAGCTGGGACACGACGACACGCTCGGTGCCGTTGATGACGAAGGTGCCCTTCTCGGTCATCAGCGGGAAGTCGCCCATGAACACGGTCTGCTGCTTGATCTCGCCCGTGTTGTTGTTCATGAACTCGGCCTTGACGTACAGGGGCGCCGAGTACGTGGCGTCCCGGTCCTTGCACTCGTCCATGGTGTACTTCGGGTCGTAGAACTCCGGCTCCGAGAAGGACAGGGACATGGTGCCCTGGAAGTCCTCGATCGGGGAGATCTCCTCGAAGATGTCGGACAGCCCGGAGGTGCGGGCGATGCCCTGCTCCCCGGTCTCGATGGCCTGCTGGACCCGGGCCTGCCACCGCTCGTTGCCCACGAGACGGTCGAAGCTGTCCGTCTGGAGGGCCAGCAGGTTCGGCACGTCCAGCGGTTCATGGATCTTGGCGAAGGAGATGCGGCGCGGGATGTTCCCGTCGGCCGGTCGGTTAGCGGTTACGTTCGAATCGGTGCTCGAGGCGACCAAGATGGATTCCTTCCACAGACCTGCAGTTGAATCGCGCAGTTCCCGAATCGGGGATACGGGTGGGCGAGGGCCAGCGGACTCGAGATGCTGGTTCGCTCCCCGGGGGCGCCCACCGCTATATGAAGGCACGCAGAATGAGGGACAACGCAAAGATCCAGCATAGACGCGAAGTGCGGCTCTGTCCACACGACCGGTGGACGCGGGCGTCCACCGGTCGTAGGATGGGAAATTTCGTGCTCCGGGTCTCACCGGCACCGGGGGCGCCGGGCCCGCGGGTCAGCCCGCGGCCGCGAACGCCTCGACCGGCGGGCAGCTGCAGACCAGGTTGCGGTCCCCGGCGGCGTTCTCCACCCGGCCCACGGGCGGCCAGAACTTGGCGCGGCGCAGCTCGGGCAGCGGGTAGGCGGCCCGGGACCGGGGGTAGGCACGGTCCCACTCGTCGGCCGTGAGCACCTCCGCGGTGTGCGGCGCGCGGCGCAGGACCGAGTCCTCGAGTGCGACCTCGCCGTCGGCCACGGCGGTCATCTCCGCGTGGATCGCGCGCATCGCGGCCACGAACCGGTCGAGCTCCGCGAGGTTCTCGGACTCCGTGGGCTCCACCATGAGCGTGCCCGCCACCGGGAACGCGAGGGTGGGGGCGTGGAAGCCGTAGTCGACGAGCCGCTTGCAGACGTCCTCCGCGGTCACCCCGGAGGCCTTCGTGAGCGCGCGCAGGTCGAGGATGCACTCGTGGGCCACGAACCCGCCCGGGCCGGTGTAGAGGGTCGGGAAGACGTCGGCCAGCCGGGCGGAGACGTAGTTCGCGCTGAGGATCGCGGTGCGCGACGACGCGGTGAGCCCCTCCGCGCCGGTCATGGCGATGTACATCCAGGAGATCGGCAGCACCCCGGCCGACCCGTGGCGGGCCTGGGACACGGGGAAGGAGTCCTCCCCGCCGTCCGGGGCCGCGGGGTCCCCGGGCAGGAACGGCACGAGGTGCTCCGCCACGGCCACGGGCCCCACGCCGGGCCCCCCGCCGCCGTGCGGGATGCAGAAGGTCTTGTGCAGGTTCAGGTGGGAGACGTCCCCGCCGAAGCGGCCCGGCCGGGCGAGGCCCATGAGCGCGTTGAGGTTGGCGCCGTCCACGTAGACCTGGCCCCCCGCCGCGTGCACGGCCTCGCACACGGCCGTGATCTGCTCCTCGAACACGCCGTGCGTGGAGGGGTAGGTGACCATGATGCCCGCCAGCTCCTCCCCCACGCTCCCGATCTTCGCGGCGAGGTCGTCCAGGTCCACGGAGCCGTCCCCGGCGGTGGCCACGACCACCACCTTGAGGTCCGCGAGCACCGCGGAGGCGGCGTTGGTGCCGTGGGCCGAGGACGGGATGAGGACGGTGGTGCGCTGCCGGTCGCCCCGGGAGAGGTGGTAGCGGCGGATCGCGAGGAGCCCGGCGAGCTCGCCCTGGGAGCCGGCGTTGGGCTGGACGGAGACCGCGGCGTAGCCGGTGATCTCCGTGAGCCAGGACTCGAGCTGGGCGATGAGCTCGCGCCAGCCGAGGGTCTGGTCCTCGGGGGCGAGCGGGTGGATCGAGGCGAACTCGGGCCAGCTGATGGGCTCCATCTCCGCGGCGGCGTTGAGCTTCATGGTGCAGGAGCCGAGCGGGATCATGGTCCGGTCGAGGGCCAGGTCCTTGTCCGCGAGGGAGCGCAGCCAGCGCATCATCGCGGTCTCGGAGCGGTGCAGCGTGAACACGGGGTGGGTCAGGTAGGAGTCGGTGCGCAGCAGCTCGGCGGGCAGGTCCCACGCCCCGCCCGCGTCGTCCGTAGCCGCGGCGGCGAAGGCCGCGAGCACGGCGTCGACGTCGCGCTCGTCGTGGGGCTCCCCCACCGACACGGAGACGTGGTCCGCGCCGGCCCGGCGGACGTTGATCCCACGCTCCGCGGCGGCGGCCACGACGGCGTCGGCGCGGCCGGGGACCTCGGCGAGCACGGTGTCGAAGAACCGGTCGTGGACCACGCGCACGCCCGCCGCGGCGAGCCCGGCGGCCAGGCGGGCGGCCAGCCCGTGCACGCGCTCGGCGATGGCGCGGAGCCCGTCCGCGCCGTGGTAGGCGGCGTAGGCGCCGGCCACGACGGCCAGCAGCGCCTGGGCGGTGCAGATGTTCGAGGTGGCCTTCTCGCGGCGGATGTGCTGCTCGCGGGTCTGCAGGGCCAGCCGGTAGGCGGGCCGGCCGGAGGAGTCGGTGGAGACGCCCACCAGGCGACCGGGCAGGTTCCGCTCGAGGCCCTTGCGGCAGGCGAGGAACGCGGCGTGGGGCCCGCCGAAGAACAGGGGCACCCCGAAGCGCTGGGCCGAGCCCACGGCGATGTCCGCGCCCTGCTCCCCCGGGGAGCGCAGCAGGGTCAGGGCCAGCAGGTCGGTGGCCACGGCCACGAGCGCCCCCCGCGCGTGCGCCTCCTCGGCGCGCTCGGCGAGGGGGACGACCTCGCCGTCGACGCCCACCTGGGTCAGGACCACCCCGAAGAGCTCGCCCTCGGGCAGCCCCTCGGCGAGGTCGGCGACGACCAGCTCGATGCCCACGGCCCGGCAGCGCCCGCGCAGCACGGCGAGGGTCTGCGGGAGCGTCCGGGCGTCGACGACGACGCGCCGGCTCGTGGCCTTCCGGTTGGCCCGGCGCATCATGAGCACGGCCTCGGCCACCGCGGTGGCCTCGTCCAGGAGGGAGGCGTTCGCCAGGTCCAGGCCGGTGAGGTCCATGACGGCGTTCTGGAACGTGAGCAGGGCCTCGAGGCGGCCCTGCGAGATCTCGGGCTGGTAGGGGGTGTAGGAGGTGTACCAGGCGGGGTTCTCGAGGATGTTGCGGCGCAGCGCGGGCGGGGTGACGGTGTCCGCGTAGCCCTGCCCGATCATCTGGGTCATCACCCGGTTCTTCGCCGCGACCCGGCGCAGCGCCGCGAGGGCCTCGTGCTCGGACATCGGGGCGGGCAGGCCCAGCGGCTCGGAGGAGGCGATGGTCGCGGGGACGGCGCGGGCGACGAGCTCGTCGAGGTCGGCCGCGCCGACGGTCTCGAGCATGATCGCGGTCTCGGCGGCGTCCGGGCCGAGGTGGCGTGGCAGGAAGGACAAGGTGAGCTCCTCGTGGTCCGAGGCCCGGTGGGGCCCGTCCGCCCTCCCCCGCCCGGACTCTCCCGCTGCGCGTGGGCGGCCGATGTGGTCGTGCCCCCAGTCTCCCACAGACCGTCCGGGCCCGGCACGGCACGAGGCCCCGGACGCCGTGCGTCCGGGGCCTCGCAGGAGCGTCCGTGAAGGGACGCGTCCGGGGTCCTACTTGAGGGTGACGGTGGCGCCGGCGCCCTCGAGGGCCTCCTTGGCCTTGTCCGCGGCCTCCTTGGTGGCGCCCTCGAGGACGGCCTTGGGGGCCGAGTCCACGAGGTCCTTGGCCTCCTTGAGGCCGAGGGAGGTCAGCGCGCGGACCTCCTTGATGACCTGGATCTTCTTCTCGCCGGCGGCCTCGAGGACGACGTCGAACTCGGTCTGCTCCTCGGCCTCCTCGGCGGCGGCGGCCGGAGCGGCGGCACCGGCGACGGCCACGGGGGCGGCGGCGGTGACGTCGAAGGTCTCCTCGAAGGCCTTCACGAACTCGGAGAGCTCGATGAGGGAGAGCTCCTTGAACGCGTCGATCAGTTCAGCGGTGGTGAGCTTGGCCATGGTTGTGGCTCCTTTTCGATGGTGTGCCCCGGCCGGGTTCGTCGGCGCGGGACGGTCTGGTTCCGTGGTGAGAATGTGCCTCGCGGCGGGGATGCTGGTCAGGCGTCCTGCTCCTCGACCTTGGCGCGCAGCGCCTCGGCCGTGCGGACGGTCTTCGACAGCGGTGCCTGGAACAGCGCCGCGGCCTGGGACAGGGACGCCTGCGCGGCACCGGCCACCTTGGCCAGCAGCACCTCGCGGGACTCGAGGTCCGCGAGCTGCTTGATCTCCGCGTCGCTCAGGGCCTTGCCCTCGAGGTAACCGCCCTTGACGACGAGCTGCGGGTTCGCCTTGGCGAAGTCACGCAGGCTCTTGGCGGCCTCGACGGGGTCCCCCGAGATGAAGGCGATCGCGCTCGGGCCGGCGAGCTGGCCGTCGAACGCGTCGATCCCCAGCTCCTTGGCCGCGATCGCGGTCAGCGTGTTCTTCACCACGGCGTATTCGGCGTTCTCACCGAGCGAGCGGCGCAGCTCCTTGAGCTGGGCCACGGTGAGGCCGCGGTACTCAGTCAGGACAGCGGCGTCCGAGTTGGAGAACAGTTCCTTCAACTCGGCGACCGCGGCTGCCTTTTCCGGGTTCGCCATGGTACTCCTTCCGGTCTTCGATGCCGGTCGCTGCCGCAAGGGCCCGGGCACAGAAAAAGCCCCGCGCAGATGCCCGGGGCTCGGCGTCGCACCCCGTGCAGGACGGGACGTGCTCGCTGTGCTGGTTCACCTGCGCTGGCGGTTCCTGGCGGAACTCTTACGGCTGTCCTCCCGCTTCGCGCACTCCGAAACGGGGCGCACGGGGCAGGGGGACCACGACCGGCGGTCTTTGGTGTCTCCCAGGCTACCGGAGGCCCCCGCCGCGGCCAAATCGGCTCCGGGGCGGCCCCGGACCCGGCTCAGGCGGAGGGGAAGTCGCGGGCCCACACGCCGCTGCGCCCGGCCACGCGGAAGCCCAGCCGGGCGTTGACCCGGCTCATCCGGTCGTCGCCGCTGTGGCTCCAGGAGTAGACGGTGCGCACGCTCGGGGCCAGCCGCTCGAGCTGCTGCAGGTTGGCCAGCTTCAGCCGGGTGGCGAGCCACCGGCGGCGGTGCTCGCGCAGGACCACGGTCTCGTCCTGCATCCCGATCGGCGGCTCCTCCCCCGCCAGGACGATCTCGGTCATCCCGACGAGGCGTCCGGTGGGCTCGTGCTCGGCGACGGCCACGAGCGAGAGGTTGCCCGCCTCGGCGCGCAGCTGCTCGGTGCGCCGCACGCGCTCGGCGTCCCAGGGCTCTGGCTCGGCGGCGGCCACGGGGGCCAGGAACGAGTCGGTCGCCATGCGCGAGTGCAGGGCGGCGAGCTCGTCGAGCCGGTCCTCGGGGGCCGGGCCGCTCCAGACGTGGATCCGGTACGGCTCCTGCGCCGGCGAGGCCGCGACCTCGTCCAGCAGGGCCGCGACGCGCTCGGGCGGCAGGGGGACGTCCAGCACCCCGAAGTCGCTGACCGACTCGAGCCGGTAGCCGGCGCTGAGGGCGAAGCGGGTCTGCCGGTTGGACACGGGCAGCCGGCCCGAGCCGTCGGCGGCGTCCACCCACTCGACCATCCCGGGCGTGACCAGCGGGAAGACCCCGGTGACGCTGCCGTCGCCCTGGATCTCCTCGGGCCCGGGGTGCTCGGTCTGGATCCGCAGGTGCCGGCGGGACTCGCCCACGGCGAGCTGCTCGGCGGCGGCCAGCAGCTCGCTGCCGGTGCCCTGGGAGGTGACGTCGGGGTCCACGTCGACGGTGATGTGGGCGGAGTCGGTGAGCGTGACCAGGGGCATCCGCACCTCGGCCCGTCCCGCCAGCCGGTCCCCGGCCCACGCCAGCAGGACGACCACGCGCTCGAAGGGGTCCAGCAGGTCCCGGTAGAGCTCCTGGGCGTCACCGGTGAGGTCCGAGATCCCCCACACGTGCTGCCGGGACCGGCGCACGAGCTCCGCGACGCGCCCCAGCAGCTCCTGCGCGGCGTCGTCGAACTCGTCGGGGATGCGCATCTGCTCGATGCGCACCGGGGGGTGCTCGCTCACGTGGGGGGTCTCCGTTCCGTGGGCGCCGGCGGACGCCCGCCGGCTGCTGGGTCGTGGGAGGAATGGTCCCGTCGGACGGGAAGGGGCCCGGCCGCATCGGCCGGGCCCCCACCCGTCGGAGCCCCGCGGGCTCCGGTGCACGGCGTCAGGCGCCGACGACGACCTCGGTGGCGTTCGGGTCGACCGGGATGCCCGGCCCGAACGTGGTCGAGACGGTCGCCTTCGTGATGTAGCGGCCCTTCGACGCGGAGGGCTTCAGGCGCAGGATCTCCTCGAGGGCGGCGCCGTAGTTCTCCGCCAGCTTCTCGAGCTCGAAGGACGTCTTGCCCACGATGAAGTGCAGGTTCGAGTGCTTGTCGACGCGGAAGTCGATCTTGCCGCCCTTGATGTCGTTGACGGCCTTGGTCACGTCCATGGTGACGGTGCCGGTCTTGGGGTTCGGCATCAGGTTGCGGGGGCCGAGGACCTTGCCCAGCCGGCCGACCTTGCCCATCATGTCCGGGGTGGCCACGGCGGCGTCGAAGTCGGTCCAGCCGCCCTGGATGCGGGCGATCAGGTCGTCGGAGCCGACGTAGTCCGCTCCGGCCTCCTCCGCGGCGGCGGCCTTGTCGCCGGTCGCGAAGACGACGACGCGGGCGGTCTTGCCGGTGCCGTTGGGCAGGTTCACGGTGCCGCGGACCATCTGGTCGGCCTTGCGGGGGTCGACACCGAGGCGGAGGACGACCTCCACGGTGGAGTCGGTCTTCGCGGTGTCGAGCTCCTTGGCCAGGGCCACGGCCTCGGCCGGGGCGTACAGCGTGCCCGCGTCGATCTTGGCGGCGGCCGCCTGGTATGCCTTGCTGCGCTTTGCCATCTGCTTCTTCTCCTTGTGCAGTTGTGGTCTGCGGGCCGCGCTCGGCCCTGCCACGTCAATAACGGTGGGTGGTGATCAGCCGAGGCTGGTCACTCGACCTCGATGCCCATGGAGCGGGCGGTGCCGGCGATGATCTTCGCGGCGGCGTCGATGTCGTTGGCGTTGAGGTCTTCCTTCTTGGTCTCGGCGATCTCGCGGACCTGGTCCATGCTGAGCTTGCCGACCTTCTGGGTGTGCGGGACACCCGAGCCCTTGGCGACGCCGGCGGCCTTCTTGATCAGCTGCGCGGCGGGCGGGGTCTTCGTGACGAAGGTGAACGAGCGGTCCTCGTAGACCGTGATCTCCACGGGCACGATGTTGCCGCGCTGGGACTCCGTGGCCGCGTTGTAGGCCTTGCAGAATTCCATGATGTTGACGCCGTGCTGACCGAGGGCCGGACCCACGGGAGGAGCCGGGTTGGCGGCGCCTGCCTGGATCTGCAGCTTGATCAGGCCGGAGACCTTCTTCTTCTTGGGAGCCATGTGCTGGTCCTTCTTCTGCTGGACGTACCGGCGCACAGGAGCGTACGACGGCGGGTGGCCGCCGTGGCGCGGCGGCCGGGCGGCCCGGCGGCGAAGCATGCACCGCGGGGCCGGGAACTGGGGCGGGCCGGAGCGGCCCGCGGGGCTCAGATCTTGGAGACCTGGTTGAAGCCGAGGGTGACGGGGGTCTCGCGCTCGAAGATCGACACGAGGACGACCAGCTGCTGGGACTCCACCTTGATCTCGGAGATCGTGGCGGGGAGGGTCTCGAAGGGGCCCTCCTTGACGATGACGGACTCGCCGACCTCGAAGTCGACGTCGATCTGCGGCTGCGCGCTGGGCTGGGCGGAGGACTCGGCCCCCGCGCCCTGCGGCGCCTCGAAGACCGGGTTGAGCATCTCGAAGACCTCGTCGAGGCGCAGCGGCACCGGGTTGTAGGCGTCCTGGCCGACGAAGCCGGTGACGCCCGGGGTGTGGCGGACCGCGCCCCAGGAGGCGTCGGTGAGGTTCATGCGCACCAGCACGTAGCCCGGGATCCGTACCCGGCGCACGATCTTGCGCTGGGCGTTCTTGATCTCGACGACCTCCTCCATCGGCACCTCGATCTGGAAGATGTCGTCCTCCATGTTGAGGGACTGGATGCGGGTCTCGAGGTTCGTCTTCACGCGGTTCTCGTAGCCGGCGTAGGTGTGGATGACGTACCAGTCACCCTCCTGGCGGCGCAGCTTCGACTTGAACTCCTCGACGGGGTCCACGGCGGGCGCCTCGTCCTCGGCCGCGGGGGCCTCCTCGTCGGCCGGGGCCTCCGCCTCGAGCGGGGCCTCCTCGTCGGCGGGCGCGGCGGGAGCCTCGTCGGCGACCGGGGCGTGCTCCGGGTCGTGGGCGGCCGCGAAGTCGTCCTCCTGCACGGAGGTCTCGGCCTCCGGCAGCTCCGGAGCCTGCTGGTCGACCTCGGCCGGTGCCTCGGTGCCGTTTTCGAGCTCGTGCTCGGTCACTGGATCTCCCTCAAAGTTCTTTCGTGGATGTCGTGCTCTGCTGGGTCACGGTGGCCGGCCGCGCCGGTCCGTGCGCCGCCCGGATCAGCCGGCGGCGTCCCCCTGCCCGAAGATCCACAGGGCGGCCTGGCCGAACGCCAGGTCCAGGACCGAGATGAGCACCATCATGAACGCGACGAACACGAGGACGACCAGGACGTAGTTGACCAGTTCGCGCCGGGTGGGGGTGACCACCTTCCGGAGCTCGCCGACGACCTGGCGCAGGAACAGGAACAGGCGCCCGAAGACGCCGCGGGGGCTCTCCGCGCCCTGCTCCGGGGGCTGGCCCGACGCGCGGCCGGCGGTGGTCTGCGACATCGGCTCTCCCTGTGTGGACTCGTGCGTGCCGCGCAGTGCTGCCGGCCCGCCGTCGCCGCGGCGGCTCCCGGCACCCCGTGGGGGTGCCGGGGACCACCCCGGACTGGAGCAGGGCAGACAGGACTCGAACCTGCAACCTGCGGTTTTGGAGACCGCTGCGCTACCAATTGCGCCACTGCCCTACGTGCCTCGCGGCCTCGGCCGGCGTGGGGACGCCGGTCTCGATCGCTCGGACCCGGTCACCGACTCTACCATCCGGTCCCGCCGTGACGGCGCGGCCGAGCAGGCGCCGATGACACCAGTCGTCCATCCTAGGCGACCCGGGCGGCGGGGTGCAATCCGGGCGGGCGCGGCCGCCGGGGCGCCGGGCCCGCGGTGCGGACGCCCGAGTAGCATGGGGGCGTCCGCACCGCCGTCCCCGCACCCGGCGGAGACCGCCCGTTCCCCTCCAGGAGGCCCCCGGTCATGACCACGTCCCGCATCTCCCGGCGCGTCGGCGCCATCGCAGAGTCCGCGACGCTCGCCGTGGACGCGAAGGCGAAGGCCCTCAAGGCCGCCGGCCGGCCCGTGATCGGCTTCGGCGCCGGGGAGCCCGACTTCCCGACCCCCCAGTACATCGTGGACGCCGCCGCGGCCGCCCTGCAGGACCCGGCGAACTTCCGGTACACGCCGGCCGCGGGCCTGCCCGAGCTGCGCAGGGCGGTGGCCGAGCAGACCGCCCGGGACGACGGCTACGCGGTGGAGCCCGCCCAGGTGCTCATCACCAACGGCGGCAAGCAGGCCGTGTTCCAGGCCTTCGCGACGGTCGTGGACGAGGGCGACGACGTCCTGCTGCCCGCCCCGTACTGGACCACCTACCCCGAGGCCATCAAGCTCGCCGGGGGCAACCCGGTCGAGGTCTTCGCCGGGCCGGAGCTCGGCTACAAGGTCACCCCCGAGCTGCTCGAGGCGGCGTGGACCGAGCGCACCAAGGCCCTGCTGTTCTGCTCGCCGTCGAACCCCACGGGCGCCGTGTACTCCCCCGAGGAGACCGCGGCCGTGGGCCGCTGGGCGGCGGAGAAGGGGATCTTCGTGCTGACCGACGAGATCTACCAGCACCTCACCTACGACGGCGTGCCGTTCACCTCGATCGCCGCCGCCGTGCCGGAGCTGGGCGAGAACGTGGTCGTCCTCAACGGCGTGGCCAAGACGTACGCGATGACCGGCTGGCGGGTGGGCTGGATGATCGGTGCCCCCGACGTCATCAAGGCGGCCACGAACCTGCAGTCCCACCTGACCTCCAACGTCAACAACGTGGCCCAGCGGGCCGCGCTGGCGGCCGTGTCCGGCCCGCTCGACGAGGCCCACCGGATGCGGGAGGCCTTCGACCGCCGCCGCCGGGTCATGGTCGAGGCCCTCAACGCCATCGACGGCGTGGAGTGCCCCACCCCGACCGGCGCGTTCTACGCCTACGCGGACGTGCGGGGCCTGCTCGGCCGGCGCTTCGGCGACGCGACGCCGCAGACCTCCGCCGAGCTGGCCGAGCTGATCCTGGAGCAGGCGGAGGTGGCCGTGGTGCCCGGCGAGGCGTTCGGCCCCTCCGGCTTCCTGCGCCTGTCCTACGCCCTCGGCGACGACGACCTCGCGGAGGGCCTGCGCCGGCTCCAGGAGTACCTGGGCGGCGCCGCGTGAGCGCCGCGACGGACGCCCGGGACACCGCCGTGGCCGCGGCGGAGCAGGTGCCCGCGGCGGCGCTCGTGAGCGCCGGGCTGATCGGCGGGTACGCCACCGCCCGGGCGACCGGCGTCCGCCCCCTGGGCGGGGCGGTGCTGGCCGCGGCCGGCGCGGCGGCCGCCCACACGTGGTGGCACCGCGGCGGGCCGGGCACCACGGCGGCGCTCGCCGCGCTCTACGTCCTGGGCTTCGGGCTCTCCCACCCGCTGGCCCGGCGGATCGGGGCCTGGCCGTCGGTCCTGGCCGTGACCGCCGTCAACGCCGCCGCCAACACCGTCCTGGTGGACCGCCCCGGCCGCTGAGCCGCGACCGCCGCGCACCGGCGCCGCCCGCCCCCGGAAGGGGACGGGCGGCGCCGTCGTCGTCCCGCGTCCCCGGGCCGCACCTCAGTCGCCGACGGCCTCCAGGCCGCGGCGCACGATCAGCGGGTCGGGGGGATAGACCACGTCCGGGTCCTTGTCCTCGTAGTCGAACTGGTCCAGGAAGAAGCGCATCGCGTTGAGCCGGGCGCGCTTCTTGTCGTTGGACTTCACCGTGATCCACGGGGCGTGGTCGGTGTCCGTGCGCAGGAACATCTCTTCCTTCGCCTCGGTGTAGTCCTCCCACCGGTCCAGGGACGCCAGGTCCATGGGCGAGAGCTTCCACCGGCGCACGGGGTCGATCTGGCGGATCGCGAACCGGGTGCGCTGCTCGTGCTGGGTCACGGAGAACCAGAACTTGGTGAGGTGGATGCCGGAGTCCACGAGCATCTTCTCGAAGACGGGCGCCTGGGCCATGAACTGCTCGTACTGCGGGTCCGTGCAGAAGCCCATGACGCGCTCGACGTTGGCGCGGTTGTACCAGGAGCGGTCGAACATCACGATCTCCCCCGCCGTGGGCAGGTGCTGGATGTAGCGCTGGAAGTACCACTGGCCCCGCTCCCGGTCCGAGGGCTTCGTCAGGGCCACCACCCGGGCGGCGCGCGGGTTCAGGTGCTCGGTGAACCGCTTGATCGTCCCGCCCTTGCCGGCGGCGTCCCGGCCCTCGAACACGATGACGTGCTGGAGGTCGTGGTCCTGGCCCCAGTACTGGAACTTCAGCAGCTCGATCTGCAGCTGGTACTTCTCGAGCTCGTACTCCTCGCGCGACAGCCGCTCGTCGTACGGGTAGTCCTCCCGCCAGGTCTCCACGGCCGATCCCCCCGGGTCGATGAGATCCGGGTCCGGGGACTGCCCGTCCCGCACCGTGTACCCCTGGTCGACCAGCTTGTCGATGAACTCCCGCAGGTTCTCCCGGGCCGGTTCCTTGTCCGTGTTCAACGCCACCCCTCCTTCCGGGCCCGTCGGGGCCCTCTTCCCGGAAGTCTAGGCCGCAGGCCGGCGGGCGGCGCCGGGGGTCAACACGGCCGGGCCCGGCCCTGCCGCCCGGGCCCGGACTCACTAGACTGGGCGTGCCGGCGCACGTCCGGCCGCCACGCACGCCCCGCCCACCCGGAGGAGACTGTACGGATGAAGATCGGACTGCTGACCAGCGGCGGGGACTGCCCCGGACTCAACGCGGTGATCCGCGGCGCCGTGCTGCACGGGATCAAGACCTACGGCCACGAGTTCGTGGGCTTCCGCGACGGCTGGCGCGGGGTGCTCGAGGGCGACATCATGGACCTGCCCCGCACCCGGGTCCGCGGCCTCGCCCGGGAGGGCGGGACCATCCTCGGCACCTCCCGCACGAACCCCTACTCCGGGCCCGGAGGCGGGCCGGAGAACATCGGGGTGATGCTCGAGCGCCACGCGGTGGACGCGATCGTGGCCATCGGCGGGGAGGGCACCCTGGCCGGCGCCAAGCGCCTGGCCGACGCCGGGCTGCCCGTGGTGGGGGTGCCCAAGACCATCGACAACGACCTGCAGGCCACGGACTACACCTTCGGCTTCGACACGGCCGTGTCCATCGCCACCGACGCCATGGACCGGCTGCGCACCACCGGGGAGTCCCACCACCGGTGCATGGTCGCCGAGGTCATGGGCCGCCACGTCGGGTGGATCGCGCTGCACTCGGGCATGTCCGCCGGCGCGCACGCGGTGCTGATCCCGGAGCAGAAGGTCTCCATGGACCAGGTCTGCGCGTGGGTGCAGGAGGTCTACGACCGCGGCCGCTCCCCGCTGGTGGTCGTCGCGGAGGGGTTCATCCCCGAGGACCGGGAGGACGTGCTCGCCGGGAAGGGCACCGAGGCCGACGGCCGTCCGCGCCTGGGCGGGATCGGGGAGTACGTCACGCAGGAGATCGAGCGCCTCACCGGCATCGAGACCCGCAACACCACGCTCGGGCACATCCAGCGCGGGGGCGCCCCCACGGGCTTCGACCGCGTGCTCGCCACCCGCTTCGGGATGTCCGTGGTCGACCTCGTGCACGAGAAGCAGTGGGGGCGGATGGTCGCCATCCGCGGCACCGACATGGTCCGCGTCGACTTCGCCGAGGCCCTCGAGGGGCTCAAGACCGTTCCCCAGGACCGCTGGGACGAGGCCCGCGTCCTCTTCGGCCGCTGAGGCGGGCGGCGGCCCCGGTCGGTCAGGCCTGCGGGTCCGCGCCGCCCGGGGCCCGGTCCCGCGCCGCTCCGGGCCCGGGGCGGACGTCGGTGACGGGAGTCCCGGGGTCCGGCGAGGTCAGGGGCGGGGTCCGCGGAGGAAGCCCGTCTGCCGGCCGACCACCTGCCCGGCGTCCGGCGGCACGACGACCTGCTGCGCCGCGGCCCACCGCTGCTCGCCGTCGGTGACGACGAGCTCGGCGGCGGGATCGACGGTGCGCTTGAGCACGGCCAGGGCGATGGGACCCTGCTCGTGGTGGAGCTGCACGGAGGTGACGCGCCCCACCGTGCGCTCCCCCGCGACCACCTCGGCCCCGGCGGCGGGCAGCGTGTGCTCCGACCCGTCGAGGTCGAGCAGCACCAGCCGGCGGGGCGGGTGCCCGAGGTTGTGCACCCGTGCGACGGTCTCCTGGCCCTTGTAGCAGCCCTTGGCCAGGTGCACGGCGGTGCGCAGGAGGTCGAGCTCGTGCGGGATCGTCCGTTCGTCCGTCTCGGCGCCCAGGCGGGGGCGCCACGCGGCGATCCGCAGCGCCTCGGCGGCCCACGCGCCGGCGAGGGGGAGGTCGAGGGTCAGGGCGTCGAGCTCGTCGCGGGGCACGAGGTGCTCCCACCAGGTGCGCTCCTCGCCGGGGTGGGGCCCGTCGAGGACGGCGTAGCTCCACCCGCCGGGGGCGACGTGGGGCCAGGGGTCCCGCCACACGACCGTGGCGGGCAGGCCGGGCACGGGGCCCGTGGCGCCGAGCACGGCCCACTGCCCGGTGCGGTCCTCGATCTCGACGCGCAGCGCGAAGCGCATGCGCTCGAGCCACGCCACCAGGGCCGCGGTCTCGTCGGCCTCGGTGATCAGCCAGGTGCTGGTGCCGTCGTCCACCACGTGGGGGGCGTGCTCGATCCGCCCCTGCACGGACAGGAAGAGGGTCTCGGTGCTGCGCCCGGGCTCGAGCCCGGTGAGCACCTGGGAGGAGAGGGTGGTGAGCCAGCTGAGCCGGTCGGGCCCGGTGACGGTCACGACGCCCTTGTGGGAGAGGTCCACCACGGTGCCGGGGGTGCGCACGAGGGAGCGCTGCTCGCGCAGCGGGTCGCCGTAGTGGGCGGCCACCCCGCGGTCCAGGCCCTCGGCCTCGACGGCGCCCGGCCGGTGGAGCAGGGGGGAACGGTGCTCGGTCACGGAACTCAGCCGATCTTCCGCAGCTGCGCGGAGGCGTGGGTGGTCAGGGGCTCGCCGAGCGCGGCCATGTCCCAGGCCCAGAACAGGTCGCCGTGGACCAGGCCGTACATGCGGGTCGAGGAGCTGTACTCCTTGGCCCCGCGGGCGCGGATCACGGCGTCGGTGGCGAGGTCGATCCGCGGGCCCTTGATCTGCCCGGCGTAGAGCTCGGCGACGCCGCCGGGGTGGGTCAGGGTCACGAGGACGTCGAAGCCGCCGTCCGCGTTGCGCATCCGCTCCACGTCCTCGGCGCCCTGGAGCACGGGCACGAGGTCCGGCGGGAGCATCCCGGGGCCCACGTCGCCGTCCTCGAGGGTGCGGTCGAGCTGCCAGAAGCCCTGTTCCACGGTGGCCGGGCGCATCGGCTGCCCCTCGTCGTCGAGGAGTGTGGTCTGCGCCCGGTAGTCGAGGAACGGCAGCCCGTTCTGCTCGAAGGTCACGCGCTGCCGGAACGGCCGCTGCTCGACCTCGCCGTAGCCCATGAAGCCGTCGCCCTCCCAGGTGCCCAGCAGCCAGGCGAAGGGGACGAGCTCGGGCAGCAGATCCGAAGGGATCTCGATCGGCACGGGACTAGTGCTGTCCCTTGAACAGTCCGAGGACCACCTTCAGGGAGATCCCGGCGATGAACAGGCCAGAGATGCCGAGCAGGGCGAGGTAGAAGATTTCGAGTGCAAGCATGGCCCTAAACTACCACGGTGCTCACCAGCCGGGCAGTGAACACGGCCCCCACCCCGAGGAACGCCACGGGGGTCACGCCGAGGGCCACGACGCCCCGCTTGGGCGAGCTCTTCGGGGCCGCCGCGATGACGCGCCCGCCCACGAGGGCCACCAGCGCGGCCAGGACGGCGCCGACCACCACGAGCAGGGCGGGGTCCGGGCCCGTGGCCCGGTAGTCGCCGGCCAGGGCGATCCAGCCGGAGGAGCTGACCGCCGCCAGCACGCCCGCCGTGGAGGCGATCGCGGACTCGAGCCGGTGCTCGGCGCCCTCGCCGCGCACCAGCTCCGCCGCGAACACCGTCATGAGGGCCACGCCGACGACGGCGGGCAGCCACACGAGCTGCTGGCCGGGCAGGAACTGCACGAGCAGGGCCGCGGCGACGCCGGCGGCGGTCATGATCACGTTGTGGCGGTGCCTCGCCGCGATGCCGGTGGCCGCCGGCCAGCCGAAGCCGATGACCACGGACATGCCCAGCGCCAGCACCAGCGGCGCGGGCCCGGCGACCGCGACCGCCACGAGGGCCGCCACCAGCACGGCCACGCTGCACGCGGCGATCATGGCGTATCTCATGGTGATCGGGTTCCTGCACTGTCGGGGGTCGGGACCTGCGCCCGGGCGGACACGAGCAACGATAGCGGCTCGCCGCGGGGCGCGGGCGGAGCGCCGGGACCGGGTGCAGGACCGGGAACCGGGCGCGGGGTGCGGGCGGGCACGGGCCGCGGGACGCTCCGGACCGGCGGGGTCGCGGAGCCGGTCGCCCGCCCGGACCTATACTGACAGCTCAGTCCGTACGCCAGAGTGGAGAAGCACGAGTGTTCCAGATCCTGATGCTGACCGACGCGGACGGACCTTCGGCATCGGTGCTCCCGGCCCTCGACCTGCTCAACCACAAGGTCTCGGTCGCCCCGACGCGGACCGTGTCCGGCAGCCTCGACGGCCGGTCCCCGGACGTGGTCCTGCTGGACGGGCGCACCGACCTGATCACCGCCCGCAACCTCGCGCAGCTGCTCACGGCCAAGGGTCTGGCCGCGCCGCTGCTGATGGTTCTCACCGAGGGCGGGATGGCGGCCGTGGCCGCGAACTGGATGGTCGACGACGTCGTGCTCGACACCGCCGGCCCCGCGGAGGTCGAGGCGCGGCTGCGCCTGGCCTCCTCCCGCACGGCCGAGGTCCCCGAGGACGACACCCGCATCCGCGCGGGCTCCGTGGTCATCGACGACGCCGCCTACTCCGCGCACGTCAACGGCCAGCCCCTGAACCTCACCTACAAGGAGTTCGAGCTGCTGAAGTACCTGGCCCAGCACTCGGGGCGGGTCTTCACCCGCGCCCAGCTGCTCAGCGAGGTCTGGGGCTACGACTACTACGGCGGCACCCGCACCGTGGACGTGCACGTGCGGCGCCTGCGCGCCAAGCTGGGCGCGGACCACGAGCACCTGATCACCACGGTGCGTAACGTGGGCTACAGCTTCGCCACGACGCGGGCCCGGGAGGGCTGAGCACCTCCCGACCCGGTCCGTGCGCCCCATCCCGTTCCGCAGGAGGTCCCCATGTCCCGTTCCGTGCCGTACGACCTCGACCGCCCGGACGTCCCGCCGGCCGAGGAGATCGTGGCGCTCGCGTCCCGCGCCGCCGCCGCGGACGGCGACCCGCCGTTCTCCGACCAGACCCTGGTGGACCTGCGCTCGGCGCGCGACGGCCGGGTCCGCACCGTCCTGGCGCGCTCGCGCGAGGGGGAGCTCCTCGGCGCCGCCGTGCGCGTGCCCGAGCCCGACGGCGCCCACCTCGTGGAGCTCGTGGTCGGCCCCGCCCACCGCGGCGCCGGGATCGGCGCGGCGCTGGCCGGCGCCGTGGCCGCCGGGACCACCGGCACGGTGCGCGCCTGGGCGCACGGCGGGCACCCCGCCGCCGCCGCGCTCGCCGCCCGGCACGGCCTGGCCCCCGTGCGGGACCTGCACCGGCTGCTGCGCCCGCTGCGCGGCGCGGCGGACCTGCCCCTCCCGGAGGCGATGCCCGAGGGCTTCCGCCTGCGGGCGTTCGAGCCCGGCCGCGACGAGCAGGAGTGGCTGCGGGTCAACGCGGCCGCCTTCGCCGAGCACCCGGAGCAGGGCAGGATGACCCTCGACGACCTCCGGCAGCGGGAGGCCGAGCCGTGGTTCGACGCCGCCGGCTTCCTGCTCGCCGTCCGGGAGGACGAGCCCGGGACCGTGGCCGGCTTCCACTGGACCAAGGTGCACGCCGCCGACGCCGAGCGCGGTCCCCTCGGCGAGGTGTACGCCGTGGGCGTGGCCCCCGGGCACCAGGGCACGGGGCTGGGCCGGGCGCTGACCGCCGCCGGCGTCAACCACCTCGCCCGGCAGGGGCTCGACGAGGTCATGCTCTACGTGGACGGGGACAACGCCGCCGCGATGCGGCTGTACGAGGCGCTGGGGTTCCGGCCCTGGCACCTCGACGTGATGTACGCCGGCACCCTCCCCGGCTGACCCGCCACCCGATCCTCCCGCGCCCGGACCGCCGGGGCGGGCACGACGAGACAGGACCGTGATGACCACCCACCAGCAGGACAGCCCGCAGTCCGCGCCGGCCCCGGGCGCCCCCGGGGCCCCGGCCGCCGGGTCCGGCACCGCACCCCCCGGGGGCCCCGACGAGCTCCCCGACTCCGCCCGGAGCCACGGGGACCGGGACCGGATCGACGACCCCGTGCCCGCGGCCCGGCAGGTGCTGGAGGGCCGGCACGGGCCCGAGCGCTTCCTGGACCGCGAGGCCAGCTGGGTGGCGTTCAGCTCCCGGGTCCTGGAGCTGGCGGAGGACCCGGACCTCTTCCTCCTGGAGCGGGTGCACTTCCTGTCCATCGTGGCCTCCAACCTGGACGAGTTCTTCATGGTCCGGGTGGCCGGGCTCAAGCGGCGCATCGCCACGGGCATCGCCCGGCCGGCCGCCTCCGGGCACTCCCCCGCGGAGCAGATGGCCACCATCGCCGCGCGCGCCCACGAGCTGCAGGAGCGGCACGCGCGGGCCTTCCACGACCTGGTGCGGCCCGAGCTGACCCGGCAGAACATCCACCTGGTCGGCTGGGAGGACCTGGACGCCGCCACCCGGGAGCGGATCACCGGGGACTTCCACCGGCAGGTGTTCCCCATCCTCACGCCGCTGGCCGTGGACCCGGCCCACCCGTTCCCCTACATCTCCGGGCTGAGCCTCAACCTGGCCGTGATGGTCCGCAACCCGCAGTCGGGCAAGCGGCTGTTCGCCCGCGTGAAGGTCCCGGACCAGCTGCCCCGGCTGCTGTCGGTGGACGGGTCCCGGGCCTCGCGCCTGCCGAACGGCCAGGCCCGGTTCATCCCGCTCGAGGACGTCATCGCCCAGCACCTGGACGACCTGTTCCCCGGGATGGAGGTCGAGGAGCACCAGGTGTTCCGCGTGACCCGCAACGAGGACCTGGAGGTCGAGGAGGACGACGCCGAGAACCTCCTGCAGGCCCTGGAGAAGGAGCTGCTGCGCCGCCGCTTCGGTCCCGCGGTGCGTCTGGAGGTCACCGACAGCATCAGCACGGAGGTGCTCGAGCTGCTCGTCTCCGAGCTGGGCATCGACGAGTCCGAGATCTACCGGCTGCCCGCCCCGCTGGACCTGCGCGGGCTGGGGGTCATCGCCGGCATCGACCGCCCGGAGCTGCACTACCCCCGCCACGTGGCCCACACCTCCCGTTACCTCAACGCCGCGGAGACCGCCAAGGCGGCGGACGTCTTCGCCGCGACCCGGGCCCGGGACGTGCTGCTGCACCACCCCTACGACTCGTTCGCCACGAGCGTCCAGGCCTTCCTGGAGCAGGCCGCCGCGGACCCGAAGGTCCAGGCCATCAAGCAGACCCTGTACCGGACCTCTGGCGACTCCCCCATCGTGGACGCACTCATCGACGCCGCCGAGGCCGGCAAGCAGGTGCTGGCGCTGGTGGAGATCAAGGCCCGCTTCGACGAGCAGGCCAACATCTCCTGGGCCCGCAAGCTCGAGCAGGCCGGGGTGCACGTGGTCTACGGCATCGTGGGGCTGAAGACCCACTGCAAGCTCTCCCTCGTGGTCCGCCAGGAGGAGCACGGGCTGCGCCGGTACGTGCACATCGGCACCGGCAACTACCATCCCTCCACCGCGCGCTTCTACGAGGACCTGGGGCTGCTCACGTGCGACCCGGAGGTCGGGGAGGACGTCTCCCGGCTCTTCAACCAGCTCTCCGGCTACGCGCCCAAGACCACCTTCCAGCGCCTGCTCGTGGCGCCCCGCTCCGTGCGCTCCGGGCTCGTCGACCTCGTGGAGGCCGAGATCCGCCACCACCGGGCCGGCCGCCCGGCCCGGATCCAGGTCAAGTGCAACTCGATCGTGGACGAGGCCGTGATCGACGCCCTCTACCGGGCCTCGCAGGCCGGGGTGCCCGTGGACGTGGTGGTCCGCGGGATCTGCGCCCTGCGCCCCGGGGTGCCGGGGCTGAGCGAGAACATCCGGGTCCGCTCGGTGCTGGGCCGGTTCCTGGAGCACTCCCGGGTCTTCGCGTTCTGCAACGCCGGCGATCCCCTCGTCTACATCGGCTCGGCGGACATGATGCACCGCAACCTCGACCGCCGGGTGGAGACCCTGGTGCGGATCACGGACCCCCAGCAGGCGGCCGCGCTCGTGCGGCTGCTCGCCCGCTACGTCTCGGACGCCACGGCCAGCTGGCACCTGGACGCCGAGGGCGTGTGGACCCGCCACCACCGGGACGCCGAGGGGAACCCGCTCGTGGACGTCCAGGAGCACCTGCTGCGCAGCCGGGCCCTCGGCCGGCCGACGATCTAGTCGGCGGTGGAACGGGTCAGCGGTAGCATCGTGGGGGTGCCGCCCGACGGTCCGGACCGCGGGCCCCGGCACGCCCGTGCACCACGGACAGGGGACGAAAGAGGGGCCATGCCCAGGACCGCAGAGAAGACCACCGAGCAGCGCCCGGCCGAGAGCCCCGGCCGGGCGGGCGGCAGGACCGGCACGAGCGGCGCGGCCGGGAGCGGGCGGCCCGCCGACGTGCTCGCGGCCGGGTGCCTGTGCTGGCGCCGGACGGGCGGCGGGCTCGAGGTGCTGGTCATCCATCGGCCGCGCTACGACGACTGGTCCTTCCCCAAGGGCAAGCAGGACGACGGCGAGACGCTGCCCGAGACCGCCCACCGGGAGGTCAGCGAGGAGATCGGCCTGCTGCCGCGCCTGGGCGTGCCCCTGCCCACGATCCGCTACGACGTCAAGGACGGGTGCAAGGACGTGCACTACTGGGCCGCGGAGTTCGGCCCCGGCGCACGGCCCGAGCCCGATGGCAAGGAGGTGGACGCCGTCCGCTGGGTCTCGCCCGAGGACGCGCACCGGATGCTGACCAACCCCTCCGACCGGGAGCCGCTGGCGGCCCTGGTGGACCTGCACGAGCGCGGGGACCTCGCCACGCGCCCGGCGATCGTGGTGCGCCACGCCAAGGCGAAGCCGCGACCGGCAAGCGCCAGGCCCTCGCCGTGACCCGGCTGCTCCGGGCGTGGTCCCCCGAGCGGGTCCTCACGTCCCCCTGGCTGCGCTGCCTGTCCACCGTGGTGCCGTACGCGCGCAAGGCCGGGGTCTCCGTGCGGGAGCGCCCGCAGCTCACGGAGGCCTCGCACAAGCGCCACCCCAAGAAGGCGGCCGCCGTGGCCCAGACCATGTTCGACAAGGACACGCCGGTGGCGCTGTGCACGCACCGCCCGGTGCTGCCCACGGTCCTCAAGGTCATCGCCCGGCACGCGAGCCCAGAGCTCGCCGCGCAGCTGCCGGCCAAGGACCCGTACCTCTCCCCCGGCGAGATGATCGTGCTGCAGGTCTCCCGCCGGCACCGCCGGCGGGTGGTCTCCGTGGAGCTCGTGAAGCCCTTCGACGACTGACCCCCGGCCCGGCGCCGCAGGACCCGCGGCGCACCGTCCCGCAACCGCCGGGACCGCAGCGCACCACCCGCCACGAGCCACCCGCCACGGACCGCCCGGCCCGCCCCGACTTCCCCCGAGGAGACCCGCATGACCGCCCCCGACCCCGTGCCCGCCCCGGTGCCGACGCCCTACGAGGACCTCCTGCGCGAGGTCCTGGAGCAGGGGGTGCACAAGTCCGACCGCACGGGCACCGGGACGCGCAGCGTCTTCGGGCGCCAGATCCGCTTCGACCTGGCGGAGTCCTTCCCGCTGCTGACCACCAAGCGGGTGCACTTCCGGTCGGTGGCCCTCGAGCTGCTGTGGTTCCTGCGCGGGGACTCGAACGTGCGGTGGCTGCAGGAGCGCGGTGTGACCATCTGGGACGAGTGGGCGGACCGGGACGGGGAGCTCGGACCCGTCTACGGCGTGCAGTGGAGGTCCTGGCCCACCCCCGGCGGCGGGTCGATCGACCAGATCGCCAAGGTCGTGGAGCAGATCCGCACGAACCCCGACTCCCGGCGCCACGTGGTGACCGCGTGGAACCCCGCCGAGGTGGACGAGATGGCCCTGCCGCCGTGCCACGCCCTGTTCCAGTTCTACGTCGAGCCCCGGAAGGACGGGCCGGGGCGGCTGTCCTGCCAGCTCTACCAGCGCTCCGCGGACATGTTCCTGGGCGTGCCCTTCAACATCGCCTCCTACGCGCTGCTCACCGTCATGATCGCCCAGCAGACCGGCCTGGAGCCCGGGGAGTTCGTCTGGACCGGCGGGGACTGCCACGTCTACGACAACCACGTGGCGCAGGTCCGCGAGCAGCTCTCCCGGGACCCCTACCCCTATCCGCAGCTGCGGCTCGCCCGGCGGCCCGCCACCGTCTTCGACTACGAGCTCGAGGACTTCGAGGTCCTCGACTACCGCCACCACCCCGCGATCAAGGCCCCGGTGGCCGTATGACCGCCGGGACGACCGGGGCGATCGGGGCGATCTGGGCGCAGACCGCCGACGGCGTCATCGGCCGCGCCGGGGCGATGCCCTGGTCGCTGCCGGAGGACATGGCGTTCTTCCGGCGCACGACGACCGGCCACCCCGTGATCATGGGCCGGCGCACGTGGGAGTCCTTCCCGGAGCGCTTCCGGCCCCTGCCCGGACGGACCAACATCGTCATCACCTCCTCCCCCGGCCGGGTGGCCCGGGGCGAGGATCCCGGCGCGGTGCTGACGGCACCCTCGTACGCCGAGGCCGTGCGCCTGGCCCGGACGAGCCCCGGCGCGGAGCGCATCTGGGTGATCGGCGGCGGCGAGGTCTACCGGCAGGCCCTGGCCGACGCCGAGCACCCCGTGACGGAGGCGCTCGTGACCGTCATCGACCTCGACGCGGACGGGGACACACACGCCCCGGTGCTCGACGACGGGTGGGCCACGGAGCCGGTCCTCGGCCCGTCGGTGTCCCGCACGGGCCTGGGCTACCGGATCGAGCGGCGCACGCGCGGCCGGCGGGGACCGGGCGGAGGGACGCCCGGTTCCGGTAGCCCGGCGGCTCCGGTAGCGTGAGCTGCACCACGACCAGGAGGAACACCGTGACCGACCGGCACCCCGACCCCGCGATCCGGGACGACGAGCAGCTGCGCGTCGTGAAGAACACGGACCTCGACCGCTATGAGCTGTGGCGGGGGGAGCAGTTCATCGGCTTCGAGGGCTTCCAGGACCACGAGGACGGCACGGTCGAGCTCCAGCACACCATCATCGGCGAGCAGTTCGGCCGGCAGGGCTACGCGCGCACCCTCGTCACGCTCCTGCTGGACGGCTTCCGGGAGCAGGGCGTCGCGGTGCGCCCCACGTGCACCTACGTCCAGGACTACCTCCACCGCTTCCCGCAGTACGGGGACCTGGTGGTGCCCGGCCTCGAGCTCCCGCCGGCGCAGAAGGTGAAGGAGAAGCGCCGGCGCTGGGCCCTGCACCGCGCCCACTAGACTGGGGGCCATGACTTTTAGCTCTGGTGATTCGGTAGGGTTCGTCGGCTGGCGGGGCATGGTGGGTTCCGTGCTCATGCAGCGCATGCAGGAGGAGGGGGACTTCGGGGGCATCACCCCGGTGTTCTTCTCCACCTCCAGCGCCGGCCGGCCCGCCCCGTCCTTCGCCGGGGACGCCGGCACGCTGCAGGACGCCTACGACCTCGAGACCCTGGCGAAGCTCCCGATCGTCGTCACCGCCCAGGGCGGGGACTACACCAAGGACGTGCACGGGAGGTTGCGCGCCGCCGGCTGGGACGGTCTGTGGATCGACGCGGCGTCGACCCTGCGGATGAACGACGACGCGATCATCGTCCTGGACCCCGTCAACCGGGACGTCATCGACCGCGGTCTCGCGAGCGGCGTCAAGGACTTCGTGGGCGGCAACTGCACGGTCTCCTGCCTGCTCGTGGGTCTCGGCGGGCTGTTCCGCAACGACCTCGTGGAGTGGGCCACGTCGATGACCTACCAGGCCGCCTCCGGCGGCGGGGCCCGGCACATGCGCGAGGTGCTGGCGCAGTTCGGCGCCCTCCACGGCGTCGTCGCGGACGAGCTGGCCGATCCCGCCTCGGCGATCCTGGACATCGACCGCAAGGTGCTCGCCGCCCAGCGCGGCGACGCCCTCGACACCTCGATGTTCGGCGCGCCCCTGTCCGGCTCCCTCATCCCCTGGATCGACGCCGACCTCGGCAACGGACAGTCCCGCGAGGAGTGGAAGTCCGCGGCCGAGACCAACAAGATCCTCGGCCGCACGGACCGGTACGCCCAGGACTGGGTGCCCATGGACGGGCTGTGCGTGCGGATCGCCACGATGCGCTCGCACTCCCAGGCCCTCACGATCAAGCTGCGGGAGGACCTGCCCGTGGACGAGATCGAGCGGATCGTCGACGCCGACAACGAGTGGGCCACCGTGGTGCCCAACACCAAGGAGGACTCGATGCGGGACCTCACCCCCGTGGCGACCTCCGGCACCCTGGACATCCCCGTGGGCCGGATCCGCAAGCTCGCCATGGGGCCGGGCTACATCAGCGCCTTCACGATCGGCGACCAGCTGCTGTGGGGCGCGGCCGAGCCGCTGCGCCGCATGCTGCGCATCGCCACCGGCACCCTGTAGCCGGTGGAGGAGATCTCGATCCCGCCGGGGCTGTCGCTCGACGCGGGCGACGACCGCCCGCCCTCCGAGCAGCTCAGGCACCGCGTCCAGCAGGGCCGCGCGGACGGCACCCTGCCGGCGGGCACCCGGCTCCCACCGGTGCGCCGGCTCGCCGAGGCGCTCGGCCTCGCGGCCGGGACCGTGGCCAAGGCCTACCGCGAGCTCGAGGCCGCCGGCGTGATCGAGACCCGGGGCCGCCGGGGTAGCTTCGTGCGCGCCGCCGACCGGACCGAGGACCTGGCGGTGCAGGCCGCCCGGCGCTTCGCCGACGAGATCGCGGACCTCGGGATCCCGGCCGAGCACGCGCTGGAGCTGGTGGCCGCGCAGCTCGGCCGCTCCCGCTGACCGGGAGGGCCCGTCCGGAGGCGTCATCGCGCGCACCGGCGCGGGCCCGTGCGACCGCGGCCGCGGGGGGGCTCCCCGGCAGGAGGCCGTCCCGGCTCAGGCTCCCGGGGACCGCAGGTGCCGGGGGCCCGGCACGAGGTTGCCCGTCCCGGCGAGGGCCCGGCGGTGCCGCCCCTCGGCGGTGCGCGCCAGCCACCACCGCCAGCCGCGCATCACCTGGCCCTTCGCCCACTGGTTGAGCCGGTGCGCCCAGTGGAACTCGGTGCCCCAGATGCCGAGCCCCAGGAAGATGGCGAGCCACCCCGGGCCGGGCGTCACGAGCATGATCAGGCCCGCCAGCACGAAGACGCCCCCGAGGACCGTCACGAGCGTCCGGTAGGCCACGAACAGCAGGGGGTGGCCGCGGGACCAGCGGCGCAGCCGGCCGAGGGCTTGCCGCACACGGCTGTCGGAGCTCTCCCCCTGGGCGATCTCCTCCTCGAGGCTGCTCACGGCCGCCGCCTCAGACCGCCGTGCCCACGATGACGGGCTCGGCGACGAGGTCCACCCCGTAGACGGACGCGACGCCGTCGCGCACCGTCCGGGCCAGCGCCATGAGGTCCTGGGCGGAGGCGCCGCCGCGGTTGGTGAGGGCGAGCGTGTGCTTGGTGGACAGCGAGGCGCGGCCCCCGGCGACGGCGGCGCCGTCGAGGTCCAGGAGCTCGTTGCGGGTCCCGGGCAGGCCGAAGCCCTTGCCGAAGCCGGCGTGGTCGATGAGCCACGCGGCGGAGAGCTTGACCCGGTCCTCGAGCGGGCGCCCCGCGGCGTCCACCACGGGGAAGCGGGGGGCGTCGGCGGGCAGCCGCTCCCCCAGGGCGTCGGCCGGGAGGATGGGGTTCGTGAAGAAGGACCCGGTGCTGTAGGTGTCGCGGTCCTCCGGGTCGAGGACCATGCCCTTGCCCGCGCGCAGGGCCAGGACCGTCTCCCGCACCCGCTCCAGCGGGGCGCGCTCCCCCACCTGGACGCCGAGCCGGCGGGCGAGCTCGCCGTAGCGCACCGGGGCGCTCTCAGTACCGCGCTCGAGCCGGAACCGCACGGCGAGCACCACGTGGCGCGGGGAGCCGGCCACCGTGCTGCGCTTGAGGGCCGAGTCCCGGTAGGAGAACGCCAGGTCGGCCGGGGCGAAGTCCCGCACGCGCCGCTCCCGGCGGTCCCAGACCCGCACCAGCTCGACGGTCTGGGCCACCTCCTGGCCGTAGGCCCCCACGTTCTGCACCGGGGTGGCACCCGTGGTGCCGGGGATCCCGGCCAGGGCCTCGATGCCGACCAGCCCCTCGGCCACGGCCTGCGCCACGAGCTCGTCCCACGGGTGGCCGGCCTGGACCTCGAGGAGGGCGCCGGCGGGATCCTCGGCGAGGACCTCGACGCCGCGCGAGAGCACGTGCACCACGGTGCCCGCGAACCCGGCGTCGGCCGCGATGAGGTTGGAGCCGCCGCCCACCACGAGCACGTCCCGCCCGGCGGCGTCGGCCGCCGCCACGGCGTCGACGACCGCCTGCTCGGACTCCGCCCGCACGTAGTCGCGGGCGGGCCCGCCCACGGCGGCGGTCGTGAGGTCTGCGATGCGAGGGGACGTCATGGCGACCACCCTATCGGGCGGCCCGCGGTGCCCCGGCCCGGACTCACGCCAGCCGCACCACGGCCTGGGCCTTGACCAGCACCTTCAGCGCCGCGGCGGTCGCCGGGTCGGCTCCCTCCGCGGAGAGGTCGGGGGCGGTCACGGTGAGGTCGACGCGCACGGTGCGGGCGGCGTCGTCGAGGGCGCCGATCTTCCCGGACACCGTGAGGGCCGTGGAGGCCTCGACCGCGGTCCCGAACCGGTTGGGGACGACCACCGGCTTGGTGAAGCGCGTCTGGTAGTCGACCACGGCGCCGGGGTCACCGGCCCAGTCGGTCACGAGCTGCACGGCCGCGCCCATCGTGAGCATCCCGTGGGCGATGACGTCGGGCAGGTCCACGGAGCGGGCGAACTCCTCGTTCCAGTGGATGGGGTTGAGGTCCCCGGAGGCCCCCGCGTACCGGACCAGGTCCGCGCGGGAGAGCTCGATCCGGCGCTGCCCGATCTCCTGGCCCTTCTCGAGGCTGTCGAAGGCGATGCTCACGGTCACTGGTCCTCTCCGCGCACGAGCAGGGACGAGACGGTGGTGGCGACGTGCTCGCCGTCCGCGGCGCGGATCTCGGCGCGGGACGTCACCATCGCCCCGGAGCCCATGGCCCGGACCTGGTCGACGTGCAGCTCGGCCACGAGCTCGTCCCCGGCGACGATCGGGCGGTGGTGGGTGAAACGCTGGTCGGCGTGGACCACGCGGGAGAAGTCGATGCCGGCCTCGGGGTCGGCGATCAGGGCGGCGTCGGCGCGCTGGGCCACCACGATGGCGAAGGTGGGGGGCGCCACGAGGTCGGGGTGGCCGAGGGACCGGGCCGCCTCGACGTCGTGGTGGGCGGGGTGGGCGGCCTGGACGGCGCGGGCGAAGTCGCGGATCGCCTCCCGTCCGACGCTGTAGGGCTCGGCCGGCGGGTAGGTCCGCCCGACGAGATCGGGGTTCACGGGCATGGCAGCTCCTCGCTGGACGGGCCGCGCGCGGGCGGCGGGACCCGTCCAGTCTACGGCGGCGCGCCCCGCCCCGCCGGGCGCCGCCGTCCGGGGCACGTACACTCCTGCCCATGGATCTCCTGGACGTCGGCCGGATCGTCGCAGGGCTGGCGCTGCTGGTCCTCGGCGGAGAACTCCTGGTGCGGGGGGCGTCCGCGCTCGCCCGGCGGGTGGGGATCTCCTCCCTCGTGGTCGGGCTCACCGTGGTCTCGGCCGCCACGTCGGCGCCGGAGCTCGCCGTCACCGTCGGCGCCGTGCTGCGCGACGAGCCGGGCCTGGCCGTCGGGAACGTGGTCGGCAGCAACATCGTCAACGTCCTGCTCATCCTCGGGCTCTCCGCCCTCGTCGTTCCCCTGGCGGTGAAGCAGCGGCTGGTGCGCTTCGACCTCCCCTGGATGGTCGTGCTGTCGATCGGGCTGCTGCTCGTGTCCCTCGACGGGCGGATCGGCGCGGTGGACGGAGTGGTCCTTCTCGCCGCCGTGGTGCTGCACACGGTGCTGACCGTCGTGATCGGCCGGCGCGGTGCCCCCGTTCCCGCGGCGGCGCCGTCCGGGGACCGCGGAGCCGGCGGCGGCACCGGCGGTGCCGAGGACGTCAGGACCGAGGAGGAGCCGCCCCCGGCCTCGGTCCCCCGGTCCGTGCTGCTCGTGCTGCTGGGGATCGCCCTGCTGGTCGCCGGCGCGACCCTGCTCGTCGACGGGGCGGTGAGCATCGCCACGTCCCTGGGGGTCAGCAGCCTGGTGGTCGGGCTGACCGTGGTGGCCGTCGGGACATCGCTGCCCGAGCTGGCGACCTCCGTCATCGCGGTGCGCCGCGGTGAGCGCGACCTGGCCGTGGGCAACGTGGTGGGCAGCAACATCTTCAACATCGGGGTGGTGCTCGGCCTGCCGGCGCTGATCTCCCCCGGGGGCATCCCGGTGTCCGGTGCCGCGGTGGCCCTCGACATCCCGGTGATGCTGGCCGCCGCGGTCGCCCTGCTCCCCATCGCGTTCACCGGGTTCGCGGTGGCCCGCTGGGAGGGCGCCCTGTTCGTGGCCCTGTACGCCGCCTACACCGGCTACGTGGTGCTCGCGGCCACCGAGCACGACGCCCTGGAGGGGTTCACGTGGACCATGGCGTGGTTCGTCCTGCCGCTGATCGCGCTGACGCTCGCCGTCTTCACCGCCTACGAGATCGGCCTGCACCGTGGCCGCCGGGATCCGCTGCGCTCGCCGTGACCGGTCCGCCCGGGGACGACAAAAGCCCGTGACCGGAGGGGTCACGGGCTTTTCGCCGTAGCGGTGGACGGGCTCGATCCGTCGACCTCACGATTATGAGTCGTGCGCTCTAACCAGCTGAGCTACACCGCCAGAGGGATGGGACACCGCGGCTGACGGCCTTGACGGCCGGGCCACAGGATCTCATCACGAGAGCCCCGACCGGGAATCGATCCCGGGACCTCCATCTTACCAAGATGGCGCTCTACCACTGAGCTATCGGGGCAACGACGAAGACTCTACCAGCACGTTTCGGGAGAACCAAAATCGCCGGCCACCCCTCTCCAGCACCTCCGGAGCCGTCCTGCCGGCCCCGGATCGGACCGGGTTCTCCGGCCTGTCGGTGCCGTCCCGCCCGGCCGGGCCGGGGCGCCCCGCCACGGCCGGCAGGCGCCCCGGACCCGGTGCTCAGTCGTCCACGTCGTCGTCCCGGTCGTCGTCCCGGTCGTCGTCCCAGTCGTCGTCGAGCGGGGCGGGCTGCACGGGCAGCGGGACCTGGGCCGGGGGTGCGGGGACGGCGGGCGGGGCAGGATCGGGGGCGGCCGGCGGGGCGGGCGGGGCCGGCGGCGGCTCGACCGGAGGGACCGGCACCGCGGAGCCCCCCGCGTCCCCGCGGTCCGGTCCCGGGGCGTCTCCCCCGTCCTGCGCGGGGCCGGTGGGGAACGGCGACGACGACGGGTCCCCGGCCGGCGGCGCCGTGCCGGCCGACGGTCCCGGACCGGGGCTGCCGCTCACGGAGACACCGCCGCGCACGACCTCCACGCGGTCCGTGCCGCTCGCCGCGTTCCACAGCAGGAGCGCCAGGCCCGCGACGACCAGGAGGGAGACTGCCGACCAGAGGATCCTCATGCCCACCAGTGTCCAGGAACCGGTTGAGGGGGGCATGAGAACATGAGAGCCCTCTCAGGAACGCAGCCCGTCGAGCAGGTCCTGCGCCACAGCGCGCCACCGCGGGCGGAACGCGTAGACGCAGGCGAGCCGCAGCCGGGTCGCCTCG